>SYDJ01000060.1 GCA_005801205.1 Gammaproteobacteria bacterium
CGTTATGCAGATTTATTAACAGCGCAAGAGCAAGAATTTATTCAGGCGTTTCATCAAATCAATCACGATGCGCAATGCTTATTGGTTCGACTTTCTAGTCGTAAAGGGCCGTTGTTTCGTTTTGATAAATTGGATTACCCAGAAATTGCATCCATTGCATTATCGGCTCAAACATTAATTACTCACGATCTATTATCGAACGATGCGCTGATTAGTCTTCAAGAACTAACGAACGTTCTTACCAAACCTGAATTGTTGCAACTATTTGGTGAAGATCTTAAAGGACTCAAACAAGCGCGCAAAGAAGTGTTGATAGAAGCACTTGCAGAAAAATTTAATAGCACACAAACCTGGGCGGCATGGACGAATCATCAATTAGGCGATGCGTATTATCTACGGAACCAATCGATTATTAGCACGCTACTGCTCTTATTTTTTGGCAACGCCCATCAAGACCTCACTGAATTTGTTTTGCAGGATTTGGGATTATTCCGCTACGAGAATTACACCATTGATCCTTTGCATCGCACATTTAACAGCCGTGAAGAAATTGAAACCTACCAGCAACTAGTAAAACTCCGTGATGATGTTGAAGCTGCGTCATCCATTGATGACTTGTTCAACATTGCCGAACAAATACCGCCACCCATTGAACATGAAAAATTACAACGGCGGCGCGCCAAACTGTTTAATCACATTGCTTATGAGTTAGAGCGATTAAGTGAGCACGGCCTCGCGTTTCAACTCTATCAACAAAGCCATTTGCCGCCTTCGCGTGAGCGACAAGTTCGCTTGTTGGAAAAGCAAGCGCGCTACTCAGAGGCTTGGAACCTGCTTAACGATTTAATTGACGCACCACTGAATGAGCACGAATTACAAATCGCGCAACGGATGGCACCGCGAATCGCAAAAAAGCTAGGGAACCTCTGAAATATTCCCAAATATTTGGCAAAATAGAGTAATCAAAAACTGTCGGTGAAAACCATGAGCCAATTAACCTTTGCTGAAGCTGAATACGCCATCAAAAAGCGTAAAACCCGCCGTGAAAAATTCCTCGATCAACTTGAGGTGCTGATTCCTTGGCAAAAGCTCAAACAGCAGGTGGGCAAAGGCTACAGTAAAGGTGGCCCAGGCCGTCCACCATATCCACTGGAAACCATGCTGCGTATTCACATTATGCAATTGGTTTATAACCTCAGCGATCCCGAGATGGAAGATTATCTTTATGAAGTGGAATCCATGCGCCGCTTCGCACATCTGCGTTTGTGTGAAAGCATTCCGGATGAAACCACGATTTTGAATTTCCGTCATTATTTGGAGTTGCATAAGTTTGGTAAAAAAGTATTCGACACAATTAATCAGCACCTTGCCGACAAGGGTTTGCGTTTGCGTGAAGGCACGATTATCGATGCCACAATAATCGCTGCACCAACCTCCACTAAAAATGCAGATAAAGCGCGTGATCCAGAGATGCATCAAACAAAAAAAGGGAATGAATGGCATCACGGCATGAAGATGCATATAGGTGTTGATGATGGACTGGGTTTAATTCATAGCATAACGACAACGGGTGCCAACGCGCATGACATTACGCAGGCAGATCAATTGCTGCATGGTGAGGAATTGCGGGTGTGGGGCGATGCGGGTTATCAGGGGGTAGATAAACGCGAAGAGCATGAAGAGCGCGAAGTCGAATGGCTTATTGCGATGCGTCCAAGTAAGCGTGCGCAGCTAACCAAGTCCAATCCTTTAGCACAGGCTGAAAAAATAAAAGCAAGTGTTCGTGCAAAAGTGGAACATGCCTTTTTTACATTAAGCGCATGTTTGGTTACAGCAAGGTTCGGTATCGCGGCCTGGAAAAAAACACTAATCGCTTATGCGTTTTAGCTGGGCTTGCGAACTTAATTCGAATGAAAAGTTGTCTGCTTGCATAGGAGTAGTCCGTCTGTAATTTGCCAAAATGGCAACTTACAGACGGAAAAACGAAAAATAACGGAAAAATAACGATAGGTTAATGCAAACTTTTTGTAAAATTGCCTTTTGAAGGTGATTTTTTTTGAATGGGGTTAATTTTTCAGAGGTTCCCTAGGTATTCCATTTAATAGAGAAGATGCGATATCCATAGCTGAAAAATTCATAGAGTTGCCCAAACTGAGTGATGGCCAGGGGAACGCGCTACGTGTAGAGGAAGTTGTTCGTCAATCATTACACAGCCCAGAAACGCCCTGTGTCTATGCTGAAAACGCGTTGCTGCTCAGCTTATTTGGGCTTTGGCTTTGGCCGGAAATGTTCCGCAGTATTGAGGGCGCATTTGCAAACCCCTTTCAATCGGCACCCTTGGATTTTTATCAAGAAAACTTTTCTGTTAACAGACCGAAAATTTCAAAGCTCTGGCAGTTATTTGAAAATGGGGAATATGCACAAGCGATACGAAATACATGGCAAGAAAAAATGGGAATTAGCAATCACCTTGTTCATTGGAGCTTTCTCACCTACGATTTACTCGACTTAGCACTACACTCAATTCCAGCCACAGATTTAAAAGCCATTTTTGAACGAATATTATTTGATATCAAAATGAATCGCAGCGGCTTACCCGATTTAATTCAATTTTTTCCTGCTGAAAAAACCTATCGACTCATTGAAGTCAAAGGCCCCGGTGACCGATTACAGGATAATCAACTGCGCTGGCTCGCCTACTTTGCCAAACACAATATTCCCGCAGAGGTTCATTATGTTCGCTGGCAATAAACCCACGAGTGTTGCCATAAAAACCTTGGTGGAATTTGCAGCAAAGAGCGGCAGTTTAGACAGACGCTTTACGCCATCGCCTTCGGGATTAGAAGGCATTGAAGGCCACAAAAAAGTCACGGCAAAACGCCACAAAGAATATCAAACCGAACTTAGCCTAAGCATTACCTATGGCGATATTACCTTTCGCGGTCGTGCGGATGGATTTGATCCCAAAACACAATGCATTGAAGAAATTAAAACCTTTTATGGCGATGTTGATCGCATCCCAGAAAACCATCGCGCGCTGCATTGGGCGCAAGCAAAATGCTATGGCTGGCTCTATTGCGCAGAGCATCAACTAGACGAAATAAATCTGTCTCTCATTTATTTTGAACTGCGCGATGAACAAGAATATCCGTTTGAAGAAAATTGGCAGGCGCAAGATCTCAAGGATTTTTTTGAGCATCTGGCTGAAATATACTGTGTTTGGCATCAACAAATGCAGTTACGCCAAATCGAGCTTTACACTTGGCTGGAACAATTGCCATTTCCTTACGGTGAAATGCACGCGTCGCAACGGATAATGGCAGAAGCCGTTTATAAATCCGCTGCAACAGGTCGCGTACTCATGGCAGAAGCCCCCACAGGCACTGGTAAAACATTGGCCGCACTTTTCCCAACACTCAAAGCCATACCTCGCACGCAGGTCGATAAGATTTTTTACCTCACTGCCAAAACTACCGGCAAACAATTAGCACTGGAAAATATTGATCTCATCGCGAGCGATAAACACCAAGCCTCCCCATTACGTACTCTTGAACTCACCGCACAGGAAAAATCCTGCTTAGCGCCCGATAGAAAATGTCGTGGCGATTCATGTATTTACGCTTTAGATTTTTACACCAAATTACGCGCCGCAAGACAAGCTGCCATCCAGATTCCGATATTGAATAAACAAGCGCTCAATCAACTGGCGGAAGAATTTACCATTTGTCCATTTTACCTCAGCATGGAAATGGCGCGCTGGGTAGATATAGTCGTCGCTGATGTGAATTATTATTTTGATGGCACACCGCTACTTCTTGCACTCACCCAAGAGTTCGATTGGAAGCCCTGCTTGCTGGTGGATGAAAGCCATAACTTAATTGATCGCGGCCGCAGTATGTACACCGCCAGTTTATCCCGCGCGGATTTACTGGCGGCAAAAAAAGCGGCGCCCGCATCAGTAAAAAAATATTTAGAAAAAATTAACAAGGCGTGGTTACATTTATTAAAGACACTTGATAGCAAGCAAGATGATTATGTACGTTTAGATATTCTGCCGGAAAAGTTAGGGCAAAGCTTAGAAGAATTCACCAACGATTATCTTGAATTTTTACAACAGCACCCCGATCACCCTGTACAAGAAACCCTCGTACAAGAGATCTTTTTTACCGCCCTGAATTACCAGCGCATTGTGGAATTGTACGATGAAGATTTTTGCATCGATATGCAAAACCTCGGCACCAAAGAAGAAATTCTCACACTGAGAAATTTGATCCCATCGCGACAACTTGGTGCTCGCCTCGGTTTTGCGCACTCTGCCTGTTTCTTTTCTGCAACATTGCACCCCGTCAATTACTATCAAACCTTGTTGGGGTTGCCAGAGAACAGCGTACATATCAAAGTGCCATCGCCTTTCAGCAAGGAACAACTCAACATTCATGTCGCCACAAATCTATCAACCCGCTATAAAGATCGCGCTGCCGCCATTCGTCCTATTTGCGAAATCATTAAGCAACAACTGCAAAACAGTCCTGGAAACGCGCTGGTGTTTTTTTCTAGCTACGAATTTTTACAACAGGTTGAAAAACAACTGCGCACTTATTTAGCTTCAACTAACACGCAACTACTAGTTCAAAGCCGTCGCATGAGTGAGCAAGACAGAGAATTATTTATCACTCAATTTAATCAGCAAAATAATCTGTTAGGGCTTGCGGTATTAGGGGGAGCCTTTAGCGAGGGAATCGATTTAGCTGGCGATGCATTAAAAGGAGCGTTTATCGCCACACTCGGGTTACCTCAAGTGAACCCAATCAACGAATATATGCGATGTGTGATGCAAGAAAAATTTGGTGATGGTTATGATTTTACCTACACATACCCCGGCATTCAAAAAGTGATACAAGCCGCAGGAAGAGTAATTCGAAAAACCTCGGATGAAGGATATTTGTGGCTAATCGATCAACGATTTGAGCAGCCACAGATTAAAAGACTATTGCCAGAGTGGTGGAATTAGTAGCGGCATCTAATTTATTCACTGCAAATCAGACATTTTACTTTATTGATTGTAAGCGCAGCCCCAACCACACCCTACCTTAGCAATCAATTCTAATCTAACGTACAGCCTCCAACGCAAAGGAGGCTTTATGAAAGCGCGACGAAACAAATCAGAGTGGCAAGAATTGATTTTGCGCCAAGTCGAAAGTGGCCTGTCAGCACAACAATTTTGTCGTGACAATGATGTATGCCCTAAGTATTTTAGTATCCGCAAAAAACAATTAGGCTTACGTCAATCAGCTTTCGTGCCTATTTTACAATCTAAGCGTACAACCCTTGAAATCTCTGCTCCCACATTAAAACCCGCATCACTTGCCCTGCGTCATGGTGGATGCTGCTTGCACTTTGAGGTGATGCCAGATTCAACGTGGCTAGCGCAGCTTGTGAAAGAACTAGCATGATTCAATGGGCTGAAGTGCCGATCTATATGCATCGCACACCGGTGGATTTTCGTAAATCCATTAATGGGCTATTGATGATTGTAGAAGGCGACATGGCGCTGTCACCTTTTTCGGAATCACTGTTTGTATTCGGGAATGCCAGCCGCGATAAAATCAAAATTCTGTACTGGGATAAGACGGGATTTTGTCTTTGGTACAAACGACTGGAGAAAGATAAATTCAAATGGCCGCGCACGGGTGATGCAATTTTGAATTTATCGGCTGAGCAGTTTTCATGGCTGCTGCGTGGGCTGGATATTGCGAAGCTTAAGCCTCACCAAGAAAAGTATTTCTCTGTTGTTGGCTAATGGTACTGCGGATTGGTAAAATCCACGTATGCAAAATATCGTGGATATCGAACAAGAAAATCTTTTACTGCGTAAAACTATCGCAGATAAAAACCATCATATTAAAATTCTTGAAGAATATATCCTATCGCTCAAACAAAAACAGTTTGGTTCGTCGAGTGAAAAGTTATCTCCCGCACAAACTGAGTTATTTGATGAAGTTGATGGCAATGCAGCAGAGATAGAAGCTGATCATGTTGCCTCTATTGATGCCATTGAGATTCCAGCGCATACCCGCAGCACAAAAAGACGCGTATCGATTCCTGCCCATATCCCTCGCGTTGATATTATTCACGACTTGCCTGACGATCAAAAAATCTGCCCCCATGATGGCACTGCATTAAAACGTATCGGTTCAGAAACTCATGTGCAGCTGGATATTATTCCCGCCAAAGTTCAAGCGCTAAACCATATCCGATACAAATACGCATGCCCTTGTTGTGAAAAACACTTGGTTACCGCCACCAAACCTGCGCAACCTATCGAAAAAAGTATTGCATCACCGGGATTGCTGGCGTACATCGCCACGCAGAAATATGTGGATGCATTGCCACTGTATCGTCAGGTTGAAATTTTTAAGCGCATTGGCATTGAGATGGATCGCGGCACACTGGCAAGCTGGATGGTGAAATGTGGCCAATTGGTTCAGCCACTGATTAATCTCATTCATGAAAAAATTCTAGAGCAAGATTTTTTACACATGGATGAGACGGTGGTTCAAGTGCTTGGCGAGCCGAACAAAACTGCACAAAGCAACAGTTACATGTGGGTGTTGCGCAGCACGCTACCCACGGCATCAGCGGTATTGTTTCGTTATGAGC
>SYDJ01000061.1 GCA_005801205.1 Gammaproteobacteria bacterium
AATACGGCGATAACTGCGAAAAATGCGGCGCGACCTATTCACCCATGGATTTGCTCAACGCCAAATCTACCATCTCAGGCGCAACACCCATCGCCAAAGACTCCGAACACTTTTTTTTCACCTTGCCAGCGTTCAGCGATTTCCTGAAAGAGTGGACTCGCGCTGGCCACCTGCAAGATGAAGTCGCCAACAAAATGGCCGAATGGCTGGATGGCGGCCTGCAAGAGTGGGATATATCCCGCGATGCCCCCTACTTCGGTTTTGAAATTCCCGGCCAACCCGGCAAGTTCTTTTATGTGTGGTTGGATGCACCTATCGGCTACATTGCCAGCCTGAAAAACTACGGCGACAAGCACGGTATCGATTGGATGGACTACTGGAAACAGGATTCCACCGCCGAGGTTTATCACTTTATTGGTAAAGATATCGTCAACTTCCACGCGCTCTTTTGGCCAGCCATGCTGCACTCCGCCAAGCTGCGCACGCCAACCAAAATTTGCGTTCACGGATTCGTGACGGTTAACGGCACCAAGATGAGCAAATCGCGCGGCACCTTTATTAACGCGCAAACCTATTTGGATCATTTGAATCCAGAATATTTGCGTTACTACTTCGCCGCCAAGCTGACTAGCGCAGTGGACGATATCGACCTCAACCTTGAGGATTTTATCCAACGCGTAAACAGCGATTTAGTCGGCAAGGTGGTGAATATCGCCAGCCGTACCGCCAAGTTCATCAACAACGCTGGCGGTGTTTTGGCGAGTGACATTGCCGATGCCGACTTGTGGCAAAAATTTGTGGATTCAGGCGACACTATCGCCGCTCACTATGAAGCACGCGACTTCAGTAAAGCCCTGCGCGAAGTCATGGCATTGGCCGATTTAGCCAACGAATACATCGCCACCCAAGAACCCTGGAAGCTGGCAAAGCAAGCCGGTGCAGAAGCGCAAACTCAAGCCGTGTGCACGCTCGGCATTAATATGTTCCGCGCAATTCTCACCTACTTGAAACCTGTAGTACCAACGTTAGCGGCAGATGCCGAAGCTTTCCTCGGCGAAACCTTGAGTTGGACCGAAGCGGTAAGCTTCCGTGGCGGCAAAAAAATTAATGAATTTAAACCTCTGCTCACCCGTGTAGAAAAAGACAAGGTCGATGCCATGTTAGAAGCCACCAAAGAAGCCCTGGCCGCTGCCGCAGCGCCACAAAAATCGGGCCCGTTAGTCGATGACCCCATAGCCGCTGAAATTGAATTTAACGATTTCGCCAAAGTAGATTTGCGCATTGCACTTATCGCCAATGCCGAGCATGTTGAAGGCTCCGATAAATTGTTGCGCCTAACCTTGGATTTAGGTGGCGAAACGCGCAATGTTTTCTCTGGCATTAAAAGCGCATACGACCCAAAAGACTTGGTCGGAAAACTCACCGTCGTCGTAGCAAACCTCAAGCCGCGCAAAATGAAATTTGGTATGAGCGAAGGCATGGTGTTAGCCGCAGGCCCAGGCGATAAAGAAATTTATTTGTTGGAGCCAAACAACGGAGCAAAACCCGGCCAGCGGGTGATGTAATTTTTATGGTTTGAGGTCATGCCATGTCCATCAACGAATTTTTCCTCATTTTATTAAGTACCGTGTTTGTTAATAACTTTGTGCTGGTGCAGTTTTTGGGTTTGTGTCCCTTTATGGGAGTATCCAATAAGCTAGAGTCAGCAATCGGTATGGCGGGCGCGACCACTTTTGTAATGACGCTCGCTTCCGTTTGCACTTACTTGGTAGATCACTGGGTGCTTGCGCCTCTCAGTTTGGAATACTTGCGCACTATCGCTTTTATTTTAGTGATCGCCGCCGTCGTGCAGTTCGTAAAAATGTTTATGGAAAAAACCAGCCCGCTGTTATATCGCGTGCTCGGCGTTTTCTTGCCGCTGATTACCGTGAATTGCGCGGTACTCGGCGTGGCTTTGTTAAATACCCAAAAAGCCCATAACTTTTTTGAATCGACCTTGTACGGCTTTGGCGGTGCAGTCGGTTTCTCGTTAGTGCTGGTGTTATTTTCTGCTATGCGCGAACGCTTAGCCGCCGCCGATGTACCACTCCCTTTTAAAGGCGCAGCCATAGGCATGATTACCGCAGGTTTAATTTAGCTGGCATTTATTGGGTTTGCGGGGCTAGCGACATGACATTAACGAATATGCCATCCATTTTTTTTAATGAAATTCAAGCGATACTGACACAGGCTCGCCAAAAAGCAGCTACTGCTGTTAATTCCGCTATGGTTGAAGCCTACTGGCTTATTGGTAAACGTATAGTTGAGGAAGAGCAACATGGTGAAGTGCGCGCACAATATGGCGATAGAATGTTGGAACAACTATCGGCTGCATTAATGGCGCAATTCGGCAAAGGTTTTTCACTTGCCAACCTGCGCAATTTTCGACAGTTTTACCTCACCTTTCAAGACTCTGGAATTCACTACGCACTGCGTAGCGAATTGAGCTGGACACATTATAGGCTCATCATGCGAGTAGATAGCGCTGATGCCAGACGTTACTACATAGATCAGTGCGCAGAATATCATTGGAGCAGCAGAGAGTTAGAGCGCAATATCAACAGCCTCTACTTTCAACGTTTGTTATCGTCGCAAGGTAGCCCATCCTCTGCTATTGATGCCCGTGAAAAAAAGCACTCCATAAATGACTTTATTAAAGATCCTTATGTTTTTGAGTTTTTAAATATTAAAGAGCCTTTTGGCATCCATGAGAAAACCTTGGAGTCTGAGCTTATCAATCACTTGCAACAATTTCTGCTGGAGCTTGGAAAAGGCTTCTCCTTTGTAGGGCGACAATTTCGCATCAGTACAGAAACATCACATTTTTATATTGACCTTGTTTTTTATAATTACATTTTAAAATGCTTTGTCTTATTTGATTTAAAAACCACCAAGCTCAAACACCAAGATATTGGGCAAATGGATATGTATATCCGCATGTTTGACGACATTAAAAAACAAGCTAATGACAACCCTACAATTGGTATTATTTTATGCTCTGACAAAGAAGAAACAGTTGTTAAATACTCAGTACTTAACGATAGCGAACAACTCTTTGCAAGCCAATATCAACTATATCTGCCGTCAGAAAACGAATTGAAATCACTATTGGAAAATGATCGTTTGGCTTTTCGCTTAAATAACGCAGATGCAGGAGAATAGGTTACGCCATGTTTGAACTCATCATTCAAAATCCCATCTCCTCTGCGCTTATTGCGTTGGTTGGTCTATCGCTGTTATTTGGTGCGGTGCTGGGTTTTGCCGCAGTGCGCTTTAAAGTGGAAGGCAATCCAATCGTCGATCAAATCGATACTATTTTGCCGCAAACACAATGCGGTCAATGCGGTTATCCCGGTTGCCGCCCTTATGCGCAAGCAATTGTAGACGGCGATGCGATTAACAAATGCCCGCCCGGTGGTCAAAGCACGATTAACGCGCTCGCCGATTTATTGGATGTTGAAGCACCCCAATTAGATGCTGAACACGGCACCGAATCTGAAGTCAAAAAAGTCGCTTACATTCGTGAAGATGAATGCATAGGCTGCACAAAATGCATTCAGGCTTGCCCCATGGATGCAATTCTCGGCGCAGCAAAACAAATGCACACCGTCATTGCCGATGAATGTACCGGTTGTGATTTATGTGTAGAACCTTGCCCCGTTGATTGCATTGATATGATTCCGGTTGAAACCACGTTCAAAACCTGGGCGTGGGAATTACCTAGCATCAACCCAATTCAACTCATCGCCAGCGACAAACATCAACACACAGGTGAAGCCGCCTGATGAATACACCTGTAACTAGTTCTGTTAACAGTATGATTAAAGTTTGGGAAATTCCCGGCGGTATTCACCCGCCCGAAAATAAAACCCAATCCATGCAATTGCCGCTGGGCAGCTTGCCCATTCCGCCGCAATTAATAATTCCGCTCAACCAACATATTGGCGCACCTGCAAAACCGATTGTGCAAGTGGGCGATAAGGTGCTTGCTGGGCAATTAATTGCTGCAGCCGATGGCACTTTTAGTGCGAATGTTCACGCTTCAAGTTCAGGCACGGTTTCCGCGATAGAAAACTTTGTGTTGCCGCATCCCTCTGGCATGAGTGGCGAATGCATTGTGATTGATACCGACGGCGAACACGCCTTTATCGCCACCGATGCCTGTGAAGATTATTTAGCGGTTGAGCGTTTGACCTTGCTGGATAAAATTCGCGCCGCAGGTGTAGCCGGTTTAGGCGGCGCAGGTTTTCCTACGTCAGTAAAACTCAATACAAAGTCCACCCAAAAAATTGATACGCTGGTCATTAACGGTGCTGAGTGCGAACCCTATATCACGGCGGACGATATGTTGATGCAAGTCCGCGCCGATGACGTTATCGCCGGTACTCTATTGCTCAGCCATATTTTGCATCACCCTGCGCGCTTGGTGATTGGTGTTGAAGATAACAAACCCAAAGCGATTGCTGCGCTGCAAGCCGCCGTTAAAAATGCGCGCGTTACAGGCAAAGATTCAGTCATAGAAGTGGTAGCTGTTCCCACCAAATATCCATCCGGCGGTGCCAAACAATTAATTCAAATTTTAACAGGGCGCGAAGTTCCTCACGGCCATCACTCAGCAGATATAGGCGCGACTTGTGTGAACGTGGGCACTGCCGCTGCTGCGTGGCGCGCTGTGCGCTACGGCGAACCGTTGATTGATCGTGTCATGACAGTGGTGGGTGAATCACTGACTACACAACGCAATATTGATGTGTTATTCGGCACGCCGATTAATTATGTTTTAGAGCAACACGGTTTTGATGCAAGCAAAGCATCGCGCGTCGTTATGGGCGGGCCCATGATGGGCTTCACCTTGCCTGACTTGCGCGCGCCCGCCATTAAAACCACTAACTGTATTTTTGCGCCCAGCAAAAAAGAAGCGCCTACGCCACCGCCTGCACAAGCCTGCATTCGCTGCGGCCTTTGTGCAGAAGCTTGCCCTGTCAGCTTATTACCGCAACAACTCTTTTGGTATGCACAGGCAGAAGATGTGGATCGCTTACAAGCGCACAATATTTTTGACTGCATTGAATGCGGTGCCTGCTCTTACGTGTGCCCCAGCAAAATTCCGCTGGTGCAATATTATCGTGCCGCCAAAGGCAGTATTCGCCATCACATTAGCGAAAAAGAAAAAGCCGACCGCTCGCGTCAACGGTTTGAATTTAGAAAACTGCGCATCGAAAAAGAAGAAGCCGAAAAAGAAGCGAAACGTGTAGCGCGCAAAAAAGCGGCCGACGAAGCTAAAGCCCTGCTCTTACAAAAAACCGCCGAACAAAAAGCGGCAGCTGCAAACCAACCGCTGGGCGCAACCGAAGCAAACCCTGTACTCGCGGTACCGCAAGTTGCCGCTGTAGTCACGGCGCTTGCCAAAGCCAATTCAGATCAACTTGGGTTTGAAGAACAAAAAGCACGCTTAGAACGAATTCTCGGCGCAGCAAAAAACAGTTTAGAAAGTGCACGCGCGCCGCTGGTGCCCAAGAATTTGGAATTCCCAATTACGGAAGAACAATTGGTTCGCCAACAGTCGCGCATTAAACAATGCGAATTAAAACTTGCGGAAGCCGAAAAGAAGCTCGCAGATTTTCTTGCAACATCTGCCCCAGCTGCAGAAGACCCTGTAGCTGCCGCCATTGCACGGGCACAAGCCAAACTGAGTTTGTCGCCCGAAGAAAAACTGCGTGCGAATATTGAATCTCTGCAAGCGCGATTAATTAAATCACAAGAAAAAGCTGAGCAAGCCAAAGCTGAAAACAGCCCGACGGCGAACGCACTACAACTCGGCGCCGAAAAAATGCAGCAAAAACTGGCTGAAGCCCAAGCGGAATTAGCGGAGCTGGAACTTTTTAATCAGAAACAAAAAACCAAACCAGCTGTACCGGCTCAAGCACCTATCTCCGTAGAAGCTAGCGCCGCCGAGCAAGCGATTGAAAAAGCCAAAGCAAAAGCTGCCGCCCTCGCCAACATGAGCGACGACGAAAAACGCGCTGACCAAATTCAATCGCTACAAACCCGCTTGCAAAAAGCCAAAGAGCGCTTGGCAAAAGCGGAAGCAGAGAATGATGCAAATGTGGAGGCGTTTAGAACGGCGATGTTGAATTTAGAAGAGAAGTTGAACGCGCTTTTAAACCCATAACCCCCTCCCAACCTCCCCCTTCATAAAGGGGAGGGGCTAACTCCCTGTTTATTTGGATGTGGTTGTATGGGAAAAATCGGCGCGTAACCATGAATTATTTAAGAGCGGTAATCTAGCCCCTCCCTCTTTTCAAGGGGGAGGTTGGGAGGGGGTTAAATTACCTAGACGAATGCGTTGTACCTCAATGCCAACGAAAAATCCGAGAAAAAAGAATGGCTTTATTAAATATCACATCGCCCCACGCACATGGGCCTTTAAGCACCAGCCAAGTTATGCGCTTGGTGCTTTACGCTACGCTGCCCGGTGCATTTACGCTGGCGTATTTTTTTGGCGTGGGTGTATTTTTTAATTTACTGATTGCCAGTGTAAGCGCACTGGCTTTTGAAGCGGCGGTATTGAAACTGCGCAATCGCCCCATTGGTTTTTATTTGCAAGATTACAGTGCGCTAGTTACCGCATTTTTATTGGCGCTTTCTCTACCACCCTACTGCCCTTGGTGGTTGGTGGTGGTAGGTAGTTTCTGCGCGATTGTGTTGGCCAAACAACTGTACGGCGGCATGGGTTTAAACCCCTTTAATCCGGCGATGGTTGCCTATGTCATTTTGCTGGTGTCATTCCCCATTCCTATGACGCAATGGGCAACACCGGTAACACTCGATGGCGCGCACGCTGTCAGCATTAGCGAAGCAATAAATAAAATTTTTGGCGGCCAAGCAATTGACGGCTACGCCTCTGCCACCGTGCTAGATGTGATGAAACAAAACGCATCGCTCGCGTTAGAAGAAATTTACAAAAGCGAACCTCTGTTAAAAAGCGGTTACTTCGCCAGCGCAGCTTGGGAGTGGGTAAATATTGCATTTTTAATCGGCGGATTATTTTTGCTCTACAAACGCATTTTTACGTGGCACGCGCCTATTTCAATGTTGATTGCGCTCGCGCTTATGGCGGCGATTTTTTACGATAACGGCAGTTCAAACAGCGGCGGTTCACCGCTTTTCCATTTGCTCTCTGGCGCAACCATGCTGGGCGCATTTTTTATTGTGACTGACCCAGTAACATCCGCCGTAAGTAAAAGAGGCCGCATCATTTATGGCGCTGCCATTGGTGTTTTGATTTATGTAATTCGCGTATGGGGCAAAGGCTATCCCGATGGCGTTGCCTTCGCCGTGTTGTTTTTAAACTTCGCCGCACCCTTTATTGATTACTACACCACTCCGCGCACTTACGGGCACAGCAAAGCGCGTATTGTGATTGCAAAAGAGAAGGAGGCAAACAAGTGATTTTTTCATCTATCCGAAAAAACAGTTTGCTGCTTGGCACTTTCGCCTTAGTCACCACCGCCCTGCTCGCCTTTACTGCAGACGTTACCAAAGAGCGCATCGCCAACGCAGAGCGCGCAGCGCAACAAAAAGCCTTGTTTGAAATTGTGCCGCGTACACGCCACAACAATGATTTGTTGAGCGATACCATTCAAGTACCGGAATCTGCGTGGGCAGGTTTGGGTTTAAAAAGTGGCGGCGATATTTATGTGGCCCGCCATACAAATGAAACCATAGCGATGATTATTCCCGCCACAGCGCCCGATGGTTATAGCGGCGATATTCGCATGATTGTAGGTATTAATGCGGATGGAACAATTGCGGGTGTACGCATAGTAGATCACAAAGAAACACCGGGGCTTGGCGATAAAATTGATTTGAAAAAGAACCCATGGATTATGGGGTTTAATGGAAAATCGTTAAGCGCGCCCGAAAGTTCGAAGTGGAAAGTCAAAAAAGACGGCGGCGATTTTGATCAGTTCGCGGGTGCAACTATTACGCCGCGTGCGGTGGTAAACCAAGTGCGTCGCGTTTTGGAATTTGTAGATACGCATCGCGATGAGTTGTTTAAAAAGAATGATGCGGTATCGGGAGAAACAAAATGAGTGAAGAGATTGTAAAAACCTCAGTCGACTACCAAGACATTGTTAAAAAAGGACTCTGGTCAAACAACCCCGCGCTGGTACAAGTTCTTGGATTGTGCCCATTGCTCGCCGTAAGCGGAACGGTTGTAAATGCCTTGGGTTTGGGCTTGGCAACCTTATTGGTGCTCACCGCCTCCAACATGGCCGTGTCATTAATTCGCAACCACATTAGCGATACCATTCGCCTACCTGCATTTGTAATGATTATTGCATCGCTGGTGAGTTGCATTGAATTATTAATGAAAGCTTACACCTACGAGCTGTATCAAATTTTAGGAATTTTTATTCCGCTAATTGTGACCAACTGCGCCGTACTTGGCCGCGCGGAAGCCTTTGCCAGTAAAAATAAAATTCTGCCTGCAGCGGTAGATGGTTTTATGATGGGTTTAGGTTTTACACTTGTGCTCGTGTGTATTGGCGCAATTCGCGAAGTGCTGGGCACGGGAATGATTTTTAGCAATATGCAATTATTGTTTGGCGATATGGCCAGCAATTGGACTTTAAATATTTTGGGCAATAATTACCCCGGCATGATTCTCGCGCTCTTGCCGCCCGGTGCATTTATTGTTGCGGGTTTTTTAATGGCAGGTAAAAATGTGATTGATAACCGCATAAAAGAAAAAACGGCGGCGAACGCCAATAAGAAAGACATTGTGAAAGGTGGCAAGCGCGTGCGTACTACGGGGCAGATTGCTTAGTTATCTATAGGATTGAAACACCCCCTCCCAACCTCCCCGTTCATAAACCACATCCTTGTGGTTTACCCTTCGGGCAGCTCCGCTGTGCAAATTGCTCCTGCAATTTGTCGAAAAGAGGGAGGGGCTTGACTCCCTTCTTTTGAAACTTGGGAGCGTAATTTAGGGAAACATCAAATTCATTTTTACTGCAGAGAAAATCATGTTTGAAGAAGCTCAACTAATAACGTTTTTTGATGTACACATTGTGCCTTGGTCAGTAAAAGTCGGGGTTGCCTTAACCATTTTTATCGTCGGCCAAATCGCGGCCAAAGTTATCAGTCGAGCCTTGGAAAAAGTCTTAACACACACCAAGCTAGACAGAATTCTTATCAATTTTTTAGGCTCAGTGGTGCGCGCTTTATTGTTAGTCGTTGTACTGGTTGCCGCCTTAGATCACTTGGGTGTTAACACCAACTCACTCATCGCCATGCTCGGTGCAGCGGGTCTTGCGATTGGGCTTGCACTGCAAGGTTCACTGCAAAATTTTGCCGCAGGTTTTATGTTGTTAATTTTTCGCCCTTTTAAGGCGGGGGATTTTGTAGAAACGGCGGGCACGTCTGGCATTATTGAAACTATCGGGATTTTTTCTACCAAGCTTTACACGGGCGACAACAAAGAAGTGATTATTCCTAACAGCGCAATTTACAGCAGCAACATTATTAATTACTCATCGCGCCAAACACGCCGTATCGATATGGTTTTTGCAGTGAGCTATAGCGATGATATTCGCTTAGCCAAGGAGATTATTTTAAAAGTCATTGCCGAAGATGAGCGGGTTTTAGCAGAGCCAGCACCCGAAGTTGCCGTGGGCGAACTTGCCGCCAGCAGCGTGAATTTTGTGGTGCGCCCCTGGGTTAAGGCCGATGACTATTGGGCGGTAAGATTTGCACTGAATGAAAATATTAAACTCGCGTTTGATGCCAATAAAATCACTATTCCTTTTCCGCAAACAGATGTCATTCTTAAGAAGCACCCGTTAAAACCAACACCATAAATAATTACCTAAAAAAAGCCCATAAAAAAACGCCGCATCATCCTGATGCGGCGTTTAGTATGCTCCTACTAATCCCTTAGCAATGGCTCCAATAGGCTCACAGTTACCAGCGGCTCCTCAGCAATCAAAGCCACCTTCTGTATTACACGCTTTAACTGCTCCACGTTCTCACGCCAGCTAAAGGCTTCCAGCAAACGCCATGCATGCTCGGTAAAATCAAATTCAACGGATAGTGTGTACTCGTTAACAAAAAAGTTTACTAAATCGCGTAAATCTTCACGACGCTCTGCCAAATCCGGCAGGGGTAACTCCACGGTATTTTCCTTTAACCACTCATTCAAATCATAAGCATTGGAATAATGCTTACGGCTTACAGAGAAAATAATCCCTGCTGCCTCCTTAGCTCCTTTTACTGCCAAATCCTTTTTTATGCTTTCCCAAAAATATTGCAAAATGTGCAAATTTTTACCAGACAAGGCATCCACATTGCGTAAATACAAAGTGCCACCTTTAGCGTATGCATAAAGCGCCTGCAAAATACTGGCGGCTGCACCTTCTTGCCATTCATTACAAGAAGATTCAATAAACGGCAAAATGCCTTGGTGGCGCGTGCAATGAATACTGCGCGCAGCAATCGTTTTGCCAGTGCCTTTATTGCCGCGAATTAAAATCGGTTTAGTCACATCCCTTAATTGCTCAATACGTTTATCCAACTGACGCAATGCAGCGCTGTTGCCAATCCAATAATTTTGGTCGCCATAAATAAAAATAGCGCGGTAGCGAGTTTGGTAGCGGGTAATAATAGAGCTCAGCTCACTGGCCACCATTTGTAACTCGGCCTCAATTAAACGCGGTGGGCGGCGCAAAGCTTGCTCAACAAAATCTGCCTCTGGCAAGGTGGCTAATAGATAACCCAAACGCTGACCTTGGTAATCCATAGAGACAGACACAGTATCCAACTGGCTAAAACGCTCATGCAGCGGCGTTAAGGAATCTTCATTGGAGATAATAAATTCTTCCACAGCCCCAAAAGCACTATTTGCATCATTGGGCTTATCACCACATAACAGCAAATGCCGATAACCTTGATGAGTAACGCAACGCAAAGTAACGGCTATACCTTTAACGCCAATGCGCTCGGCCGCCGCCTGCAAAATAATTTTGGCAAGGGTGATAAAACTTTTATTGAGTGGAACCCACTTCGCGCCCGATTCTTCATCAAACGCATAGACGGCTTTAGCCACGGGTTTATTCGATTTAGGCGCTTGGAAAATTGACATCATGGGTTCGGCTCCAGTAGAACACTCACTTCACCCGCTATACATGTATCAAACACGTATCGTTGTTATTTATAGTCCCTTGAATAGCACCTATAGAAAGTTGCTGTAAAAAGTCGTTATAAATAGTCCATATAAACGGGTGAAACCTTGTCTTGACTGTGGCACTCTATGGCTTATTCAGTGACTTGCCCATTACACGCTATTACACGGCACCTTTTGGGCACATGTGGAAACCATAAACAGGGAACTTAAGAACGGCACAACAACCCTGTGTATTGATTTTTATGGCTTATATTTTAGACATCGCAACACAAAACCATATCCCACTAGCGCCGCACCACACCTTTGGCCGCTTGGCGAATTCTGTTGATACCCATATTGATAAACCCTATGTATCCAAACTCCACGCCGCCATTGAATGGAGTGGCAGCGAGTGGCGCATTAAAAATTTGGGGCTTAATGGCACTTGGTTGAATACCGTAAATCTGGCTGCAGGCGAATCCATCCCCTTGGGTTTAAACGATGAACTGCATTTTGCGGAACTTACCGACCCCGCGTTCAAGGTGATAGACCTAAGCCCACCGGCCGATATGCTGTGGCCGCTGGAGATTGCCGCTGGCACTTTACCGCAGCCCATTTATTTAGCGCGCTACCATTTATTACCCGATGCCTATAACCCCGAACTGGCGCTCTATTTCGATGAGCAAAAACAAGAGTGGCAAGTAGAAACGCTAAATGCTCAACAAGAGCACTTAACCTATGCCGTTAAGAATGGCGATTTAGTGCAAATGGGTAGTGTGCATTGGCAGTTAATCCGCGCACAAATATATGGCCCCACCGAAGCCCATAGCGTTAATTTGCAACAACTTAATGATATGGAGTTTCTATTCAAACTAAGCTTGGACGAAGAAACCACTCAGCTAGAGCTGGTAGGCAGCCAACAAAAAGTGGATTTAGCGATACGCAACCACCATTACCTCTTGGCACAATTGGCTCGCCACCGTGCGGATGATGCCGCACTCGGTTTAGAGAGCATTAACCAAGGTTGGGTGTATACGGATATACTCGCGAACGAGTTGGGGTTAGATAACACCCACATGAACATTTATATTTTTCGCCTGCGCAAACAAATTGCCGATGCCCTGCCCACACTTCTAGGCTTGCAGAATTTGGTGGAAAGGCGCGGTGGTAAAATCCGTTTTGGCTGCGACAAGTTTAAGATTTATAAAGGTGGAGCACTCACATTAGAGTTGCCACTGGTAATAGGCTAAGAAATAAAATATCGAAACAAGAGACAATATCTCAGAGCAAGTACCGATTGATGATCCGAAACCCTAGAGTCATGGATGACGACAGGGAGCCACATGGATGTGTTTATGCGTTTTCGGATTATAAAGCGGTGCTTGCGACAAACCATAAGAAGACTGAATGACGCAATCGCCGCTACAACTTGGGGAATTAACCCAACTAGGTCACTACACCATCCTCAGCAGCATAGGCCGCGGCGGGATGGGGTTGGTGTACCTTGCGCGCGATTCCCGTTTAGACCGCCAAGTGGCGATTAAATGTTTGCGCACCGAACTGATTGAACCCCACTACCGCGAGCGTTTTAAACGCGAAGCCCTGCTCCTTGCCAAGCTCAACCACCCCCATATTGTTCAAATTTACGATTACCTGGAAACCAACGAACAACTCGCGTTGGTGATGGAATTTGTAGATGGGCAAAACCTGCAGCAACATTTGCGCGAACACATAGTGTCACTCGCGCAGCGCATGAAATGGCTTGCACAAATTGCACAGGGTTTAGCAGTCGCGCACGACGCCGGCATTATTCACCGCGATTTAAAAGCGGAGAATATTTTAATCAACAAACACAAGCTCGCCAAAATTACTGACCTCGGTATCGCAAAGTCTCAAGACTTTAGCGGCACACTCACCGATCACGTAACCGGCAGCTACGGCTCCATGTCGCCCGAGCAAGCCATGGGCGAAGAGTTAGATTACCGCAGCGATTTGTTTTCCTTTGGTATTTTGGCTTATCAGCTTTTATGCGGCGCACATCCTTTTGGCGACACAGAAAACAAACTGCAACTTATGCAGCGCATTATTTCCCACCCCGCTATTTCGCCCCTTAAAAAGAACCCGGATTTACTACCAGAAGCGGTAGAACTCTTAGGACAATTGCTCAGCAAAGACCCCGACAACCGCCCAGACAACACCCATTGGGTAGCGGCGCAGTGCGAAAAGCTCTACCAAATAATGGCAGTAAACCCAGAGAATCTAACGAACAGCACGCAAATACTGCCCCATTCGCAAACAGACCATTCCGGTGTTCATAAACGCAAAAAGAACAGCGGGCGCGTACAAGAGCACTCAACATTTGATACGCGCATTGCGAAAAAATCTATGCCCTTATCGCAACGGGCAAAAATTTATATTCGTAACAATACTATTACGCTTGCGTTTATTGGCATTACGGTCGCGATGCTTTCAGGCGGGCTGATCTGGAAACTACAACCACCGGAAGAAAACGAAGCCCTTACAGAAAACTCCACCAATGAGCCCTATTCTCAAGCACGAGAATTTAATAAGGGGATTGAAGCTCTCAAGCTGTTTGATCGACCCGGCAGCCTAGATACGGCAGAAAAAAGCTTTAACACAATTCTTTCGCACACACCTAAAAACGCGGCAGCAGTTGCAGGTTTATCGCTGGCTTACAGCTATAGATACATCACCGACAACGAAGACCCTATTTGGTTACAAAAAGCGGATGCCAGTGCTCAGCAAGCGCTGAAATTAAATCCTCAACTTGCATTGGTTAATGTTGCATTGGGACGCGTCTTTACAATTCAGGCAGAACACGACAAAGCCTTCGCCGCGTTTGCG
The DNA here is from genome assembly GCA_005801205.1 of Gammaproteobacteria bacterium. Classification (GTDB taxonomy): domain Bacteria; phylum Pseudomonadota; class Gammaproteobacteria; order Pseudomonadales; family Cellvibrionaceae; genus Cellvibrio. Next base: position 14,072 of record SYDJ01000061.1, read on the forward strand.
CAAGCTCTGACTCTTGAACCCACCAATATTTTTGCGTGGCGCGGCAAAGTTGCAGCACTGAGATCAGCGCAGCGTTATGACGATGCAATTCAGCTTGCTCAACAGGGCTTAGAAAAATTCCCTCAAGAACGGTTTTTTGCTGATGAGTTAGGCACCGTCTACATGGATCAGAATAATTACCCAAAGGCCGAAAAGGCATTCCGATTAAGCATTCAACTACAGCCCGACGCTGTATATTCCTATGCCAGCCTTTATTTGGCATTAGAGAGCCAAAACCAGCCTGATGAAGCAATGCAAATTTTGCAACAAGGGCTGCAAATACGCTCTAGTGCTGGGTTACACAGTAATTTGGGCCTTGCCTTATTTGTGCGAGGGGATTACGTGGGTGCCGCCGCCGCATTTGAGGACGCGACATCACCCTCTAAAGGCAACCCGGCCAACTATCTTTACTGGGCGAATTTGGCAGATGCCTTGCGCTGGATTCCTGGGCGCGAAGCCGAAGCGCAAAAAGCCTACCAAAAAGCAGTTGAATTACTTACACCGCTATTAGCGCGCAGAAAAGACGATGTAACACTGATGTCGCGCCTAGCGCTCTACTCTGCACGCCTAGATGATGGCACGCGTGCAGAACCATTGTTATTGCGTGTAATTGCTTTAGCACCAAACAATGCCTATGCTCATTTTCGTGCTGGATTAACATATGAGTTATTGGGTAAACGTGATGCAGCAATTGCAGCACTCACAAAAGCAGTTGAACTCGGTTTTCCATTAAAGCTAATTCAAGCAGAGCCAGATTTGTTAGTTTTACGCCGTACCAGTGGTGCTTTTTAATTAACGTAATTTTAGACACCTAACCCTCAAGAAAAACGTAACTTGCAAGAAAAACCTAACTATCAAGAAGGAAGAAGAGATGGCCAATTATAGTTTTGCTGTTCTGTTTAATACGCAACCCAAGAAATCAGTAGTGACCAATGCCGATTTTCAGGTAACCAATTTAACAACCAAAGAACCCCTGCCAACCAACAAAATGCCAGATGAGTTTATAGCGGGCGACACCATCACTTTTGTTGTAGCAGACGACACCAAATGCGACAAAATCAACAGTTGTTTGTTTACCTCTTATCCCGTCAACGACTCAATCGGCCCAAGTCCTTTTGCTCCCCCATACGACAGAGCAAGCATTGACTTTATTGCAGAAGATTTATTTGGAAAGCCGTTAGCCGTTGCTAAGGAACGCAAAGGCACTTGGATGTTCCATCTACTAGGTCTCTATACATACAAAGGCAAAAAAGCTGCCTACTACCTTGACCCTGAAGGCACTTGCGCCTAATTCACTGTTACAGTTTGTAGCATCGCACGCACTCGCTTATTCGGGAGTGCACTGCAACTTAATCACTCAAACGCTCTGAATTCATTCACCTATTTTTTCTCACCAAATGGATATTATCTATGAGCAACAAAATTGCAAATCAAGCTTCTGCAAAAAAATTAACTCCCTCCAATATCGTAAAAAAACTGACAGAGGCGCTAATGGTTAAAACGGGGATTAAGGCTGGCCCTGAAGTTACTTTTGGTCATGGCTGAACAATCAATGGGGTCACAAATCAATCAATGGGGTCAGACTCCATTGATTTATTGTTAGCCTCACTTGCACGCGCTTATTCAGGAGTGCACTGCAATTTCCGCAAACAAACCCGCGTAAGAAGGGAGTCGTCATCCTGTAAGGATCCAGCGCCTTTCACACAGCAAAGTCACTGGATCCCTACGGGATGACGCCCCCTCTCTATCGTGAAAGTCGTAAGTAAACACTATTCCGGTTAGAGGTGTTTATTTCATCCCTACAGTTTTACCCGCCTGCTCAATCAAATCACACGCATAAATAATCGCGCTGCTGTTATTAACATCCGCCGCATAGTGTTTTAGCGCTTTAGAATTTTTAGCTTTCTGCAACATATTGCTAAGAATCGGCGCAACCTGCTCCACCTTAAATTTCTCTGGCATTACATAGGTGCCCAAGCCCAATTTATAAATACGGTCAGCATTATCCGGCTGGTCGTATTTCAATGGGCGAATAAGTTGCGGAATTCCCGCTTTAATCGCCTGCGCCGTTGTACCCATTCCACCGTGATGAATAATCGCCAAAGCTTTTGGCAGCGCGTATCCAAAATCTATGTAATCCATATGCAAACACAACGCAGAATCTTTTAACAATTCCGCACCTGTATTGCCACCTACAAATACCCCAGGCACGTGCAATTGCTCGCACATTTTTCGCCCCTCTTCAAACAGATCCGCCGTATCCTTCACGCCGGTTCCGCTGGTAAAAATAAGCGGAGCGCCTTTCTGCGCAATAAATTCATCTAACTCGCGCCGCATGTTTTCGCTAGCGCGATTTTGCAACGGGAAACCCACCAGCTTTAATTCAACCGGCCAATCTTTTGCGCGCATGCCAAACCATTCGGGGAAGAAACCAATTTGCAATATTGCGTTGGATTCCGTTTGAAATATTAAGGGACATTGTAATCGCTTACGCGTTGCAATGTACTCAGCGGTATGTGGCGCGTTGCAGAAAACCTTAAATCTGGTTTTGCGATTACGCCGCAGTAAAAAGCGCACAATAAAACGCGGAATTTTTTTAGGAATTGCCCAACTCATGGGCGCGGGCGGGTTGTAAACCGAAAAAATTATGTTGGGCGATAAAATAACTTTAACAAACGGAATATTGAATTTCTCGGCGGCTACCCGCGCACCGTTCTCTTCACCCAGCGCCAAGACCAATACATTTTTATCCGCTAGATTTTTAACATACTCAAACGCAGACTCAAACGCAGGGGCGTGATAATGCTCAAAATTATCCGTATGATTGGTTCGTTCCCACGCCTCTGCACTATTGCCTTTATGATATTGCTCAAGCGTTCCCACCGAAACAAACTCTAAACCAGCCGCAAGAATTCTTGGCTTGAAATAATCGTTAGATAAAAACGTAACTGCGTGACCCCGCCGCTGCAACTCGATTCCAACCCCCACCATAGGGTCAATATCACCACCGGTGCCGAGGGCGTAAATTATTATTGTCATTGATGAGTTCCGATCTGAATTAGTCGCGTAGTGAGTTATAACTTAATTGCAAAAGGCGAAAAGACGCAAAGAAGACACAAGAAGGTTAAACCAGATTTTTTATAACGTTGGTTGCGGTCAGTGCCGATTTTTGCCACGAATATGCTTGCGCATCACGATGCGCTTGCTGCCCTTTCTCGCGTAGGTCTGCTTGCTTTTCAAATGCTAAGCGCATTAATGCACATAAATGCTCTACGTCTGGCTCTGCCCACAAGCCGGTATTAATACCAAAATCTGAATCCTGTGCCGGAACCATTTTGGCAACATTTAAGAGATACCCATTGTTCTCTGTAACGTAATCCATAGGGGCGCTATATCGCGTTACGATTGCCGGAATTCCGCAGGCCATGGATTCTAAAATGGGCAAACCCCAGCCTTCAGCCCTGGTGGGCAACACAAAACAATCTGCCGATCTATACAAATCGCGCAATTCAAATTTGCTGCAAGGAGCACCACAAATGATATGTTCCGTATTAGCGATGTTTAGTTCGGCAATTTTTTTGCTGAGAGAAAAGTTTGGCAAAAGTTTATTATGTGCTTGAAGATATAATTCAACGGCTTCGGTTGATTTAAATTCTTTGCAAAATGCACGCACCAAGGCTTCAGTGAATTTTCGCTCTTCCCATTTCCCAACCATAAGGAATCTAAATTTATTTTTTTTAGGCAACACCCGTGAAGGCGTATAAAAATCTGTAGCGACTCCTTCCGGCACAACAAAAATTCGCTCTGGCGCATAGCCATTAGCCATTAAATTTTCGCGCCCCCAGTGTGACGGCACCCAAAGATATTGAGCTGAATCGCAGAGTTTACGCTGTGAGTCTGGGAGCTTCGTTGTTTCCCACACTATCCAACGCGCGGTTAATTCTTTGGGATGATGTTTGCCCGCTATGACGACGCAAAAATCACCTTTCTTTTTGAACATGCCATTCAAGAGCATGTCTCTATCTTTATTGAATAAAAGTTTGAGCGCACCCACTCGATGGGTGCGCAGATTAACCGTTGAAAATTCGCGCATAGCACGCGAAAACTCTAGCGTATGGGTTGTCCACCCGCTAGTGCCCGTTGGCGTACCCATTATATCTATGGATAATTTATTCGCATTGCGCTCTTGATCTAGGCTCATCATGCAGACCCAAATATTCCCTCGACTGAGCAATTGCGGCGTTTTTTAGATCACGCAATCGCGCTTGATTTAACCACGTAAAGAGCTATGCCAATTTACTTCACGTGCGTATTTATCCACTTGATCTGCCACGTTTAACACCAAGGCAAACAATGCCATGCGCACTAACACACCATTATCCGCTTGGCGGAAAATGGCGAGGTTGGGGTTTGCATTTAGGTCGTTGTCTAACTCGTTAGCTTCTTCGCGGGAATCGCGCGGTAGCGGGTGCATAATGACGGTGTTGGGTTGGCAATGTTCGGTGTAAATACGTTGATTCAAGCGGTAGCGGCCACGGTACAAATCGGCTTCTTCTTTATTGCTAAAACGCTCTTCTTGAATGCGGGTTGAATAGGCAATGTCGATATCGGAAATGCTGTGCATCAAGTCATCAGTCACGGTGACTTTATTACCCGCCATGCGCAATTCTTCAACAATATAATCGGGCATGGCCAATTCTTTGGGCGATATAAGTGTGAGTTGAATATCGCTAAATAAACTCACCAATTTGCACAGCGAGTGCACGGTGCGGCCATGTTTTAAATCGCCAATCATGGCAATGCGCAAGCCGTCTAAGCCGCGCCCTTTGGAACGCATTTCTTTGCGAATAGTGTACAAATCTAACAGCGCTTGGGTTGGGTGTTCGTTGGGGCCATCGCCACCGTTAATCACCGGCACGCGGCTGCCTTCGGCAAACTCGGCCACTGAACCACCGGCGGGGTGACGCATACAAATTACATCGCTATAACCGGAGAGTACGCGCGCGGTGTCGTACAGCGATTCGCCTTTGGTGATGGATGAACTTTCAAAACCGGTAGTCTCGCGCACATTGCCGCCTAACAAATTAAAGGCAGCGCCAAAGCTTACCCGCGTGCGCGTGCTCGGCTCAAAAAACATATTGCCCAAAATGGCACCTTCTAACACGCGTGTGACTTTTTTGCGCAGGGCGTAGGGCTCCATAGCATCGGCCACGTCAAAGATTCGCTTAATATCAGCACGTTCAAATTGTTTGATGGAGAGAATGTGAGCGCCAGTAAAGTTCACAATGAGTCCTTAAAGCTGAGGGTGGACAAGAGGCAGGTACGATAAACCTACCAGAGATAATCTAGCGCCGCATTTTAACGGTAGATATAGGGAGCACCAATGATTTTTATCAGTTTCGCGTGAATTAGTTAATGCCAATCTACGGGCGAGAGGGGAATCTGACTGGTATCGGCGATTCGCTCTTTGGTGGGTAAGGAGGCTTTTACTTTCGCCAAGGCCATTAGCGCGGTGGCGCGATAGGTAGTGAGCTTGCCGCCCATCACTGAAATGAACCGAGGCCGTGCTTCATTATCCACTTCAAACAAGACCTCGCGGGTGCGCGAAAACGCTGATTTGTCACTGCGCGGTAATACCCGCAGGCCAGCGAAGCTATCTACATGATTCATATCGATTGAAAGTTGGGGGAAGTAATACTGCAACACCCCCAAGAGGTAATCGCGCTCTTCAATGGAACACTGGGCTTTTTCAGGTGCGCCGTAGTGCATTTTTTCGGTGGTACCTATCATCAACTTGCCTTGCCACGGCAGCGCAAATACAGCGCGTTTATCTTGCGGGGCTTCTAAATAGAAATAGTTTCGCAAGAGCGGCGGTAATATCAAATGACTACCTTGCACCAAGTCTACTTTGGGTAGATACATATCGGGCTCAATGCCTGAAATCACATCACTCACCCAAGGCCCTGCGCAGTTGACCAGCACACGGCAACTCACGGTTTTAAACCCATACTCGCTCTCAAACTCCACCAAGCAGGATTGTGAATTGATATGGGCTTTTACAAAATGACCGGGAATTTCACAATCTGCACCCAGCTCCATGGCTGAATGAAGTACGGCGCGGGTAAGCGCGGCATCGTCAGTTTGGGCTTCGGAATAGCGAAATACCGCTTCTAGATCATCCTGCTTAAGATCATCCAAATTACCCCATTGGGATTTGGGCAAACTGCGAAACATAGCATTTGAATCAAACCCGGATAACAGCGAATAAAGGCTCAAACCCGCGCGAATAGTGCACGGGCTGCGTTTGGCATTTTTATAAACGGGGATGTGTAACGATTGAAGTTTGACCAAATCTGGCGCAAGCCTGAGCAAAATGGCGCGCTCACGCAAACTCTCGCGCACCAAACCAAATTGGCAGCTCTCAAGATAACGTAAACCACCATGAATTAATTTTGAAGACTTACTGGACGTGCCCGCTGCGGGTGAAGACTGTTCCAACACTAATACGGTATAACCTGCTGCCGCTGCTGCTTGGGCGACTCCCGCGCCCTGAATACCTGCTCCTATCACGACGAGATCATATTTCATCAGTAGAGTCCAACCAGAAGATTGAACAAGTGTAGCCGACTTTGTTATAAATGAAATAACGAATTTTTTGATTATTTTGTATTTTTAGTACTAAGCCATTGATTCATAGCGCTTTGCCATAGAGTGAAACCCCTGAACAAATCAGGATTATTATTGGGAGCAAAAATGTCCTCCTCCGCCAAATACTTCCAGCCGTCGGGAATAGCTGCCGCCATGCAGGCAATACCCTGTAAAGTTGCGTCAGTATTTTCACTGCGATGCACTGGAATGTGTATCAAATCGGCTAGCTTTTGACAGAGCCCATCGGCTTTACTGATACCACCGCTGATATAAATTTTTTGCGCAACACCAAGCTGATCCATCAAGCGCACATTAACTGCAATTTGAAAAATAAGTGACTCCAACCACGCTAGAATTTTTTCATCGGCTGAAAGTTTTTCGCTAAATTGGGATTGCACATCAGTTCGCCAATAAGGCGCACTTAATCCACCCACTGCATTTAAAAAATAACACTCGCGCCCTGGGTTACGCGTTAAAGCTTGATTGATTTCTACGGGCGTAATTTGCAGACCAGTGTTTTCTTGCAAAAAACTGATCGCAGCCGCTGCACCATTAACCGTAGCTTCCCAGCAGTAATATTGTTTAGCGCTACTATTTTCTGGAATCCATAACGGGCTAACTAACAAACCTTCTGGTGCGTGCAAGTGTTCACTTAAGCGCTGAATAAATGCACCAGTACCTATATTAATGTAGCAGGCATCTTTGTCTGGCAGGCCGCGTGCAAAGAGCGATGCACCTTGATCGCGTGCACTGGCGGTAAACGGAATTTTAATTTTACCTAAGGCTAAATCGCCAAAATGGCTGTTGTGGTACAGGCATTTTGGCAGCAGTGTGCGAGGTATGTTAAATAAATTCAGCAGCGAATCATCCCAATCATTTTTTTGTAGGTTCCACAAAAGCGTGCGCTGCGCGTGACCGGGATCGACAAGATTAGTATTCAATAAATGCCAAAAAATATAACTGACAATGGGGCCTATTTTTAGGGAGCTAACGCCGAGTGAGTTATTGCTATTGGCGCTGGCAACGAGCGGGTTGTTATCCAACAACCAGCGCATTTTACTGGCACCATAATGGGGTGAAACGCGTAAGCCTGTAATTTTCTGCGCTTGCGAATGCGTGAGCGAACTGCTTTTTAAATAATGATCACCGCGAATATCCTGCCAACTTAATACCGGCGATAAGGCTTCACCGGTTTTATTATCCCAACACAACAGCGATGAGCCCTGCCCTGCAAATCCCGCTGCGATAATATTTTTTACATCATCGCCCAACACGAGCGTTATTTTTTCTATGCAGGCTTTTATGCCCAGCAAAATATCGCGCGGGCTTTGCTCAATATGTTCTACACCTTCAATAAATTCATGGGTTGTCATGCAGGCGGCCGAAAAACTGTGCAGGCATTCGCCGGTTGTGGTGTAAATAGCCACACGCGAACTTTGACCGCCTTGGTCTATGGCGAGGATAAGGGGTTGCGACATAGGGGTTGTTATAGTTATGAAAGATGTAACAAGTGTAGCGGGTAATTTGAAGTGGGCTTAGCGGGAAAGTGTAAAAGCCCTCAATCAAACTTGAGGGCAGAAAGTACACTCGCCCAATTTTTTACTCGCCTAAATTGGGGTTAGGCACAAAGCCACCAAAGGGGAAGTGGGCGATTTTATCGCTACTGCTTTTACCATCGCCGCCTTTAACTTCGCTGATTTTTGCGGGGCCTTCTTTTTCAACTTCGTCGATACGCACAATGGCATGCATGGGAATGTAGGAGCGCTTTACACCGGCAAACTCTTGCTTAAGCTTTTCTTCGGCAGGGTCAATTAATACTTGGCTACGTTCACCAAAAACAAATTCTTCCACCTCAATAAAGCCATACATTTCACTTTGGTAAATAGCGCTGGCAAACAGCTCATAAACTTGGCTTTGGTTGAGGAAAATAACGCGATAGACGGGTTTTACTGCCATATGAATCTCATAAAAAGGAAAAACTGGATAGAAACAACGAAAGAGCAAGAACCTAAAAGGGCGCGCAGAATACCATAAATACCGCTAATGCTCGCGCGCATTCAAGGCTTTGCTGATTGTTTTTTAGGCTTTTTGAGTCTATTCAAAGACCCCATTAAGACGCTGCCCAAGACGTTGAGCCAGACCGAGCCCGCAACAAAAGCACTGGCGCAAAACAGAGTGCAATTAGGCTTGCAGTTACGATCATGTCTGGCCACGTGTGGTAACTCAAAAGACTCATCAAGCCGCCGTAAAGTACAAGCGAAACGCTCAGAACACATTTAACGGCTAGGCGTTTACGCAACGCAATACACATCACCAAGGCCAAGGCAGCAGCGGTATGGGTGGAGTAATCTAACCCTAGGCTGTGCCAAAGTTGAAAGCGGTTATCTACAAACATCCACCCATAGACCACTAAAATCGCATAGAGTAATTTGAGCCCGTGCAGCTTGTCGCCAGCACGCCACCTGAGCGCTAAATCGAGGAGAGCAATGAGCAATAGCAGCGGGGTATAAGCATCGGCAATTTGATCAAGCCTGTAGGCGAACGAGGCAGATAGCGGGTCTGAAAACAGCATAAAAATCCCTTGTAGTCTTTAATTAGCCCGCCATTCTACACGCCCAAAAGCAATCAAAATACCCAAGCTGCAAGCTGTTATACTGCTCGCCCTCTTTTTTGTTTAGTTAAATGATTATGAATTTTGCCTCCCTCGGCCTTGCCCCAGAATTACTGCACGCTATTAAAGTGATAGGTTATCAGCAGATGACCCCCATTCAGCAGCAGGCAATTCCCATCGCCCGCCGTGGTAGCGATATGCTCGCTACCGCCCAAACCGGTACGGGTAAAACCTGCGCCTATGCCTTGCCGATACTGCAACAGATGATCGACAAGCCCAAAACCCCAGAAGCTTTAAATACCCGAATGCTAGTGCTCGCGCCTACCCGCGAATTGGTACAGCAAGTGGCCGAAAGCATTCAGGCGCTTGCGCAGTTTTTGCCCTTTAAAATAGCGACTGTCTATGGCGGTGTAAAAGTCACCAGCCAAGCCAGCAAGTTGCGCAACGGCGTGGATATTTTGGTGGCGACACCGGGGCGACTGCTTGAGCATGTGGAGTTAGGCAACATCAATTTGGCCAAGGTGGAATTCGCCGTACTGGATGAAGCCGACCGCATGTTGGATATGGGCTTTGTGAACGATATTCATAAACTGCTCAGCGCGATTGTGCGCAAACATCAAACTCTGTTTTTCTCGGCGACTAGCTCACCGCTGGTGACTAACTTATCCAAACAGGCGATGAATAAGCCTCAGATTGTGGCGGTATCCAAACGCAACGCCGTGGCAGAAACTATCGACCATGTGGTTTACCCCGTGGACGATGCGCGCAAATATGAATTGTTCGTGCACCTGTTGCGCAGCCAAAACTGGTATCAAGTTATGGCCTTCAGCAGCACCCGCGAAGAAGCGGATAAGCTGATTGCTGCACTCAAATTGGATAACGTAGATGCCGCCGTGATTCACAGCGAGAAAACTCAAGGCTCGCGCCGCCGCGCACTGCAAGATTTTAAAGATGGCAAACTGCAAGTATTAGTTGCCACCGAAGTTGCCGCGCGCGGTTTGGATATTCAAGGTTTGGATTTTGTGGTGAATTTGAATTTACCCTTCTTCACCGAAGACTATGTGCACCGCATTGGCCGCACCGGCCGAGCAGGGTTAAAAGGCACCGCCATTTCTTTGGTGTGTCCAGCCGAGGAATACAAACTCACGCTGATTGAAGATTTAGTGGGCAGCAAAATTAAACGCGTGCGCGTTAAAGGTTTTGATGTGACTGAATCACCACCATTAAATCAGCGCAAAGTTAAAGCCGCACCAGCACCGAAGAAACCCGTAAGCCGCGCCGACGCCCCCGCGAAAGTTCGCCGTGGTGGCAGCAAAACAGTTAATGAACCTGTGAAAAAAATCTACGCAGCCAAACCGAAGGCGGCGCCTAGAGTGAATAACTCCATTAAGCCTAGAACGCCGAAGTAAGCTCAATAAAAAGCCCCTTTCGGGGCTTAAAATTTGAGTTTGAAATTAGGGCGCACGTTTAATCCAATTAATCGCTGCATTCAAACCACCATCATATCCGCCATTACGCTCTTGAGGTGTTGCAAACGGCACCGCGATATCGGGGGGAATGCCCCCTCCCTCATAGTTATTTCCTTGAGCATCTAGATAGGTTTCATTACTCACCCCAAAAAGGATATCGCTGGTGAGTCGTTTGACGAGCACATCTGACAATGCCCCAGCGGTTGGCTCGCCGATAATCGTAACTTGCGGTAGTGACGAGATAGCAATCGTAAATAGTTCCGCTGCACTGACAGTGTCCCCACTCACTAATACCGCCGTAGGTTTTAAATAGATATTATCACTCTGTGGATCCAAGATTACCTCTTTCTTCGGTGTTGCCCAAGCACCACTACCAGAAAACTTGGAGTACACCACTTGCGGTTGGCTCATAAAATGGCGAACATAATTAAGCGCCACCTGATCTTGCCCACCATCGTTAAAGCGAACATCAATAATAAGGCCTTTCGTATCTTCCAGATCTTTCAAGGCTTCATTAATAGTAGCTTCTGCTATAGCAAGGTCAGAAGCAGGGTCAGAAACAAGCGTTGATCTGCCTTCGGTGTAGTCAGACATTGAACCTATAAACACATACCCAATATTGTCGTTTGTTTTAAACCACGCAATTTTACCTGCAGCTCTTACCTCAACATCAGAGTTTTCCTCTGCATAACTAAAAATAATGTCTATCAACTTCTCATAATTAACAAGAATATAATTTTCTGCGGCTGCTATTTGCGTATCAGTCAATTCACTATCAGATTCAAGATCCTGAAGGTATTCATTCAATAATTTTTTATACAAGATTAATTGTCTAGATTCTCTAAAAATTGGGGTTTCGTCATTTTCTAAAGCCGCCGTAAAGCTTTCAGCCAATTCTTGAGTTAATGGTGCTCTAATCAATACCGCGTGACGATCACCCAACGGGGCGATAAGCGCACTGAGAAACTCAAACAGCTCCTCTTCATTTTTAACATTGCCTACAGACTTTACAGCCTCCTCATAAACCTCACTCCAATTCATTCCTCTTAATTCAAAATTGATGTACAACTCATCAAATGCTTGCCAGAAAATCTCAAAGTCTTTTCTAGCATCAAAGGCATAACCGGTATCCGTCTTTACCTTTTGTAGATTTTCCTCACAGACCTTTGGAAGCTGCTCTACTTTTTCATATTCAACGCCGGGCGGATATTCTCCTTTACTTTCAAGCAATGTCTCCTTCACAAGATTGGAATAAACGTATTCACGTTTAAGTTCATCCAGTAGTAAATTAGAGGCGACATCCTGTAGCAAACAATAATTTTTCGTAAGGCTGTAGGTTTTAACCTTATAAAGATTATTCTCAACACTTACCGATAGGACGTAACCGTATGCTGGCGCATACCACTGCCCCACTTCGGGAGAATCAGTCAGCGAAGAGCTGGATGAAGATGAGTGAGAAGAGGAAGAGCTGGATGTAGAAGAACTAGATACTGAAGAGGAAGAACTGGATGTCGCAACGCTGGATGAAGAGCCAGATACTATCTTGTGATTATCATCAGAGCAGCCCGTTAATAGTGCCAAGCAAAACCCGGCAATAGCTACTGCATATTTTGCTGCAAAATATTTCTTATTTGTGAAGTACATGTTTGATATCCCTTTAAGTAATTTGGAAGGGATAGGTTAAATCACCATGTAATTTATAACTGTACCAAGTGTTATCAATGTGTATCTATGTTTAAGTTACGTAAATAATAACGTAAATTTTGCGCCGCCCAAGACTTCTGATGTTGTAATGGTAATTTCGACATTGTGTAAATCAGAAATGCGTTTGACGAGAGCCATGCCAAGCCCATAACCTTTTTGCGGTATTGGATGCGCGCCGCCTTGATTCTTAGATTTTTCCCCACGAATAAAAGGTTTAAATATATCTTGCTTAAAATTATCTTCTATTCCTGGACCGTTATCTTCAATTGCAAACAAGGTTCCATTTTCATCTTGACTAAAGCTAATCAGTATTTTCCCCTTGCCATATTTGACAGCATTGGAGATCAAGTTTTCTATAAGCAAATTTAGATAAAATACATCGCCTTTTACGAGATAAAAGGGATTTTTGGCGTTTAACTTAATTTCTATTTTTATCGATTCCGAATTATTTTCACCATCACCTTGCGCTGCTGACGCTATTAAGTTGTTACACAACGCCAATAGATCAACCTCATCTTTTGGCAGTTGCGCAATATTTTTATCCAAGCGCGCATACTTCAGCAAAGTCTCAATGAGGTTTGTCATATCAGTTATTACCTTATCAAGGCGATCCTGATAGATTTTGCGTGTCTCCTCATCGTCTTCCTCCCGCAGCGCATCTAAACCAAACTGTAATTTTGCCAAGGGGGCGCGCATTTCGTGCGATATGGCTGAACTCAATAAACTTATATCAGACACTAAGTCTTCAATACGCTGCGCCATGCGATTAAATTCGAGTTCAATATCTTTTATATGAGAAACAACACTGGGGGTAATGCGTGCGCTCAAGTTACCTTCACCCAATTTTTTTGCAGACGACTGCATAGTTCGCAAGCGACGGATTAAGGGGAATAACCACGCGAACACAATGAGTATCAACAGCGTATAAAAAATAACGGTGAAAAGAACAGGAAGCCAATTAGGTTGCTTGTGAATACTTGTCAATGGGGAGCGTATGACTAAATAATTATTTCCTTCTTTTAAAAAAGAATAGAAGCTGAGGTTCGTAGAGGAGGATAAAACGATATGACCCATATTTTCTAATTCCTGCAGAAGCTCTTGCGGAATTCTAATATCGTCTCGGTCTATTACTTCTAGAGAAAGAGGCGAATTTTCCTCCTGCCATGCTTGTATAAATGCTTCCTTATTTTCAAGTTTCCGTAATATTGCTGAAAGCTGCGCACCTATAAGGTTCAATTGTGATTCTGTTAAACCCTTGTTCGTCTGTTCGCTTGAATATAGCTCGGAATAGAGTTTATCTAACAACAAACCCGAGCCGATAGACGCAACAACAATCGTGAGCAAGAGTGACAGAGTAAGCGTGCGTAATGTCAGCATAGATCAGGCTACCAAGCGTCTTTTACAAAGAGGTAGCCCTTTCCCCAAATCGTTTTTATGCGATAAGGGTCGTCGGTACGGTCTTCAAGTTTTTTTCTTACACGCGAAATGCGCAAATCAATTGACCTATCGAGACCATCAAATTCATAGCCCCTCAATTCTTTGAGCAGGGTGTCTCGCGTGACAATTTCACCCGGATGCGAAGCCAAAACCCACAAAACCTCGAACTCTTTTGATGTGAGCTTTACGTCAACACCCGATAAAAGAACCCGTTGAGAGTGCGAGTCGATAACGAGATTATTAAAGGTAAGAGCCTTTGAAGAAGTCGTATTCTTCTTTTCAAGTAACTTTTGAATTCGAGTCAACAATGCCCTAGCTCTTATCGGCTTTATCAGGTAATCGTCTGCCCCAACTTCCAAACCTAAGACTTCATCTATTTCTTCATCTCTGGCAGTAATCATAATGATGGCGCCTTTATAAAAGGATCGCACCGTTTTGCAGACTTCAAAACCGTCAAGCCCCGGCAGTGCGCCATCCAACAAAACCACATCTGGTTGAATATCAGAAATTAATGTAACAGCGTCCTTGCCGTTTTCCGTGCAGGTGCAAGTAAAACCTTTCCCTGTAAGATAATCGGCTATCCACTGCTGTAGGTCAGTGTCATCTTCTACAATAAGTATTTTTTTAGGCGATTGATTCATATGTGTTTTTAAAAGATCCGCCACGTGTGCTCAGGTCTACTCGATTTTTTATGAACCCAAGATAAGGTTATTTTTTCCCGGCCAAGTATTTCAGCGCTATCAGCCAGAACGAGATAGTAGTCTACCTGTGCATCCATCACCAAATCTTCCGTAAATTGTCCATCACTAACATCCTTCCAGCACTTCAATTTAATGTCACTAGGTGTGCGAAATAAACAAAACGAGCCCGGCTCACTTGCCGTCCATTTAACGTTAATGCTGGAATAACATTTATCTCCCTCTTTTAATACAACGCATTCTTTTGGTTTAAGCGATAGCCTTATTGAATCCTTATGACTCTGCTCAGCGGCAACACCTGATTGCACATTAAAAAGAAAATACAGGGCGAATATGAGCTGATATTTATTTTTCATTTTAGCCCCCCCTTAAAACACATATTGCACAAGAACACCAAACACTTGTTCTTTTTCAGGGCGATTGTCCGATTTGCGAACGAGCTTTATTATTGGGCTATGCAGTATTTCGTCAGAATATTGAGTGTAGCTAGAGTAAATTTGAAACAGTAGGTTTTTACTGATCGGATACGTCAAATCAATCTGTGCAGTGTAATCTACACCGGAAGATGGCTCATAGGCACCAACCACCTTGTCAGCCTCACTTTCAGTGACTCCGAATCCGTAGTTCATCAAACTACTTGAACGATATTTGGCGCCCACCAATCCATTAAGACTCCAATTTTTAATTTGCCAGCGGTGGCCAAGCCACAACGCAGCATAACCTAGGTCAGCATCTGGTCGAAATTCGGAATTGAAAGAATGCAATCCAACTAACTGCAAAGTTGTATTTCCCCAGGAGCCTAGCGCTCTGAATCCAACACCACTTATTGGTAGCCTAGATAACTGCTTGGCTTCACCATCCACCTCGTAACTCAATTCGCCAGTGCCGTCAGTGATGGCATAAAGTGCATCAAAACTCCAATGCTCAGTGCCATAAAAGTTATAACCTAGAGTAGTAAGACTGGGTGGGCCGAATGAGCCGGATGAGCCGATCCCCAGCTCTGCGAAAAAACCCTTCCACTGATAGCGGCCATTAATAGCCAATATCAAACCATTTTGCTCTTCTCGCAAAGGAGACTCGTAGCTCCCCAACCCAGTTCCGATAGAAAGGTAATAGCCGTCTCGGCTATTAATATCGGTTTGTTGCGACTTGCCTTCAGGTTGAGTTTCTTCAGCGACACTGTAAGCTGTGCACGTTGTGAGGATTGCAGTTAATAAAAATGCGCTTATTTTGTTGTGTAAGTAATTCACGATGCCTCCTACCAAATTGTGATTTCGTTTGGCAGAGTGTAGGGAAGCACAAACCAAAACTGTTTACCAAATAGAGTCAAATTGTACCAAAGTGTATCTGGTTTCACTTTCAAGAGCGATTCACAACTCCTTCAGGTATGGCTGCCTATTATCCTACACGCCAACCACCTATACTCGCCCCAACAACAAATACCCAATTAGCCGATAACACAAAGGAACTCTTGTATGCCCTCTTTTATTGCGCGCATAGCCAGCCTGCTTATCATCCTCACCTGCGCACATTGCCTTGCGGTTGAAGTACCCAAATCACTTGAAGAATGGAAACCCTGGGTATTGGAAAAGCACCCAGACTTAAATTGCCCTTTCTTATACAACAATGCCACTCGCGCTTGCACGTGGCCTTCTGAGTTGCGCATTGATGCCAACGCGACTGGCGCGCGATTTACGCAACGTATTGAAGTCTATAAAAACGATTGGGTAGCATTGCCGGGTAACGCTGGCTTCTGGCCACAAAACCTGAGCGATAACTCTTCTAACACCCGGGCCAGCATCGCCGTGCGCGATAATAACAATGTTCCAGAAGTCTATTTAACCGTGGGTTCCCACGAGATTAGCGGTGAAATTCGCTGGAGCGAAATGCCACGCACACTGCAAATCCCCACGCAAACCGGCATAGTGCAATTAAATTTAAATGGCAAAATGGTGGCGTCACCTGCCATTGAAGACAACAATCAACTCTGGCTCGCAGCGAGCGAAAAGCAAACAGCCGCAACTCATCAAGATACGTTTAACCTGCGCGTGTTTCGTAAACTTGAAGATTCAATTCCACTCAACTTAACAACGCAATTACAACTAGAAGTCAGCGGCAAAGAGCGTGAGTTACAACTTGGGCAGTTATTGCTTACCGGTTTTACGGTCACTGATTTTACCAGCGCCCTACCTGCACGCATTGAAAAAGACGGCAGCTTGCGCATTCAAGTTAAACCCGGCACTTGGGAATTAACGCTCACCAGTATATCTACCGCGCCGATGAAAGACTTAACCTTTAAAAATATCGCCCAGCCTTCACAAAAGGAAAATTTATGGCCTGAAGAAGAGATTTGGGTATTTGCAGCGCAACCACAATTGCGCAGCGTGCAAATTTCTGGCGTACAAACTATAGACCCACAACAAACGGAATTACCCGACGACTGGAAATCACTGCCCGCCTATTTAATGACACCGCAAACGCATTTTAAAATTGAAGAGTTACAACGCGGCGAAAACAAAGACTTTGGCAAAAAATTGCAGCTGAATAGAAATGCATGGTTAAGTTTTAATGGCACGCATTTTATTGTGAAGGATACTATTAGCGGCTACACCACCGCCTCTCGCCTTGAAACCATCACCCCCTTTGAATTAACCAGCGCGCAAATTGCGGGCGAACCACAATTAGTCACTCACCTCGCTAACAGCAAAAATTCCGGTGTAGAAATTCGTGAGCGCAATATTAATTTAGAAGGAACCAGCCAATTACCGCGCAGTTTAAGCATTTCCGTTACCGGCTGGAACGAAGAATTTAATAATGTATCCACACGGCTTTTCTTGCCGCCCGGCTGGTCATTATTTACTGCAACGGGTGCCAGTAGCGAATACGGCAGCTGGATTTCCCAATGGACTTTGTGGGATATGTTTATCGTATTGATTATTGCCGTCGCCATAGCCAAATTGACAAAAATCAGTTACGGCGTTTTAACGGCAGCGACTTTGGTACTTATTTTTCACCGCGAAGGTGCACCCGTTTTAATTTGGTTGAATTTAATTATCACCATAGCGCTCACGGCCTTTGTAAGCGGGAAATTTAAAAGCTTTATTGTGAAATATACCTACGTTGGATTTTTCTTGCTCGCACTGATCTTGCTACCGTTTACTGTTCATCAAGCGCGAAGTGCACTTAATCCACAATTGGATAGCGAGGAGGTTTTTTCTTTTATACCAAACATTATGTCCTCCTCTGACAAAAAGAAAGTCATGCACACACCGACTCCAGCAGCTGCACCGGTGGCAATGGAAGAGCAAGTAGTAGATTCAATGTCGGCAGAAGATATTGGGAAATTACCCGACTCTACGATTACAGAGTCCCTACAAAGAGTGCCCGGCATTGCTATACCAAGAACAGCTGGAAAAGTCATTTCCAAAAAATACGATCCATCGCAACAAACTCAAACCGGTTTGGCTGTGCCCACATGGAATCGCAATAGCATGAGCATAAGTTGGACTGGCCCAATTACAGCCGATGAAACCACCAAATTATTGTTAGTGCCACCACCGGTTAATCGCTTAGGCTATTTACTCTGTGTGATCTTACCGCTGCTATTAGCAGGTGTTTTGTTGCGTCACTTTTTTAGTCTATTAGACAAAAAAATATCGCTTCCAACTTTTAACAACGCAACCACTGCCAGCCTTTTACCGAGCCTGTTAGTTGCAGGTTTGTTATTCATACAAACGGATGATGTTAAAGCTGAAGTCACTATAGACCCAGCCATTTTAACGGAGCTAGAAGCACGGCTGACGCAAGCACCACGCTGCCTGCCCAATTGCGCTGCGATAGAATCCGTTAAGTTAAATGCGCAACAAGATCAATTGGCGATTGAATTGGTTGTGCATAGCAGCGATTTAATTTCACTGCCGCTACCAGCGGATAAATCACAATGGTGGCCAACCCGTGTGAGTGTGGATGGCAAAGATGCAACCTTAGTGCAAAGTGCAAATCAAACTTTATTAGTGAGTTTACCTAAAGGTCGCCACACCCTATTGCTAACAGCAAACCTACAGGGCCGCGATGCGTTAAATTTAGAATTTCCAGTTAGCCTACATAATGTTTCTGCCAATACCAACGGCTGGGAAGTCAGTGGCGCACCTACTGCAGAGCAACAAAGCCAATCGCTGCAATTACAGCGTGTAGAACGTAATCAAGCCGCTGACAAATCGGATCACTTACGCCCAGAACCTATAGCCCCATTTGTAGTGGTTCGCCGCGAATTAACAATTGATATGGATTGGAGTGTAACCACCACCGTATCGCGTGTTGCACCGGCCTTTGGTGCAATCAATGTGGAAATTCCACTGCTTAATGGCGAAGCACCGCTCACCACACAAGCTAACGCTGCGGGAAAAGTTGCTGTGCATTTTGAAGCGAATCAAGATGAATTTGTTTGGACTTCAAGCCTCAAACAAATAACACCACTGCAATTGCACGCCGCAAAAAATGGTCCTTGGGTAGAAATTTGGTCACTGAACGTAGGCACGCTTTGGCATACAGAAACCAAAGGTATATCACCTATTCAAATGGAGAAACATGAGACGCTACCGATTTGGCAACCTTGGCCAGGCGAAACCTTAAGCGTTGAGGTTAATCGCCCGCAAGCTACCAAAGGTAATTTTATTACCATTGATAATGCGCAACTCGACTATGAGCCCAGCAATCGCAACAGCCAAACTAAACTAGAGCTATTAATTCGCTCGAATCAAGGTGGACAATATGCTTTCACCTTGCCCGCTGAAGCAACCTTGGCCGGTGTAACCATTGATGGCAACCCACAGATTATTGCCGTCACCGATGGCAAATTAAAATTGCCGCTTCACCCTGGCGCACAAACCATTGCAATTGCGTGGAAAAAAGCAGAGAGCATTGGTGTATTCACTCAGTCGCCCGCGTTTATTCTTGAACAAGGCAGCAGCAACCAAAATATTAGAATCAATCTACCTGAAAATCGCTGGCCGCTATTTGTGGGTGGCCCAATGATTGGCCCCAGTATTTTAATGTGGGGCATGTTGGTGGTGGTAATGGTTATTGCTGTCGCGCTGGGCCGCAGTTCGCTTACGCCCTTAAAAACCCACGAATGGGTATTGTTAAGCTTGGGGATTTGTACTCTGAGTTTTTTCACGTTCGTTTTAGTTGCTGTGTGGATTTTAGTATTGCAACAACGCGGAAAACTGCAAACCATAACCACCACGCGCAAATTTAAATTTTTGCAGTTTGGTTTATTTGCACTATCTATTGCCGCACTCGGCGCTTTAATAAGCGCTATCCCGCAAGGCTTACTCGGCAGCCCAGATATGCGTATTGCCGGCAATAATTCTTACTCGGGTTGGTTCAATTGGTATCAAGATCACAGCGATGCAGAATTCCCCACGGCATGGATAATTTCATTGCCCTTGTGGTGCTACAAAGTGGCAATTTTAATGTGGTCACTGTGGTTAGCTGCCTCATTAATAAAATGGATTCGCTGGGGCTGGCAACAATTAAGTGTGCATGGGCTTTGGTATGCTGCGGATGAAATTGTAACTAACCCAAAAGAGCCTACGGCGGATTCAAAAACAGAAACGAAAGTGGAGATAGTGGCTGCGCAGGAAAATAAATAGCAATTCCTTTATCTTAGGCCACCAGCATGGATTAGAAAGAAGGAGGTCGTCATCCCCGCGTAGGCGGGGATCCAGCTGTTAACAGGCAACAATCAAGAGCTGGATCCTCGCCTACGCGAGGATGACGACTCCCAAATAAAATTAGCTAGCCCCAAGCTCCTGCTTGGGAGCGAAAAAAATTTGATATCTCCAAAAATAAAAACTCCCCCGTTATTGCTAACGGGGGAGTTTTTATTTCTAACTAATTTCAGTTAAATGATTAGAAGATTTCTATTAAACTCTTTATGAAAAGTTTCTATTAGAAATTCCAATCCGCTTGCAACCAAAGTTTGCTAGTGTCTGATTTCGCTGGCGTTACCAGTTTGTCATTTTCAAACATAGCGTATTTTGCCATGTAAGTTACCGCACCAAATTTCTTAGTCGCACTAAAGTTCCACTCAGTACCGTAATCAATCGATTTAACGTCTGATTTGTAATCGTGATAGCTTGCCATTAAAGCAACGCCAGAGAAAGTTGCACCGAGATTCACGTACATATCTTTCAAACCGTTTGCTGGGGTAGCCAAGAAGCGGTCTGCCCAGCCATTGAATGCATGGAGCGTAGCAAAAGGTGTAATGAAACCTTTCTTACCATTATCCGAACCCAATACTTCGTAACCTAAGGCTGGAACAAAACGGCCTAGGGTGGTGCTCACTTCAACAAGCTTGTAATCCGCATCGTATTTAATCGGGTTTTTATCGCCGTTAGATTGCTTGGCGTATTCCAAGGTGTACATGAAAGCTGGGTTTGATGTACTTGACCAACGCACGCCATAGGTATCGTTTGATATGGCATTCGCATTACCACCCGCCAACTTTTTCAAATAATTATCAGCAAGGTTATCAATTAAATAGGCGTAACCCGTCAATTTACCTGCTTCAAAACCGGTGTAGCTCACGTTGACTAAATTTGAATCCTGTTTGTAATCACCTTGCAACACGTTAGCATCACCAAAAATTCTGTTCACGTTATTGATATGTGCAACAAAAATATTGGTGTAACGAATAGATTTATTAGTGAAGCTTAAGCCGTCATAAGTTTGCTCGTTTTGACGCCAGCCCACATTACCAATAAAACGTGCGTTATCTAAAACAATACGTTGACGACCATATTTAATAGCGTTATTGAACGTGGTGTAGGAAACAACAGCTTGGTTAAAATCGGTACCTTGTGGATCAAAAATTTGAGCTGCTGGTTTTCCATCGATAACTAAGGTGTCTGCTGGCCACGTCCTGTAGTCCACATCGCCAGTGGCGTTAGTAACATTGTCCATTTCTGCAGTAACCGCAAAACCGTTCCATGCACCTGATTGATAAGACAGACGCGCTCTAATCGTAAGTGCATCAGCATCGGTAAAACCATCCCAACTTACATCTTCGTAACGTGTGCGAATATTGACTTTAATTGAACTACCGGTAGTCAAGCCTTCCGATAAAGTGGGTGCAGCTTGCGCGCCTTGTGCAGAAAACAGTAATGAACTTGCGGCGGCGCAAAGAAGATGAGCAGTGTGTTTTTTCATAGGGCTTTCTCCAAAGATTAGCGTTAGTAATGGTCACACTTGCCTAATTGTTTGCGATGAAATTCAAACTGCTTCATCGCATTTTTATCTAATCCTTAAGATTAGATTTTATCGGCACGAGTAATTTTCACTAGAGCAAAGCCTATGCCAAACAAAAAAACCACTAAAAATATTTAAATATTAACCATAAAAATCAACACCTTATAAAAAAAAATAATTTAGCATCAAAATTTTGTCATATTTTGGTAACGCACCCACTTGGTGACACAGCAAAAAAAATCGCGCTAAAAATAAACATTCACTGAAAAACATGTGCGCCAATTAATTACAAAAAAATGCACCGTCACTTTCTATATTGCGCCATTTAAATGCAATTACTCACTTTTGTGCAGGCTGTCATTTTAAGTGTGAATCAAAATTGCTCATTTAAAGCCGCGCCCTTAATTTGAACAATATTAATTTCCTAGAATGCACACGGGTTATTTACTGCATGCACCATAAGCAACATCCAAATAACGACCATAAAAAAGCCGCACTAGGCGGCTTTAGTAAGAGGTGGAGATTTTACTCCCAACGCACACTGCCATTTTCCCCGGCATTTTTTTCTATGCGTACATTGGAGAACACCAAATCCAAACTATCGTCAGCAACCAAGGTGAATGGGTCTAACACCAACTCAAACAGTTCTTCTTGGGTGCGTTTCAAACCAAAGTCTGTACCTGCATCGGGGAACAACACCAAATCGACTTTAATGGTTTTCCAACCTTGACCTGCAACCGCCGTAAAAGTATCGGTAAGCTCAACTTCGGTGTAGCAGGATGGGCCACAACCGATACGAACCTTGGCCTTACCTTTAGGGGCAGCATCTACCTTCACATCAAAAATTAACGCGGAATTGGAATGTAAATAATCGCTCAGTACTTGACGATTTAAGGCCGAGAGCGCTACCAAACCTTCGCCATTGCCATTCCATTGCGCCCGGCGTGCATCTTCTTGCACATCGCGGTCAACAGCTGTCACCGTTAAGGAAGTCACGCTCGCAATATTGCCGTTAAGCGTCGCGCGGTCATTATTTTTACCTTCCAAAATAATCGTGAAAGGATTCATGGGGCGGCGTTTAAACAACTCAAGCACATCCGTAGTCGCTTGATGCTGAATGCCATCTTCTGATAATTCGCTGCTCAGGGTATCGCTGTCTGAATAACTTAAACCAAAACCATAAGCAAAGAGCGGATCATAGTTTTCATCGCCAACATTGAGCGGCGCTTGATCTGGGCGCTTGGGCCACGAAAAACTTAAACGGCCGGTGGTATCGTAGTTTGGCCTGCCGTTTTGCGCTTTAAAAATCACATCGGCCACGCCTGCGCCTTCTGTACCCGGCTGCCAAATTACAGCAAAAGCATCAGCGGCATTTAATTCGCGGTTAACCCATAGAGGACGCCCTGTGATGAATAAAGCTACCACTGGAATATTGTCGGCTTTGAGTTTGCGTAGCAATTCCAAATCTTTGGTGTCGCCAGATTTCAACAACACATTTTGCACATCGCCCTGCATTTCGGCGTAAGGGTCTTCACCAAAAATCACAATAGCTACGTCTGGCTTCTGCTCGTAATTGCCTTCGGCATTGAGTGTCGCTTTACCGCCCGCCGCTTTCACTGCGGCGTCAATACCCATCCACAAGGTAGTGGCGCCGGGGAAATCGTCCATGGTGTTGCCGGTACCCTGCCAGTTAACTGACCAGCCGCCGGTTTGCTTGCTGATATTGTCGGCACCATCGCCCGCCACCAGAATATTGGCCGAAGGCGATAAGGGTAGAAGATTGTTTTTATTTTTTAATAACACAATAGATTCACGCACCGCTTGGCGAGCAACATCGCGATGTGCCGCCGCGCCTAATAGTTCATCTTTACCCGATAGTGGGCGCGTTGAGGGCAAGCCTTTATTCCACAAATCCGCTCGGAGTTTTACGCGCAGCACACGGCGCACGGCATCATCCGCACGCTCGGTAGAAATTACGCCCGATTTAATTTGCTCAACAGTGTTATTGAAGAGCGTTTTCCATTCTGGGTCTGGCACCATAAAAATATCCAAACCAGCATTAATCGCTGCGGGGCAATTTAATACTGTACTGCCCGCAACAAAGCCGTGGCCGTTCCAGTCACCTACCACCAAACCATCGAAACCCAACTTTTCTTTGAGCACATCGGTCAGCAAGTATTTATGACCATGCATGTGCTCGCCGTGCCAGCTATTAAATGACGCCATCACCGATTGCACACCGGATTCAATCGCGCTGAAATAACCCGCCGCATGAATATCGCGCAGTTCTTCTTCGCTCACCAAACTGTTGCCGCGATCAATACCATTTAAGGTACCGCCATCGGCAATAAAATGTTTAGCCGTAGAGATAACCCGCGTTTTCGCAAGAAATTCAGAGGTGTTTGCAACGCCTTGTAAACCTTCAACCATTCTGCCCGCATAGCGGCGCACCAGCTCTGGGTGCTCAGAGTAAGATTCATAGGTACGACCCCAGCGATCATCGCGCACAACCGCCACGGTGGGCGAGAAATCCCAATCCAAACCCGTTACCGCAATTTCAGTCGCGGTAATTTCGCCAATGCGTTCGATCAAGTCAGGGTTGTTAGTTGCACCCAAGGCGATGTTATGCGGGAAAAGTGTCGCACCTACTATATTGCCTACACCGTGAACGGCATCTGTGCCCCACATAATAGGAATAGCCACCTTGCCATCACTCTCATCCATAGAGGCTTGGTAATAAGCATCGGCAATGGCTAACCAATCAGCGGCTTTTGAATAGCGGTTGCCATTAGGCACTGAACCGCCACCGTTAAGCACGGAGCCTATGTGGTAATCCTTAACATCTTGGGCAGTTAAATGACGAATTTCAGGCTGAACCATTTGCCCAACTTTTTCTTCCACGCTCATGCGCGCTAATAATTCATCAATTTTTTGCTCGATAGCTGGATCTTTTTTTACTGCGAGGGTGAGTGTGGGCCACTGCACGGTGGTTAACCTCCAAGATGATTTAGGATAATAAAAAGATAATTAGAATACCAAAGAGTCTATTGCACTATAGATGTAGTCAAAAACACCCCCAAAGGCGACAATCTTAATTTATCGCTCTTAAATATTTTTTACTAAAAAATATTAATTTGTCAGGGAATTAAACTAGGGGATTTTTTATGAATTATAGAAGGCTTTACATCCTTAGATGCTAAAGTATCGTCTATTGACAGCGCTGTCAATAGACGATGGGCTTCCAAGCGCTGAGAAATACGGCATAATCAACGCCGAATGATGACTCTGTTTTTAAAGGCATATCTCCACCGCCGCTATAACTTTTCATTCCTTTACACTACCCCAACGATTTCACAAAAACTATATGAGGACTAACGCATGAGCTTACTATTGGTTGCAGATATAGGCGGCACCAACGCTCGCTTTGGCTTGGTCGAACAGGCTCCCAAAACCGGCAACCCTAATTACATCGCCAGCCAGCAAATCACCCTGCGTTGCGCTGATTACCCAGATATGGGCACCATGATTAAAGCCTGCTGTGCAGAATTTAACATTGTTATGCCCGAATACGCTTGTTTAGCGATAGCCGGCCCAATCGACAAAGACGGTACTGCGCAACTGACCAACCTAAATTGGAAGTTTGTAATTACTGAATTGCGAGATCAACTCGGTATGAAAACGCTGCACGTCATTAATGATTTTGCAGCCTTTGCCTATGCAGTGCCTTTCTTGGCTGAATCAGAAACTAAAGTGCTCTATGCAGCCGATTCAAACCCGGAAGCGCCGATTGTAGTAATGGGCCCAGGTACGGGTTTTGGTATGGCGTTATTAGTACCTGAAAATGGCAGCTGGAAAATTATTCCCACTGAAGGCGGTCACGCCAGTTTTGCGCCCACGACTGAAAAAGAATTGGCGATAAAATCATTTTTGCTGAAAGAACAGTCTCACGTTTCGGTTGAAAATATTTTATCGGGAATCGGCTTAGTGCATTTGTACCGCGCTTTAGCGCATATCGCCGGTGTGGATGCACAAAACTATAGCCCCGCTGACGTGAGCACCAAAGGTTTAGCGAATGAAGACCCTATTTGTCGTGAAGCGGTAATTACCTTCTGCAACACCTTGGGTGCTGTAGCAGGCGATAAAGCGGTTTCATCGGGCTCACGCGGCGGTGTTGTCATTGGTGGCGGGATCACGCCAAAACTGATGGGCATTCTGCCTGAAACCCACTTTGAAGAACGCTATAAAAACAAAGGCCCAATGAGAGGCTATGTTAGCGATATTTCTATTAAAGTGATTGTGAATGATAAAGCGGCGCTGGTGGGCTCAGCGGCGTGGTTGATTCACAATACGCCAGAATTAAAACCTGTTTAAGAAATTATTGTATTAATAAAAACGCCGCAACAATTATTTGTTGCGGCGTTTTTTTGAATTAAGACATTATACCGAGAAATACCTAGTGCTTCTTCGGCGCAGCCCCCGTCGATTCACGCGTAATAATACTCGAACTCAACATACTGGCTGGCAACTGCACATCTTTACCGCGCAATTGTTTAATCAATAATTCAGTCGCTTTTTTTGCCATTTGCTGAATCGGTTGACGCACAGTCGTCAGTGCGGGCCAAATTTGATGCGCCACCGGCGTATCGTCAAAACCTGCCACAGATAATTCCTGCGGAATTTTAATGCCCATTTGATGCGCCACCATCATCACACCCGCCGCCATGTCATCGTTAGCTGCAAAAATTGCCGTGGGGCGCGATTTTTTCTCTAATAATTTTCGTGCACACACTTCGCCTGATTCAAAGGAATTTAAACCGCGCTCAACGAGCTCATTTGAAATAGGAATATCGTTTTCGATTAGCGCCGCTTTGTAACCATCAAACCGCAGAGTTACTGCGCGGTGATCTGGGTGACCGCAAATAAAACCTATGCGGGTATGACCGAGCGCAATCAATTTACAGGTCATATCGTAAGAGGCTTCTTGATCATTAGTTTCTACATAAGGTGAAAGACTTTTACTCTCGGTGGGCGCAACACGCACAAAGGGGACTGACATGCGCTTAAGCGTGTGCATGAGCGTCATATTGTCTGAAATAGGCGGAGTGAGCATAACGCCATCAATGCGCTTATCGCGGATAAGGTTAGAAATTTCCAAAGTGATCTCAGGGTCTTGATGATTACAAGGGTGAACCAAAAGCTCATAACCTTGAGGGCGACAAATATCAAGTACACCCTCTTGAATATCCAAGACGTAATGCGCCGAGGGGATTCCGTAGAGCAAAACCAACAAATAAGAGCGATTACCCGCCAAACTGCGAGCCGACATATTCGGGCGATAATCTAATTGGGCAACCGCAGCAGTCACTTTGTCACGAGTAGCAGGCCTTACGTTAGGCTCGTTATTCATTACCCGCGATACCGTTTTCATAGAGACGCCCGCCAGGGCTGCTACATCATCAATTGTTGCCTTGGCCACACATACCACCTTTTTATTATTAAATAGGAATAGCTTCACAAGGTCGATAACACCAAACAAGCGCAAAAGCGTTAACATCAAAAAACACTAAGAGTACAGATGACTACATGCTTATAGGCTATTGTATGCCCGAATAACTGGGTTTTTAGCCGCCTAAACCACTATAAACCATGTGACAGCACCAAGCCCTTGAATTATAGTACCGCGCACTTGTCAGACAACTCACTAGAAGTTGCTGGTAAGAATACTAGAGACAACGACCAATTCATAACAATGACAACGAGGTAAAAAAAATGGCAAGTATTCCGCAAGGTTCGGCAAGCCATAGTTCAACCACTGAAGGAAACAATACCATTCCTTTAATTATTGTAACTATTCTGTTTTTTATGTGGGGTGCAATTACCTCATTGAATGATGTTCTTATCCCACACTTGAAATCTGTATTTACCCTAACCTACACGCAAGCTGCCTTGGTGCAGTTATGGTTTTTTGGTGCTTACTTTTTAGTATCTTTGCCTGCTGGCATGTACGTTCGTAGTTTTGGTTACAAAAAAGGCGCGGTGACCGGCCTCGTGATCGCGGCGGTAGGTTGTGCATTGTTTTACCCAGCAGCTACATCCAGTTATTCATTTTTTCTGTTTGCTTTCTTTATTTTGGCTGCCGGTATTACGGTATTACAAGTTGCAGCAAACCCCTATGTAGCAGTATTGGGTTCACCGAAAACCGCTTCTAGCCGTTTAACCTTAACGCAAGCTTTTAACTCCTTGGGAACCACAGTAGCTCCCCTGTTATTGGCTGGCGTGATTTTGGGCGGCGTTACCTTTTTAGGCGCAGATGAACTAGCAAAACTATCTCCCGAAGCCTTGCGCGAATACCGCTTGGCAGAAGCTTCTTCTGTTCAATTACCTTATTTATCACTGGGAGCTGCGCTACTGGTTCTGGCAGTGATATTTGCGTTTGCGAAATTGCCTACGATAGTTGATGCAACCAGCGCCGAAGACAAAGGCTTAAAGCAAGCAATAACGTCAAACTTTGCAGCGATGAAAGCCTACCCACGTTTGGCGTTGGGCGTACTTGGAATTTTCTTATACGTGGGCGCCGAAGTCTCTATCGGCACTTATTTGGTGAATTTTTTAGGTTTAGAAAAAGTGGCGGGGATGAGTGCAGCGGTTGCAGCCGAAGATTATCTGTACTTGTACTGGGGCGGCGCTATGGTTGGCCGTTTCATAGGATTCTTTGTGATGCGTTTTATTCGCCCAGGCGTTGTATTGAGCGTTTGTGCCGGCACTACCATTACCTTAATTCTCATTGCAACCTTCAGCTCTGGCCCAATGGCCATGTGGGCATTGATCGGCGTTGGCTTGTTCAACTCCATTATGTTCCCTACTATCTTCACTATGGCACTGCATGACATTGGCAAATACACCAGCCAAGGTTCAGGCCTGTTGTGCATGGGAATCGTAGGTGGTGCTATTGTTCCTTTTGCTCAAGGCGCTTTGGCAGACTCTATTGGCTTACAAATTTCATTCTTGTTGCCCGCTGCATGTTACCTCTTCATTCTGTACTTTGGTGCTAAATACGCCAACTTAACAAACACTAAATAAGTGACAGCACCTATCCCGGCCTAAGTAACTGTAATTTGCCGCACCCAATAAAAAGCCCGATTTCTGTAATGGAAATCGGGCTTTTTATTTACCGGTGATGCAGCTTGAAAATGAAGACTTATTACAACCCCAAAATCTTCTTCACAAAAGGAATTGTCAATTTGCGCTGCTCAGCCAGGGAGGCATGATCCAAGCGGTTCAACTGCCAAAACAATTCATTCATATCGCGCGGCAAGCGCTGAATAATATAGGCAGCCACTTCATCGTTTAATTCCAACCCGCGCGCACGCGCGCGGAATTGCAAAGCCGCTTGTTTTTGATCGTCATCCAGTGTGTGTACATGAAAGGTTGTGCCCCACTGCAAGCGCGATTTTAAATCGGGCAAGTTTACCGGCAATTCTTGCGGCCCCTGTACAGCGGCAACCAATAACAACTTACCGGCATCGCGCAGGCGATTGAATAAATTAAACAGCGCTAATTCCCACTCGGGGCGATTAATCACTTCATCTAACGCATCCAATACCACTACATCTAATTCTTCTAAACCGACAAATAATTCATCGGGCGCATAGCCTGCCAATTCGCGCAGCGGGAAATATTGAAAGCTTTTTTGTAAGGTTTGCGCGTGATGACAAGCGCCTTGCAACAGATGCGTTAAACCGCAACCCGCCGCGCCCCACAAAAAAATAAAGGGTTCATTGGCCGTTTCAATTTGCAAACGCAAAACAGATAAAATCTGCGCGTTAGGTGTTGCGATGGGCGCGTAAAAATTTTCAAAAGTGGCGTCGTCATTGAGGTTAACGCCGAGCGACAGTTGCTGCGGATTCATGCTTATAAAACCTATCAATTCTGCCAGCGGAAGCTCAACGGGCTCTGCGCATCGCCAGCCACCATTTGCAATTTATTGCTCGCACCCAAACTCGTTTTGAGCAACAGCTCGTCGCCATCCAATAAGAGATTAAATTGCAAAACGTCTTTATCAACACTGACTAACGTTAAATTGCGAATCACGCCCACGGTTTTTAAATAGGCTTGCACTTGCTTAAAGGCGGCGAAATCTTTTACATCCACCACAGTGAGGGTCACGCTTTGTGCCGTGGTCGCGGTGTTGGCAATAAGTTGCGCCTGCTGCAAAAGAGTTTGAATTGCTTTCGGGGAATAATTAAGGACTATAGTTGTTTCTGCGCTGTAACTAAATTTAGCAAGATAGTTGGGCGCATCTTTAATGGCCTGCTGCACTAAGGGATGCTGTAACGCAGCAGTGTCGCCAAGAACTCGTGCAATCACATTGCCCAGAGTGGCCTGAGCCGCCGCTACACGCTCTGCTTCAGATTGATTGGACACGGTTGCTTCCACGCGGTAGGCATCCGCCGCTTGCTGTGCAAATACGCTGAGTGAAATCAGGTTTAATACCCAAAAACTGAACACCAAAAATATCTTTCGAGCCACTGCAAACTCCCACCTTTCGGCTGAATTATCGCTAAAAAACGCATTGTAACAGGCTTGGCGGCGATTTTTGGCTAAAAAAGCCTAACCCAGTGCAGCGATTAAGTTCATGAAAATGGAAAGCAACTACAAGACAAAGAGAAAATAGATATACGCGGCTAATTTTTTGTACAATGCGCGCACTTACGTTTTAACCACCCCATAAAGATAAAACTATGACGAACCCAAACACCCCACAAACCACAACGAGCGCTCAACAAAAAGTCATCACCACCACTATCCTTGTGGCCGCGCTTGGCTACTTTGTGGACATATACGATCTGCTGTTATTTTTGATTATCGGCAAAAAAAGCTTGGCCGAACTCTATCCGGAATGGGCAGGCCAGCCCATTCTGCTTGAAAAATTCCAGCACCTGCTGGATTTGCAAATGTTGGGCATGTTGATTGGCGGTGTGCTTTGGGGAATTATCGGCGACAAAAAAGGCCGGCTGGCAGTTTTGTTTGGCAGCATTACACTCTATTCAGTGGCCAATCTGCTAAACGCCTTCGTCACCAATATGACCACGTATGAAATTTTGCGTTTTGTTGCGGGTGTTGGCTTGGCTGGGGAATTGGGTGCGGGCATTACGTTAGTCGCGGAATTAATGGATAAAAATAAACGCGGCATTGGCACCATGATTGTTGCCTCGGTCGGCGTATTTGGCGCTGTTGTCGCAGGATTGGTTTCACAAGTTGTCAGTTGGCAAACCTGCTACATCATTGGTGGGCTACTGGGCATTGCCTTATTGTTCTTACGCATCGGCCTGTTTGAAAGCAATATGTTCGCAAAAGCGCATGACTCAAAGATTCCCCAAGGCAATTTTTTCATGATGTTTAATAACCGCGAGCGATTTTCGCGCCTGCTTATCTCCACATTGATCGGCCTGCCACTCTGGTTTGTGGTGGGCTTGCTGGTGGCTAGAGCACCAGAAATCGCCAACATTCTGCACATTCAAGGTACCGTCCAACAAGCCTATTGCATTATGGCCGCTTACGGCGGATTAGTATTGGGTGACTTTGCCTGCGGTGGTTTAAGCCAATTATTACGCAGCCGCAAAAAAGCATTACTTATTTTTTACGGTCTCTGCACCTTCATGATGATTACCTACGTAAACCTTGAGGGTGTCACCAATACAACCTTCTATACCGCTATCTTTTTATTGGGTTTTTCAGTGGGCTTTTGGGCAGTATTTGTCACCAACGCCTCTGAGCAATTTGGCACCAACCTGCGCGCCACGGCGGCCACGAGCATACCTAACTTTGTTCGCGGCTCGCTCGTGCCTATTGCATGGTGCTTCTCACTGGTATTAAGTTTTAACAACGGCGATATGATTAAAAGCTTCTACTATGTTGGCGGCGGAGTAATGCTGATTACACTCATTGCACTCTACTTCGCGAAAGAAACCTTTGGCCGCGATTTAGATTTTTACGAGAAATGATTTTTGAGAGGTGGGTTAGCTGCGAGTTCGACGCGCAGCCTAACCCTTGCAGATAACAGATATTTACTAATCAGTATCCTGTAAAGAATACTGTTCAATTCAAAACCCGCCGTGAATACCTCCCTGTAGGCTCGGACGCGGCATCCCTTCGCGATCCAGTCGCTTCGGGAAACTTCCTACATCCATGTAGGTCGTCCATGCCGCATACGGTTTTGAATCAAACAGTACTCTTTACTTGCGCCGCGTTACTACGTTGAAAATGCGCTCAAATACCTCAGTAAAAATCCAATTCCTCTCCCCCTGCACCAAGATCACTCATAAAAAATTCACATACAAAAAGCCGCTGCCGCTATAGACTGCAGGGCATTAAGATTGTGCTTTTGGCGTAATCCTTGCTCCCTATAAACTTTTTATTACCATGACAATGGAGAACCAATGGGCAGAGTACATTTTATCGGCGGCGAAAAAGGCGGCGTGGGCAAATCCTTAAGCGCGCGTTTGTTGGCGCAATATTTTATCGATAATCAATTAGCCTTTATCGGTTTTGATACCGACCAATCCCACGGTACTTTTTCGCGTTTTTACGCCGATTTCGCCAGCCCGATTATTGTGGAAGATTTTGATAGCCTGGATGAAATTGTCGCCACGGCAGAAGAACATCGTGATATTGATATTATTGTTGATTTAGCAGCACAGACGTCGCGCAAACTTGAAGAGTGGATGGATGACAGCGGCGTGTTTGATATTTTCGCCGAGCTAGGTTACAAGGTTTATCTCTGGCACGTAATGGACGATGGCGCAGACTCTCTGCGCTTGCTGGATAGACTCTTGGATAAACACCCGCACGACGATGTGCAATTTGTGGTCTTGTGCAATATGGGTCGCGGCGAAAATTTTGACGACGCCAAACAATCCCCCACCTTCGCCAAAGCCCGCGCACGCAACGCAAAATTTATTACGCTCAACAAACTGCAACCGCGTTTAATGCAAAAACTGGATTTCAATGATTACAGTTTTTGGGCAGCCGCCAATAACACCGAAGCCATGAGCATTACCGAACGCCAACGGATTAAAGTGTGGTTGAACCATTGTTTTTCTGAGTTTACGAAAGCATTGAAGACCGAGGAATCATTTCAAGCAGAGAGTGTTGAATAATTTTGTAGGTTGGGGTAAAGCGTAAGCTTGCGCACGCTGCACCCCAACATGACCATGCACCCGCAACAACCAAAATTCAAAATGAGCGACGTGTTGCTTTTGTAGGGTGGGTTAGGCGCGAGTTTAACGAGTGACCTAACCCACGCGGTAAGGGTATTCTTTAAACGTAAGCAAGACCGAGACGTTAAACCTTACGAGCTAATGCCCTACCGAAAATAACGTACCACAACAAATAAAGACCCGGCGAAAGGACTACCAGCCCAAAAATAGTACCCCGAGGGAAATCAATCATAAATATGCAACCATAAACAAGTATGAACCATAAATTATAAGCCAGCTCTACCGCACCCTCTAAAAATAAACCTTCGCACTCGACATAGCTAACCATCGCATCCCTTATATAACAGCCATACTTTAAATGACCCACAACCCTAAATGCAGGCAAGTCAGATAGGATAAAGAGAGCAAACGATAGCGCACATAAAACAAAATACATGATGCAAATCCATTTCAAGAAGATAACAATTTTTAATCTCATAAAATTCCCTAGGCACTAAAAATGCACCCTTCACATTAAAATTATTTGGTGGGTTGCGGCTAAGTTTACGCACCCCTACACGCCCAACGTCTTCACCACACAAAACTCATAACCATCAAATCCAAAAGTCGCATAACTCACTTTTCGGTTTTCTCTGCAACATGGTCATGTTGGGGTGCGCTGTTCGCAAGCTCACGACTTACCCACAACCTACAACAGCAACATCACCACCAAAACCCGAAGCCTACCCGACTTTACAGAAAACAACCACTCACGGGGAATTTGGATTAACCTACATCCATTAAAACCAACCAACGAGACACGCCATGACCACATTCCGCACCGAGCACGACACTATGGGCGAGGTACAAGTGCCCTCCTCTGCGCTTTACGGCGCGCAAACTCAACGAGCGATTGATAATTTTACGATTAGCAGTTTGCGTTTGCCGGCGCGTTTTATTCACGCGGTTGCGCACATTAAAAAGGCGGCAGCGCAAACCAATTTGGAATTGGGTTTCTTAGATGCAAACATCGCCGCCGCCATTATTCGCGCGAGCGAGGCGATAATTGCAGGCGAGCACGCTGAACAATTTCCGGTGGATGTATTTCAAACCGGTTCTGGCACCAGCACCAACATGAATGTAAACGAAGTGATTACGCATCTAGCGAGTGGATTTCTGGCGAGTGAATTTGCGGGGCAAGCAATTCACGCAAACGATCATGTGAATATGAGCCAGAGCAGTAACGATACGATTCCAAGCGCAATTCACATTAGCGCGGCACTCGCCTTTGAACAACAACTTATTCCCGCACTAGAAAATTTACACACAAGCATGCTCGGCAAAGCCGCGCAATTAGAGGATGTCGTTAAAACCGGTCGCACCCATTTAATGGATGCTATGCCACTCACCTTCGGCCAAGAAATTAGCGGTTGGGCGAGCCAAATTGAAAGTAATTATGTGCGCCTACAAACTGCGCTGCCGCAATTATTACAACTCGCGCAAGGCGGTACGGCAGTGGGTACCGGCGTAAATGCGCACGCCGATTTTGCAGAGAAATTTTCGCAACACCTAAGCGCAAATACCGGCTTACCTTTTACACCGAGCGATAATTTTTTTGCGCTGATGAGCGCGCAGGATACGGCGGTGGCAGTGTCTGGCCAATTAAAAACCTTGGCGGTGAGTTTAATGAAAATCGCCAATGATTTACGTTGGATGAACTCTGGCCCACTCGCCGGTATTGCAGAAATAAGTTTGCCCGCGCTGCAACCCGGTTCATCGATTATGCCAGGCAAAGTGAACCCCGTTATTCCTGAAGCTGTGTGCATGGTGTGTGCACAAGTGATGGGCAACGATGCAAGCATTAGCATCGCGGGGCAATCGGGAAATTTTCAATTAAATGTCATGCTGCCACTCATCGCTTACAACTTATTGCAATCCATCGAGTTGCTGAGCAACGCCTGCAATCAATTAGCGGACAATGCGATTGCCAGCTTTAGCGTGAATCAAAGCAACATCGACAAAGCTCTCGCACGCAACCCGATCTTAGTCACCGCCTTAAATTCATTGATTGGTTACGAGCAGGCAGCTGCCATTGCGAAAAAAGCCTACAAAGAAGGCCGCGCGATTATCGATGTCGCAAAGGAAGAAACACAACTTGGCCGCGTTGAATTGGAGCGCTTACTAGACCCCAAACGTTTAACAGGCCAATAATTTATCACGCGCGAATTCTTTCCAAATAACCCCTAATGCGATGCAATACAGGATTGGCGCCCAATGGCTGTTGCACCTGCACTGGCTCTACACGATGGCGTTGCAACATGGCAGGTCGATTAGCCAAGAGTTGATTGTGGCGCAATGCAGAATCAATACTGGTAATTAACATGTTGCGGCTAATGGGCAATGGCAACACACGATAAACTTGGGCACTGTTAATCAAGTTAATTAATTGACTGGTATCTGAAAAAGCAGTGACAACAATCACCACCAATTGCGGACGGCATTGCTTTAATAGCGCTAAACCTTCGCAAATCTCACCCTCTGATATTGTTAAATCAGTCAGCAATATTGCTTGCGAATCTACCTCTAACAAACTCAACGCATCATCCAATGACGAGGCATAACTAACATTAACATCTGGCTTTTCTTTTAAAATATATTGTGCAATGGCTTTTTTGCTGTGCAACACAACAATGCTGCCTTTTTTTAATTCTGAATCAAGCATGTCTTCTGTTTCGCCCGAGCGGCTTGCTTTAGCAATATTCACCGCTTGATCAATAGTATTGCGTAACTCTTGTAGCCGCCATGGCTTTTGCACGTAACGGAAAATCTCTCCTTCATTAATAGAACCTACTATGCCCGCCAACTCAGAATAACCGGTCAATAGAATTCTCATTGTGGTAGGGCTTATTTCCCGTGCGGCACGCAACACCTCTGCACCACTGATTAGTGGCATACGCTGATCACTGATAATGACATCAACGTCTTGCTTCTTTAATAACTTGAGCGCTTCGTAACCATCTGTTGTTGTAATCACATTAAAAATATGGCGAAAGCTCATTTCGAGCGTACGCAGAATCCGCTCTTCATCATCCACAAATAAGATTGTTGGCTTATTGCTCATAGCACTTAACTCGCGCATTAGTTGTTGGTCAGGCTTTCAGTATTTACCACGCGCTTACGCGGCAACCGAATTACGAACTCTGTTCCTTTACCTTCAATAGATTTCACCTCAATGAGGCCATTGTGTTGCTGTATAATTTGATATGAAATAGACAAGCCCAACCCAGTGCCTTCGCCAACTTTTTTCGTGGTAAAAAACGGATCGAATATTTTTTTACGCACCGACTCGGGCATACCGCAACCATTATCGCGGATATGAATATCAACGAAATTTTTGTGACTGCGTGTGGTAATTTTTATGACACCAAAATTGGGGATAGCTTGAGCGGCATTAGTCAACACATTAAGCAGCACTTGATTAATTTGCGAGGGAACACACTCAACCATAACACCATCTGCAAAAACACGTTCAATCTCTGCCTTTTGTTTTAAAATGTTGCGCCCAATCGTCAACGCACTCTCTATAGATTCATTAATATTCACGCTCACAAAATTGGCATGATCTGTACGGCTAAAGTTACGCAAGCTGACAACTAATTCACTGATTTGCTCAAGCCCGTGAAAAGTATCGTTAAACAGCGTATCAAGATCGTCTAACATTCCATCACGTAAGATCATTTGCGTTTGCTCATTCGTCGTTTGAATGAGGTCACCCAAAGTGCTGTCATCAACAACCCCTTCTTGCAAAGCTGTTACGAGTTCGTGGCTCACGACAACTGCAGCTTGAATTTGCTGCGCAAAGCCACGCACTAATTCCACATTGGAACTTACATAACCCAAAGGCGTATTAATCTCATGCGCAACTCCCGCCACCATCTGCCCAAGTGATGCCATTTTCTCAGACTGAATAAGCCTAGTTTGCGATGATTTCAAATTACGGTTTACAACCATAAGTGTTTGATTACGACGAGCTGCACGCTGCCCCAATAACTCTAGAAGCGACAACACCATACCCATGCCCCGATATTTAGCATTGCGCGTAATGACAAAGTCTTCGGTAATGGGATTGGTGATATGTTGATGCACATAATGACTTGCGGTATCAATATCGGTGTGTTCATCAATCAACAAGGGGGTTTTATTCATCCATTGTTCAACAGAACGGGGGCCATAAATTTCGCGCCCAAAAGGCTTTAAAAAAATGCGCATGACTGCGTAGCGTGAAATGGTGCCTACCACATGTTCTTGCTCTACAACCGGCAAGCACAAGAGTTCACGATGCGTGTCAGAAAGAAATAAATTGGCGACCTCAGTAATAGAAGTGGACAGCGACAGCGGGCTAACGGAGACAATGAGATCGCTGACTTGCTCGTTAGAAACGGCAACATTCATCGTGATTTACCAATGGGGTCATTGCATCCTGCAGAAGGGAGCATTTAATGCTTCATTGCGAATATGTGGGCGATACTTGCACGCCTTTATTTCAGTTTCATGACTTGTGCGAAGAGCACAGATTAGCATCGGGGCTACCCAACCTAGCGTTCACGTATTTACTCATCTAGGAGTTTTGACCAAAAGCGAATATCCACCCACGCCAGCAGCCCCCTTTTATACAGAAGCCCCCCTTTATACGGAAGCCAAAAGCCGCACAAGCTGTTAGAATGGCGGCCTTTTTTCGACAGCCCCCTGCTTTTCAAGTAGGGGTAACCTCCGACTGCATCAGCCAGAGAATTTACCTATGAGCGACAATCAAAACCCTATCCAATCCCCCAGCTCCGCGCCATCTTTAAGTTACAAAGATGCTGGCGTTGATATAGAAGCTGGCGATGCGCTGGTTGAACGTATTAAAAGCGTTGCCAAGCGTACCAAGCGCCCAGAAGTCATGGGTGGATTAGGCGGTTTTGCATCATTGGTAGAGATTCCTGCTGGCTACCGTCAGCCCGTCTTGGTTTCTGGCACCGACGGCGTGGGCACCAAATTACGCTTGGCGATGAACCTCAATAAGCATGACACCATCGGCATCGATTTGGTCGCCATGGGGGTCAACGATATCTTAACCCAGGGGGCGGCGCCGCTATTTTTTCTCGACTACTTCGTCTGCGGCAAGCTCGATGTGAAGATCACCGAAGCGGTGG
>SYDJ01000062.1 GCA_005801205.1 Gammaproteobacteria bacterium
CTACGGCTTTAACAAATCGCACTCCGCTGCTTACGCCTTAGTGTCTTACCAAACCGCTTGGTTGAAGGCGCATTACCCCGCGCACTTTATGGCTGCAACCATTTCGTCGGATATGGATAAAACCGACAAGGTGGTGACCTTCATAGAAGAATGTCGCCACATGAAATTGAAGTTGCTGCCACCGGATGTAAACTCCGGCGAATTCAAATTTACGGTGAATGATGAAGGCAATATCATTTACGGCTTGGGTGCGATTAAAGGTTTGGGCGAAGGCCCGGTAGAAGCCATTATTGCCGCACGCAACCAAGGTGGCGTCTTTAAAAATTTATTCGATTTTTGTGCTCGTGTAGACGCGCGCAAGCTTAATAAGCGCGCACTTGAAGCACTTATCCGCTCGGGTGCTGCAGATAATCTAGGCCCAACGGTTGGTACGCCCAAGCACAATATCGACCACGATCGTGCCGTTATGTTTGCATCTATGAGCGAAGCGGTAAAAACCGCCGAGCAAGCCGCTGCCAATACCAGCGCGGGCATGATGGATTTATTCGGCGAGGTAATGGCGAGTGACTCGGCGAATAGTGACCCTTATGCCGATTTCCGTCGCGTACGTACTTGGACGATGAAAGAGCGCCTGCATGCTGAGAAAGAAACTCTTGGTTTGTATTTAACGGGGCACCCCATCGACGAATATGAAAGTGAATTGATGCATTTGGTCAGTTCGCGTATAGCCGATCTTAAACCCGATAAATACGAAGCGCGTGGCGAAAAAGGCAAGGGTGATGATAAGCCCCGCCAGTCAGTCGCGGGCTTGGTAGTCGCACAGCGCACCATGAAAACCAAGCGCGGCGATACCATGGCGTTTGTGACCTTGGATGACCGTACTGGCCGTATTGAAATTGCCGTATTTGCGGATACCTATATCCAATGTCGCGATGTACTTTTAAAAGATGGTCTGCTGGTGATTGCCGGTCAGGTCAGCATCGACGACTTTAGCGGCATGCTGAAAATGCGCGCGCTCACCATTCGCCCCTTGGCGGAGCTACGTGAAGAGCGCGTGCGAGAGTTGAGTCTGGAGCTGGAGTCGGGTGCCTTACCGGCTAATTTTATTCGTCAAATTGGTGAAATTCTTGAACCTTATCGCGGCACTCCCAATCAGCCTGCCCGCTGCCCGCTGGTGATTGACTACCACCGCAGTAACGCCAAAGCTCAGCTTAAATTAGGTTCGGGGTGGAATATCCGCCCAGAAGATGAGCTGCTACAACGTTTACGCGACAACTATGGCAGCGGCAAAGTGAAATTGATCTATTGATTGAATGAGCGTAACGCGCTTTTGAATCGCCCATTTTTTAAACGACGGCTAGGCGAGTTAGTAGGCTAAATCGCTGAATATAGCGAGAAATAGTCGACTAAATGCGTCATTTCGCGTAAGGTAGCGACCCAATTATTGCGCCGTTTTTAGCGTCAGATAAGAGCTATAAATAAGCGCAACAGCACTAAATTCCGTGGTAGCGCTAGTGTTATAAGAGCGCCGCTACCCACATAACAGAGCTAATAACTGCTATGAATCTGAATTATCTGGATTTTGAACAGCCCATTGCCGAACTTGAAGGCAAAATTGAAGAGTTACAATTGGTCGGCAATTCAAGCGATGTGAACATCGCTGATGAGATTGCCAAGTTGCGTCAAAAAAGCAGCAAACTCACCGAAAGTATCTACAGCAAATTAACGGCTTGGGATGTGGTTAAAATTGCCCGTCACCCGCAACGTCCTTATACGTCAGATTACATCCCACGGATATTCACCGAGTTTGAAGAGCTGCATGGTGATCGTCACTTTGGCGATGACAAAGCCATTATTGGTGGTGTAGCGCGTTTAGACGGTAAACCCGTTATGGTAATCGGCGAAGAAAAAGGCCGTACGGTTACCGAAAAAGTTATGCGCAATTTCGGTATGCCTAAACCAGAAGGCTATCGCAAAGCCCTGCGTTTAATGGAAATGGCCGAGCGTTTTAAAATGCCGGTAATCACCCTGATTGATACCCCCGGTGCCTACCCAGGTATCGACTCTGAAGAGCGTGGCATCTCCGAATCTATCGCGCAAAATCTCGCCGTAATGTCACGCCTTCGCACGCCTATTATTTGTACTGTAATTGGTGAAGGTTCGTCGGGCGGCGCATTAGCCATTGGCGTGGGCGATCAGCTCAACATGTTGCAATACTCCACCTATTTTGTAATTTCCCCTGAAGGCTGCGCCAATATTATTTGGAAGACAGTTGCCAAAGCACCAGAAGCTGCGCAGGCGATGGGTGTAACCTCAAAAATTCTGCAAGACTTGGGCATTGTGGATGAAACTATTCCAGAGCCGCTCGGTGGTGCGCACCGCGATATTGATGCCATGGCAAGCAACTTGCGCGAGCGTTTAACGGCACAAGTGGATAAGCTTAGTAAAGAGTCATTGGATTCCTTGTTAGAGCGCCGCTACCAGCGCTTAATGAGCTACGGCAATCCCTAGCCAAAAGAAATCTACAAGCCGCTGGTGAAAATCAGCGGCTTTTTTGTTGCAGTACATATCAATAAAAAAGAAGGAGTTATGCGATTATGAAACTATTCAATATGCTTGTGTGTACATTGCTTGCGGGCTTTATGAGTGCA
Source organism: Gammaproteobacteria bacterium (assembly GCA_005801205.1). GTDB lineage: Bacteria > Pseudomonadota > Gammaproteobacteria > Pseudomonadales > Cellvibrionaceae > Cellvibrio. Next base: position 2,652 of record SYDJ01000062.1, read on the forward strand.
TGCAATCTTAATTCATCCTCATACTCTTCAACTCAAGCATCCGCTGCGCAACTTGTTGAGCGTAAGCAAGCGGCATTTATCGAACAGGATTACGCGGCTTTACGTAAGCAGCAAATTAACGCGGCAAGTTATCAGTTGCACATGGAGTTGGATGAAACCTCCACATCCTTTAGTGGCGATGTGATTATTGATTTTAATCTTGCCAATAACAATAAAATGCCAGTAACCGTAGATTTTGATGGTGGTGAAATTGCGGCAATAACCTTAAATGGAAAATCGGTTGAGTGGAAATATAACCAATGGTTTATTAGCCTTGCGCCGGAATTGTTTGGAGCAGGCAAAAATAGTCTGCACATTCGCTTCACTCGCCCCTATGCTACAGCGGGCGATGGTTTGCATCGTTATAAAGATAAAGAAACGGGCAAGGTTTATCTATACAGCAATTTTGAACCCTTTAATGCACACAAAATGTTTCCGCATTTTGATCAGCCCGATATCAAGGCCAGTTACAAACTTGATGTACTTGCGCCGCAAAGCTGGCACGTTATTTCTGCTACACGCGAAACACAAGTTACCCTGCAAGGCGACAAAAAACATTGGGTATTTGACGTAACGCCCGCCATGTCATCTTATGTGTTCTCGCTTCATGCTGGCCCTTATGCTGTGTGGGAAGATAATAGCGGCAGCGTTCCCCTGCGTTTATTTGCGCGGCAAGAAATGGCGCAGTACGTAAATTATCAAGAGTGGTTTGTCTTTACGCAGCAGGCGTTCAGTTTCTTCAATCACTATTTTGAATACCCTTATCCCTTCGTAAAATACGATCAACTTATAGTGCCAGATTTTAACAGCGGTGCCATGGAAAATATTGGCGCAGTTACGTTTAACGAAACCTTCATTAGTCGCGGTACAAAAACCTATTTACAGCGTATGCGCACCAGCAATGTTATTTCTCATGAAATGGCGCATATGTGGTTTGGCGATTTAGTGACAATGGATTGGTGGAATGGTTTGTGGTTGAACGAAAGCTTTGCCACCTACATGGCGACTTTGCAGCAAGCTGCAAATACTGAATTTAAGAAAGATGCATGGAATGTGTTTTATACCGATATGAAGCAGTGGGCCTACACAACAGATCAACAAGTGACGACTCACGCGATTGAGTTACCGGTTGCCAATACGGCAGAAGCTTTTACCAATTTTGATGGTATTACTTATGGCAAAGGTGCATCTGTTTTAAAACAATTGGCTGTTTTTGTCGGTGAAGAAAACTTTAGATTAGGTGTTGCTGCTTATTTAAAAAAATATGCTTATGGTAATACACGCTTAAACGATTTTATGGATGAGGTAGGTAAAGCGGCTAAGCAAGATTTAACGGGCTGGTCGCAAGAATGGCTCTATAAAGCTGGGCTTAACACCATCACCGTGGATTATGAATGTGTCGGTGAAGGCAATCTGGCCACGCTTAAAGGTTTGGATATTGTTCAAACCGCGCCAGAGAAAAATCCGGTATTGCGCCATCAGCGTGTGCAATTAGGTTTATACAATCTCAATCAAGATAAAATTTCGCTGAATAAAATTTTGCCAATTCACTATAAGGCCGAGCGAACTCCTATTGCTGAGGCTAAAGGTTTAGCGTGTCCCGCATTTGTATACCCTAATATTGCTGATTGGGGTTATGCAAAAATCAAATTAGATAAGCAATCGCGCCAAACTTTGTTAACGCATTTACCGGAGTTTGATGCGGATTTACGTAAGATGTTGTGGCAAAACCTGTGGGATGATGTTGAAGATGCCAATATGTCTTTAACTGAATATGTGAGCTTTGTGCAAAAAAATATTTCGCAAGAAGCTGACTTGCAATTGGTGGGTACCGTTTTAGGAAAACTGCAGTCTGCCAGTATGTATTTTTGGATAATGAATCAGGCTGGGCAGGAGCACAAAGCCGATTTAGCGGCACTAGAAACTATCGCGCAACAACAACTTGCTCGTGCAGAAGCTGCCTCTAACTTCCAAAAAGTTGCGTTTGATGCCTATGTTGCCTTGGTTCATACGCCTGCGGGTTTAGAAGCTCTGCGTAATTTCTTATCCAATAAAAAGTTACCGCAAGGTTTTGTGTTGGATCAAGATCGCCGTTGGGCGTTGCTGCGCCGCTTAAATCAATTTCAATTTAAAGATTACCGGGAGTTGACCGCCCTAGAAGCACAAAAAGACAAATCTGATCTTGGGCAACAAATGGCGGTAGTGAGCGAAGTACTTCGCCCCGAGCTTGCGGTAAAAGAAAAGTGGTTTACAGAATTGCTTTCGCCCAGCACGCAATACAAATACGCAACCTTGCGATTGGTGATGCGCAGCCTTTTCCCATCCGCGCAGCTTAATTTACGTACCGGTTTTGATGCGCGCATTTTAGAACAATTGCCGGAGCTGCAAACGCGTAACAATGAGCGCTTTCTAACAGCTTATGCAGATTCGCTAACAAACCCACGTGCTTGTACCAGTGCTAGCGTGCAACGCTTGTCAGACGTGCGGGATCAGTATGCGAGCTTAAGTCCAGCATTAAAAAAATCGTTAAGTGTAAATGTGCAAGAAGAACAGCGCTGTGTGGATATGATGCGGTTGATGATGAAGAAATAAATCGCTTTTATTAAAGCGCTGCAATAAAAAACTCCGGTTGAGCAATCAACCGGAGTTTTTTATTGGATACTACTTCGTTACGGGTTATTTTTTTGGCGCAGAAAAAGGTTTGGCTCCTGGGCGTTTTGCGCCATCAGTTTTCGCGGCTCCTGTCGCCGGCTTGGTTTTTGGTTTTGCACTTTGCGCATTAAACTTCTTCGCACTTTCAAACTTGTCGCCAAAGGCTTTTGCCGCTGGCTTGGCTTTAGCAGTCGAGCTTCTTTGTGCAGCTGGTTTATGTGCGCCGGTTTTGCTGCTCAAATTGCTGCGAGTATTAGGTGTTGGATTGCGTGTGTTAATAACAGGGTCAATGGCCGGAATTAAGGCAGATGCGGCCGAGCCAATCAAATGACCTTTGCGCATTTTGGTTAAGGCTTCACGAATCACTGGCCAGCCTGCAGGGTCGTGGTAGCGCAATAAAGCCTTGTGCAAACGGCGTTGTTCCAAACCGCGCGGAATGGCAATCTTTCCGCTCTTATAGGTTAGCTTCTTAAGTGGATTTCGTTCGCTCACATACATCGCCGTTGCCAGCGACATGGGTGACGGATAAAAGGTCTGCACCTGATCTACTTCAAAATTATTTTTCTTCAGCCACAGCGCCATGTTTACCATGTCTTCATCTTTGGTGCCGGGGTGTGCGGCAATAAAGTACGGAATCAAATATTGTTTTTTACCCGCTTCGCGCGAGAACTTTTCAAACATTTTTTTGAATTCGTAATAGCTGCTCATCTTCGGCTTCATCATTTGCTCGAACACACCGTCTTCTGTGTGCTCTGGGGCAATTTTCAAATAACCGCCAACGTGGTGCGTGACTAATTCTTTTACGTATTCAGGGTCTAGCACCGCTAAGTCGTAGCGCAAACCAGATGCTACTGAAATGCGATTCACACCTTTCACTTTGCGTGCAGCGCGATACAGTGCCGTGGTGTGTTTGTGATCGGTAATTAAGTTTTTACAAATGGTAGGGTATACACAAGATAGGCGACGGCACTTAGAAAGCGTCGGCATATCTTTACAGGTGAGGCGATACATGTTCGCCGTTGGCCCGCCGAGATCTGAAATGTGACCAGTAAAGCCCGGTACTTTTTCGCGGATATCTTCAATTTCTTTCAAAATAGATTCTTGCGAGCGGCTTTGAATAATGCGACCTTCGTGTTCGGTGATTGAACAGAAGGTACAG
>SYDJ01000063.1 GCA_005801205.1 Gammaproteobacteria bacterium
GCCGAAGTCATAGAAAAATTAAATGAACGCAGCAACGATATTGGCCGCGTACTGGATGTTATTAGAAGCGTAGCCGAGCAAAACAATTTTCTCGCACTCAACGCCGCCAATCAAACAGCACGCGCCTGTGAGCAAGGCCGAGGCTTTGCCGTAGTGGCGGATGAAGTACGCACGCTCGCAAGCCGCGCGCAACAATCCACCACCGAAATTCAAGCAATGATTCAACAACTACAAACTGGCGCAAGCCACGCAGTAGAAACTATGACCAACTGCCGCCACCAAGCCCAATCACGTGTAGAAAGTATTGCCGGTGCAGGCAAAGTATTAACCTCTATCGCCGCCACCGTAACCACCATTAAAGATATGAGCTACCAAATTGCCGCTGCTTCTGAAGAACAAAGCAGCACCACCAAAGAACAAAACCGAAATATTCTAGCGATAGTCGATGCAGCAGAGCTAACCGCTCAAGCTGCTAGCGAGAATCAAGCCGCCAGTGAACACCTTGCAACCATGGCAAAGCACCAACTCAATATGATTCAAAAATTTATTGTTTAACGCGTTCTTCCCCCCAAAAAACCACGGAGATACATCATGACACTGAAACCAAAATATCTTTTATTAGCCACCCTGTTCAGCCTATTGTCCGCACAAGTCTATGCAGGCACTTGCGAGCTAAAAATTACACGCACAGCATGTGCAGGCAAAGAAGCCATTAGCTACAAAAAATGCGACGGCGAAAAATCATGCTCAGAGTTTGTTGAAGCGGCATCTGCAAAAGAATGCGGCGAAGCAGCCGTTAAAGCCTGCGAAAATAAACGTTTGGATATCACCAAATCTAAAGTCATTGGTGCTACTTTTGACGATAAGAAAATAACAACCGCTTCTGGCAAAGATGATTTCTGTACTGATTATAAACTTGCGGCTACAGAGTTTAATCAGTGTAAATAGTGCAGGTTGATTATCAGCTGCACTTTTTTACGTAACGAGACAAAAGCACCCCCTCGGCAACTGCGTCCTGCGTTACTCTACCTCCTGCATCCTTGCAGTCGTCCTAGCCTCCCCCTTCACAAAGGGGAGGAACTTTACTCCCTACTTGCACGGTAATGCAGTTTACGACAAGACTGTGCGAAGTACAGTCAGCCCTCCCCCTTTTCACAAATTGTAGGAACAGTTTGCACAGCGAAGCTGCCCGAAGGGTAAAGCACATGGATGTGATTTATGAACGGGGAGGTCGGGAGGGGGTGCAGTTATCTCCTCCACTTTGTGAAGGGGGAGGCTGGGAGGAGGTACCTTTAGCCTACTCCCCCACCATCTGCACAATCACCAACCTTCCATCACTCTCTTTCGAGAGCAACAATTGCAACCCATCGGTTAACGCTATATTCCCACCAATCGGAACCGGCGTTTTGGTTTTCACATCCAACAAATCTGGCATACCTTCGTTCACCAGCAGCCAATTATTATCGTGCAGTACAAAATAGCCGACACGTTTTTTCTGCGCGTCGTTAAGTTTTTCATTGGGGTATATATCGCGGTTGGTGTGCCACACAAACAGTGATTGGCCGGAGTACACCATAAGGCGGTGATTGTCTGGCCTGAAATTTCCTTGCGCGTGCGATGAATAAAGATTCAATACCGGCAACTTGCCCACAAAAGGCGTGTTGCAAAATGGGCAGATCGGTTGAGTTTGATTGCTGAATACATACCAACCTTGCTCACAACTTTTGTTCGCGCAGGGCTGCAGTAAATCTACAGTTTTTACTAAGGCGCGCTCCCATTCATCGGCAGTGGGTCGCGCAGCAGGTTTATGCAAACCATCGATAAAAGCGCGCTGAAATAATTCGGTTAAGTAAGGGCCGGTGATTGTGTAAGGAATTAACGCGGGATCTTTCCACGGCAATTCTGCGGGCTTAATATTTTCTGGGCGAACACGATTAGAATCATCGGTGGGGTGTTCAATAAATAATGCTTGCGCACCCATCGCCAATTCATCGTCGTGTTGCGTGTCATTAAGATCGTGACATTTATCGCCGCGCAGTGGGTGGCGCAACAGCAAGTACATGTAAATCAATACCGCGAGCGCGTGTTCGTCGGTAGCAATAGAAGGCAGTTTTCGCGCAGGGTCATCGCGTTTAAGATGCGCGGTCATTACACATTCGGGGGCGATAAAATCGGGCGTACCCACGACATCGGGCGGGAATTTACCCGGTACCACCAAACCATCCATATCAATTAAACAAGCTCTACCACTAGAAGGATCAATCAAAATATTTTTGTAACTTAAATCCGAATGGGCAAGGCCGGCCGCGTGCATGCGGCGCACACCGCGTGCGATCATGATGCAAATTTTAAGTTGCTGTAACCAATTGCCCAACTCGCGCGGGTCTAAATATTTTGAGCGATTGGAGGGCGAGGTAAACCATTTTCCTTCTTTCTCGCGCCCTTTTATACCGAGCATATCCTCATTGCGCGAGCCATACTTAAAGAAAAAATCATCGCTATAAAAGGGGACGACTACGCCAATATATTCGCGATATTTCACGGTGGTAGTCGGCCAGCAAAAAACTTTCTTCCAATAATCGCCGCCAGCCTGATTAAAAATACGCTCGCGATAAATACCGGTGATAACAGACAAGCGCTCTTCTACCGCAGCGTCGGCCGGGTTGCGATAAAACGCCACCACATAATCGCGATTGAGCGAGAAGTAAACGTCTTTCATTGCACCTGCGGCTTTAAGCTCATCGTAGAATTGAACTTCTGAACCATCGGCAGCGGTGAGTGTGATAATAGCCATGGGATTACCTGCGTTAGTTTTTATAGCATCGTAATTTTATACTTACTAAAAAAATCTGCTCATATTTTAACTATTTATCCGTCGTCATCCCCACAGGGGATCCAGTGACCTTGATTATTGAAAGACGCTGGATCCCCTGCGGGGATGACGACTCCCTATTTAATATAGATTTTCATAGAAAAATTAAACTGAGCGCACCAAAACAATCGTTCGATCATCGTGATTACCCGATGACCAAAAATCTAACCACGCCAATAATTTCTCTTCTGTTGTAATCGCGTGTGCGGCAACCAGCTCCGACCAAAACGCATCCCACTTATTAATGCTGGCGAGCTGAGAGTCTGTTTCAAACCAAGGATCTGAAACACCATCACTCATTAATAACAGTGCGGTTAAATCTTCTACCAACACAAAGCGCGTGCGCGATGCAATTGCAGCATCAGTGACGCTATACACATCCAAGAAACGCGTTTGCCCCGCAAACTCGCCGGAATCTGCATTGCCTAATAAAGTCACTGCTTGGCCTTGTTGATAAACCGCTATAGCGCCATCGCCCACGGCAAAGGCTGCACACAAAACACCGAAGCTAAATTGCTTGCTAATGGCGATAAGCGCGGTACTGGAGAAATCTTTGTACTCGGCTCGCAAATTGGATTGCAACGCAAGCTCTTGCTGAATTGCCTGCTCGGCGCTGCGCGCTGCGCTGCCAAGTTTGCTAGCAAGAATTGACTGTACGTTTTGCTGCGCAACATCCCACGAAGAAGATTTTTCGCTTTGCGCTTGCTGAAAATTATTTACAGCTTCAATTAACGCAGAATCATCCACCAAACTGTGCGCTAAGCTTTTCACTGCCGCTTCACCAATAAGCTGCGCGCCGCGACGTGAATATTTTGCACTGCCTGCACCATCGGCCACGACTGTTATCACCCAATCATTAACGCGCGCGTGTTGATAATCATCATCGCGAAAACTGCCAACATGAGCATGAGAGCGTCCACGTTTGCTGGCGGCAATAACAGAAAAATCTTGATTGGCAATTGCGCTGCAAGCTTCATCAGGTCGCCAATAAATAGCATTGGTATCTGACGGTAAATTTTTCCACAGGGATTTTGGATTGGGCACAACCAAGAGCGAAAGTTTTGCGGTGTATTCGCGCGCGGGTACTTCAGTATTTTTGTAATAGACCAGTGATATTTCATAATCACCTGCGCTGGCAGGCGAACCACTTAAGGTGCCTGCCGCTAAATCTGCGCTTAGCCCCAAATTTTCAGGTACGAGAATATCCAAGAAGGATACTGAGCCCAAGTTAGTTAATACCGAATTCAAACTCGTGATGTAGTTTTCACCCGCACGGGCATTGGGCAAACGAAAATTAGGCACGCGGTAAATTCCTTATATTAAAATTTTGCACTAACCGCGCCCCCTGGAAACATCAAACCCTTGACCATTACCTGGGCCAAAATTACAGGCTTGTTCACAGGTTGGGCAGGTTGCGGGGCCATCGCCGTGAATACACATAATTTGACCGCAGCGACACATAGCAAAACCATAGGGATTGCCACAGTGCGGGCAACCGGGTGCGCCCACTAATTCATTGGTATTAATTGTGCGCGTGAGGCAGCGGGTATCGGATAGATCAAAATAATCTTGCTCCAACGCAAATACGCCGGTGAGATAATATTGGCTGCCGCCCATGCTGATATTGGTATTTTCAAAATTGGGCGCGCTGCGTTCGTATTTAATTAAATAAGGCAAACGCGATTTCTGGCAGCGGCCATTGAGAATGACAAAATCTTCATCCACTTTATTCGCTTGGCTAATATCGTTTACCAAACTCAATATATCGGGATTAATTTTTGCGAGACTTACGCCTTTCTCGGTGGTAGAAACGCTGCGACTTTGCGCTACTACGGACATAGTTACCCAATCGATAAAATCGCGGAAATCTGCATCGGTGCTAGCATCCAAATGCAGCACGTTTTCGCTAATTTGTTTCAATACATCGAGCGATGCATGCTTACCAATCCCAATCGCTACCAGCGTAACGGATTTTGCAAAATAGGAATTCCAGCGCGCGATGGCATCTTTAATTTCATCCGTTGGTTTACCGTCTGTCATTAAATACACCACCGGCTTCCAATCGCCTTTGCGCTCGGGCGTGGTTTTAATTACGTTACGCTTAATGTCATTCATTAAATGTTCAAGCGCGGCACCCAGCGAAGTGCCTGCACCGATTGGCAAACGCGGGGGATAAAACATGGCAAGTTCAGTGAGCGGCGTTAGCGTGCGCGTTTGACCTGCAAAGGCAATCACCGATAAATGCACTGTTTCTAGCGCGTGCGGATCTGTGCGCAATGCTTTCACCAAACGCTCAAGCCCTTGCTGCATTTGGCGATGGTTATCGCCCACCATGGACTCAGAAACATCCAACAGAAAAAATATGGGTAAACGGCGCATGCTTAGTTCCTCAAGTAGTGCCTGTTTTATTTAGATTTGAAAAACACTTTCGTGCGCTAGCTTTTCGCTAAATAACAATTTGTACTTCGGGCGGCGGTGGCGGTAACTCGCGACTATTACTGGTGTTCGCCACTTCACCATTTTCATTGCCCGCCGTCACAGTCGCGCTCACCCATTTAAAAAATGTGGAGAAAGAACTGCTATCCATAGTGTCTAAACTCACCACTTTATCGGTAAGTTGTTTTAATTGATCCGGCACACTTTTAGGGCCAGCGGCACAAGCGATCACGGCTGCAAATGGCAACGCTTTAATACGTGGAATGACTTCTTCATACACCATAGTATCGCTCGGTTTACCATCGGTCATGATAAATAACAGCGGCTTCCAATCGCCTTCGTCATCGCCATTGGGCTGTTTGAAATCGCGTTCAACGCGCGCGCAAATGTCTTCCAAGCCTTCGCCTAAAAAAGTACCTCCAGAGGGCGGGCACACAATTTCTGGCAAAGTAATTTGATCTAAGGCAGTGAGCGGCAGGACTTCATTAATTTTTGAATCGAAGGTAACAATGCAAAGGAAAACACTTTCGCGTGCATAGGTATTTTGGCGCAGGGTGCTGAGCATTGCGCGCAGGCCAATATTCACAGATTCAATTGGCTCGCCATGCATGGAGCCTGAAGTGTCTAGCAGTAAATAAACGGGGAGGCGCTTAACTGTCATGTTAATCTCTCATATCCATTGGGTTAGTGGGTAGCTTGAAGACGCCCCATTATAGACATTAAGAGATTAAGGAATAGTGTGCCAACTTAAAAAAACGAGGATAACAGCGGGAAGAAAACGGCTAGAGACTCAAGCATCGGCTGAGTCAAAATCAGCCGCGAATCGATTAATCCATTCAAGCGCCGCTTCTTCAGTAGTGAGGTTACGGCCAACATCCGCCAATTGCTGGCGATACTCTTCAATTTGGCAAACCTGTTCCACCATGCGCACGCGAAAATATTCATCGTCATTGGCAAAGCGCACACCCACTTCAAAACCTTTGGGCTCCTGGCTGCGCCGCCATACTATAACGCCCTCGCCCTGGTAATCGGGCGTGACGCAGGAGATCATTAAATCCACCACCGAACCTACTTTTACGGCAATATCAGTGACGAAACTCAAACCACCCGCGCTGAGATTGTTCACCATCACCTGCGCATTATTATGAGTGCCCGCCGAAACATGAATGGGGATGGAGGTTGGGTGGCGAATGTAATTGCGCATATCAAGCCCTCAGACAAAACGCTTATCTGCCTAAATCAGCACACGTCTGCTGTTAAAGTGTAAACCACGATTGAGATTCGCGTAGAATCAGATTGCGATGAATACAAAGGTTTTTTAGAACTTGTGCGCATACAAAATGCATTACATACGCTATTTTTATCACCCAAAGTTTGAATCAGCAGTTGAAAAAATTACATCAAAAGGAAATAGAGATGCTTGCCGTACAAAATAAGATGATCAGTATGGGGTTGCTTGCGCTGATCTTGCTGACAAACCAAAGCCAAGCCGCCAACGAGTGCGACTATTATAAGGAGGGCGTAGAGCACTACGAAAAACTCCGGCGCATGGGTGGCAGTTCAAATGAAATGAATTACTGGACAGCCAAAGGCCATGAGTTCGAAGATAAACTCTACCTATGCCGACAAGACACCACGATCAATCCTGTTATACAAACCACTGCGAAAGATGAACCCGCAGAAATTCAAACCGATCCAAAAGTCGCTAAACGCCAACACATCCCCTTGCGCAGCAGTTTTGTCGATGACCCGCAACTACAGCGACTTATAGAAACCTGTAACTATTGGATAAAGCAGACGAACGACAATGCATCGCAAGACAATCAAAACTTTCGCGATACTGCATGTCGCGCAGTAGATAAACACCAAGATGCACTGGATAATCCCGGCACACCAAACACCACTGCTGCAATGAGAAAATTAAAAGACTGTATAAAATCCAATAATCGAATTGACCATGAAGTCAACGAATGCGTGAAGGGGAATATTGAACCGACTTGGAGAAAATAGAACTGATCAGGAGAAAATAGAGCCGACCCAGAGAAAATAGCATCGGCCCAATAAAAACAGCTTAAACTTTTTCGTTCGCCTGTTCAGGGTCAGCCAAGTCGCCGCGCAACTTGATTTGCAAACCCTTCAAAAAATTGCGCAGAATTTGGGTTTGGCATTCGCGGTAATTGTGATGATCCTGCCTGCGGAACAATGCGCTCAATTCGTGTTTGCTAATCGCAAAACCTGCAAGTTGCATAACTTCTAAAATATTCTCTTCTTTAAAATCCAAGGCAATTTTTAATTTTCGGAAGATAATATTGTTGTTCAAACGCGCTTCAGCTTCAGGCTGAGCGCCCTCTTTCTTGCCGCGCTTTTTATTGATAAAACCGTTTAAAAAGGTCGCCAATTGCGGATCACTCAATTCTTTAAAGTCGGGCTTATCGTCAGTTTTCAACCAAGCACTCACCTGCTCGCGGGTTGCTACAAAATCGGCTTGCGCGAATATATCCATCATTTTGGAATCGCTTAAATCAAAAATGAAACGAATGCGGCGGAGTATGTCGTTGTTAGTCACAGAAAATTCCAAATGTTAGGTAAGACAGTAGGCGGCATAGAATCAGGCCAAATTCGGTGTATGGTAGCACCATTTTGCATTCAACCGCGACGTGCAGCTTTGATTGTAGCAATACGGTCGGGGTAATCTGCCACGACAAACCCCATCTATCTTTGACCCCAGTTAGTTATGAACCCATGCAACCTTCTACTAAAATTACTTTACTCGTAGTGGACTTATGACGAATAGCAAAAATAGGTTGCGCGTCAGGGTCTTTAAGAAATTCTTGGGCATTTTCTTTTGAGGGAAATTCAATTACTACGAGCCGTTGAGGTTTCCAATTACCCTCTATGGCTTCTGCTTCTCCACCCAGAACCACGTAACAACCAGAATGCTTTTTTACAAATGCAGGTATTTTAGAGGCATATACTTGAAAGACATTTAAGTCGTGAATTTCAATATCTAAAATTAAATACGCATTCATCAGAACACTCCAAAACAAAAAAAGCCTCAGTACATGAAAAAATTAAATCTTAAGAAAACATAACACCAAGCTAAGCGGCAGTTTTTAAATTATGATTTCACACAATTATACGGAACAGGCAGAAAAGAAAGACTGGCGATAACTAACGAAACTGCAACCAAAAAAACGAGATCAAAAAAAGCAGACAATAAAAAACCCGAAATTCTTGCGAACTTCGGGTTTGTATATGGTGCCCGGTCCCGGAATCGAACCAGGGACAC
>SYDJ01000064.1 GCA_005801205.1 Gammaproteobacteria bacterium
GGCGGATTTGGCTGGGCGACACATAAATATCATCTGGTCCTGCAAGATACGAAGAATCCGCTGAACGTAAAAAACCAAAACCATCCACCAAAATTTCAAGCACACCATCGCCGTAAATATCTTCGCCGCCTTTGGCGTGGCGCTTCAGAATATTAAAGATGATGTCTTGTTTGCGGGAGCGCGCTAGGCTTTCTAGCCCCATTTCACGCGCGATATCAATAAGAGCTTCGATGGGCTTGAGTTTTAAGTCGGTAAGATTCATAAGTAAGGCTTTGTAGGATGGTTGTTGCGGAAATAAGCCGGATGGCTGAATTGTTTAGGATTAAGTTTTCTAGAATAACTAGGATTTAAATCAGGTGTTAACTTTAATCGGGCTTTAATGTTGTAGGCATAAACTCTGTTGCGTAATTTTTCTATTATTGGCCGCTTGCAGTTTTAGGGTATGGCGCTCGCCAACTCGACTGAATGTATTCTGTATTAGGGTAAGAAACAGCAGGGAGTTAGATCTTATCCTGCGGGGGCTAAACCTTGTGCGGGTTCAACGCGGGATAAGCAGATGAGCCGAGTATAGCGACTAAATCTGACAAGTGCAAAACCAAAACCAAAACAAATATGAAAATGCGCTTAATTGAGTAAAAAATAGAAACTATTCAGGGGCAAATAAAGGTTTTCGCTACCGTTTAATGTAGCGAAAACCTGAGGCATTACAGAGAGCTATTGATAAACTCAATCAACTGAGCCTTAGATAAGGCGCCCACTTTGGTGGCTGCTGGTTCGCCATTTTTGAACAAAATCAAAGTAGGGATACCGCGAATACCAAATTTGCCGGGAACTTCTTTGTTGGCATCAACATCCACTTTAGCGATCTTTAATTTGCCGGCATATTGCTCAGCCAAGTCATCGAGGATAGGCGCAATCATTTTGCATGGCCCGCACCAAGCTGCCCAAAAATCCACCAATACAGGAACATCTGCACTCAACACATCTTGCGCAAAACTGGCATCACTTACGTGAACGATTGCATCACTACTCATTTTAAACTCCACCACTAGGTATTAATTGACTATGGGCATCATAAGGATTGGGGTGAGCTCTCGCAAGGAGAAAAAACCTATTGCAGCCATAGGGCCCGACAATCACCAGAGCGCGAGTATTAATTTTTATGAACAATACGCTCAAACACACCCACGAGGTTATCCAGCGTCACAGGCTTAGAAAGGTAGTAATTCATGCCGCTGGCAAAAACTGCGTCGCGGTGCTCTTGCAGGGCGTGCGCAGTGAGCGCCACAATCGGCGTTGCCGGTAAACTTCGCTGCCCCTCAAACTCGCGAATACTGCGTGTCGCCTCAAAACCATCCATCTCTGGCATTTCGCAGTCCATAAAAATCACATCGTAAGGCTTCGCCGCTTTGCGCACAAAGTCAAAAGCCAGCAAGCCATTATCAACCAAGTCAGGGGCAATATTGAGTTTACCTAACAAGCCTTTGATAACCATACGGTTTACCGCATTATCCTCTGCAACCAGCACACGCAAATGCACAAATTTATCTGGCTGAGGTTCGCTCACAGGTGGAGCCTCAGGCGCCAAGGCTTCATGCCCCAGCAATGCCACCAATTCATATTTTAGCGCCTTGCCCGATAGCGGCTTACGCAGAACACCATGCACCGAGTATTGTCGTAGGAGCTGCAGGTCTTGGAAAATATTACTTGATGAAAACATAAATATCGGCAGCGTTTTCGCCTCGCTGTTAGTGCGCAATTGCCGGATAAAATCCATACCAGCCATATCCAACAACTGTGAATCAACACCGATAAAATCAAACGGTTCGCCACTGTGTGCAGCATGCAAAATAGCCGTGCGCGCCGCTTTTGCCGAGGGTGCAGACTGCATATCTACCCCCCAAGCCTGAGCATGCTCGCCCAAAAACTCAATCGATTTAGGACTAGCCCCCACAAGCAATAACTTTTTGCGCCCGAGCAAAGCAGTAAGCTCCCGCTCATGGAGGGTTTCCTGAACAACAATATCAGCCCCTGCAAATTCAGCCGTAAACCAAAAAATAGAGCCCTTGCCCTTGGTGCTATTTACACCAATTTCACCCCCCATCAACTCCACTAAACTTTTACAAATTGCCAACCCCAAACCTGTGCCACCGTATTTGCGCGTAGTAGAGGCATCTGCCTGATTGAAGGAGTCAAACAAATTCACACCCGAATTTAAATCTATTCCTATACCGCTGTCTTCAATTGAAAAACGCAATTTTGGAGCCTCATCGGTAGCCCCTTCCTCCACCCCCACTTCAAGCGAAATAAATCCTTCCGTTGTGAACTTAAATGCATTGCCCAATAAATTAATGATGACTTGACGTAAACGAGTTGAATCTCCTTTTAATAGCAGCGGTGCTCCTACCTTTACACCGCCGACTAATTCAATATGGCGTTTGTTAGCGGTTGCACCAAATAATTGTAAGCAGTCCTCAATTAAATCATCCAAATTAAAAACGGTTCTCTCCAGCTGCATTTTGCCCGCTTCAATTTTGGAGTAATCCAGAATATCGTTAATAATTTCCAACAGTGTTTCGCCAGAGCGATGAATCACATCTATGTAATGTTTTTGATTTTCATTGAGCGGCGTATCGCGCAACATCTCCAACATACCTATAACACCGTTCATAGGTGTGCGAATTTCGTGACTCATGGTCGCGAGAAACTGGCTCTTTGCACGACTGGCATCTTCCGCTGCATTTTTTTGCCGACGGGTTTCTATTTTTTCTTCTTGCTCCACCAAGAGCGCTAACTCCATGCGACGACGTTGATCCAAATCATCTAATAAAGTTTCACGCATGTGATTAATCGCATCAACCACATTATCTAATTCATCATGGCGATAATCAGATTTAACACGTTTCAAGCGCAGCGGTTTAGTTAAACTCTCTAAATTTAAATGGCGCGCATAGCTGGCGATAGACTCCATATGGCGCGTTAAAAGTGCGTGCACCAGCCACAAAATAAAGAGTGAAATCAGCAGGGTTTTGGTGGATTGCACAATCGCGATAAACAGCGCGCGCTCCCACAATTTATCGTAAATACTGGAGAGCGATGCAGTAACTTGCAATGTGCCTAAGCGCTGTTCTGGCGTGCTCGCATCTTCATAGATCAAGCCATACTCTTTCACCAAAAACTGGCTTTTTTTCGCATCAATTTCAGCTTGTGAATATTTATTATTACTGACCACCATGGACTGTTCGATATTATTCCAGTCGCGCCATACCACTTGCACTTGTACTACATCTTGCACATCCAAAACGCTGCGAATCTGAATACCAAGCTGTTCTTGATCAAACCCCCAAAGACTTTTGGTAATGCTAGCAAGAGTACTAATACGAACTTGATCAAGACGTTTTTCGAGCGAGGATACATCGTCATGAAAATTGGAGTAGAGTTGCAATAAAATTGCAAGCAAAGTAATCAGCGAACTGCTGACCACAATCAAGCCTAGCAATCGAAATGCGATGGGATTTTCGCGTGCGTAACGCCGTAGATTTAACATGAATTAATTAAGCTCGCCCCGTTTTATCCTATTAGTTACCAGTAAATTTAACGGTGCTAAAACATGGTAGTCATGCCAAGCGCTGCTACACATTTCTAACCTCCTTGGCACCCCACATAATGGCTTGCGCAACCTATGATCTGAGCCGATCCGTCACCCCCAAAAAGTGTAGCAGTTAAATCTAATACTCGGCGGCGCTATTTATCCTGAGAATCGTCGCGCGCCTTGGCGACCGCCACCTTAGCTTTTGCCAAAATATCTACGGCTGCCGTTTTTGCTTCACGCATTTTTTTAATAGCCAAGTTGGTACTGTTTTTCATACGACTGATAGCTAATGTCAATTGGTGCAACTCATTTTTGGTATTGACGTCCATACCTTCGGTATCTATAGGCATATCTTTACCGGTGGAAATATCGTGGGCCGCCTGAGTCAAGCGCTTGATAGGCGCAATCAACTCAGATCGCACAAACCAAAGTGCAAGCACCATAGACGTCAAAATGAGTACAATCTCTTTAATTCCCACAAAACTCCAGATGCTTTCATAGAGCTTGCGCGCTGGAATAGTGACGCTGATGATGCCCGCCAAATCGCCAGTCTTAAAACCAAAACCATGCTGCGAACCATAACGGTTAATTACATCGGCAGGGGCTTTGCTCGCATCGCCGTGACAAGCAATGCAAGATTCTTTGTGGTAAACCGCTTTCGCATAGCGATAATCCCCTCCCACAAAATCAGCATATTCTCCACCCGAAAAAAAACCTACCTTACTTAGCGCTGTAATTTCAAAAGCATCAGGCGCATTAACTGGGTTCATTACATTTTGTGAGGTCATACGAAACTTTGCAGGCGAGGTCGATTTTGCAACCACTTCAGAAAACTCACGCTGCGCCAGTGCAGGATTTTTCGAGAAGAAATGCACTTGCTCTTGCGAATCATTTAATTGCGCAAAAGACTCCTGACTCAAAAAACTATCTGAACTTTTACCCTTAACCCATACCCGACCACCTTGCGCAACCCAAGTGCCAAAGGCCTCAACATTCCCCACCACCGTCTGCGCCTGGGCTTTCAATTCCTGCAAATAGATATTCTGCAAAATCAGATAATAGGCGTAGCCATTGAGCGCAATAATAACCAGCAAAAGCGCGGCAAATCTGCTGGCGATTGACATTTTGCTTTTCTTCATTGATACCCCCTACCCCAATTAAAAACTTAATCCCGATTGAAGCTGCAAGAGCAAACGCTCTGCCTTCTCCAAAAACGCTTTGCGGTCATCAGAGCTATCCAATTGCTCACCCAATGCTTGCACATAACGCCGTAACGCTGACGGGCCGGTTTTACCTTCATCCAGCCATTTTTTGAGCGCTGCACCCGCCAACTCAACACCAATAGGCCCTACAGTTTCAACAAATAGAGCATCCAGTTGCACAACCATCCGCGCAACCACTGGCATTATTTTTCTCGTCTTTTCCATAGTGTGTCTCACAAATTAAAACCAATGACAGCCAATACAAATCAGCCACACCAAGGTGCAATTTTAAGCGATGAAATCCTATGAACCAATGGCACCTAAATACGCACAGCAACTCAATACAAACCCTATTCATTACTGCAAATTAATGCACGATCAACACTCACATTCTTCAAGACTAGCTCACAAACTCAAAATGCGTACCCGAGAAACAACATTGACCCAAGGTATTACCTCAAAAATATTTACCAGCGCACTGTTTTAACGCCTATATTTGTTGGCGAATGTATTACAATGCGCCAGCTTAAAAATGGGCTCTTGTGACACACCTATTTTTCATAAGCCAAGAACAAACTTAAGGCTTTGGCCATTTCACCCAAAGCTCCTCGTTTCAAACAACTATCAATCATGCATGACCAATCCTGTACGGAGAAAAGCGGATGAGTAACCCACTCACAAATGCTATGCGCACCCTATCAAGCTGCGCCAAGCCATTGCATAAACCCATGACATTTGCCGCCACCTGCGTGTTGGCACTCTGCGTTAGCAGCCAAGCCTATAGTGCACCAGCGACCATAACACCCACCTCCGCTAGCGAAACCTCACAACCCGGCCTATTTGATGCCATCAGCTCACGCGCTAAATTACTTGCCAAGGGCAACTTCAAGCCATTCTCTGGAAAAATGCCAGAAGCACTTGCCAAGATGGATTACGATCAGTACCGCTCAGTTCGCTTCCGCCCTGATTCCTCGCTGTGGCGCAATGAGGCAAACTTTGAAGTTCAGCTGTTCCACGCCGGTTACATTTTTAAAGAACCTGTTGTGCTTCACATGGCAACCAACGGTAACGACAGCACAGTTCCTTTCAAGCAAGAATATTTCAATTACGAAGGCACAGCCGCCAAATTGGCAGGCATTGCAGGTAAAGACCTAGGCTATGCCGGTTTTCGCGTTCATTACCCACTGAACAACAGCCAGTACAAAGATGAATTCATGGTGTTTCAAGGTGCGGCGTCGTCCTACTTCCGTATTATTGGCCCTGGTCAGGCATGGGGTCTTTCGGCGCGCGGTTTAGCGATTGATACCGCTGAACCTAAAGGCGAAGAGTTCCCCATTTTCCGTGAATACTGGATGCTCAAACCAACACCCACCGAAAACCACTTAGTGATTTACGCCTTAATGGATAGCCCATCCGTAACCGGCGCATTCCGTTTTGACGCCTACCCCGGTGCCAACACCGAAGTGAAAGTGACCGCTCGCCTCTATGCCCGCAAAAATATTCAGAAGCTTGGCGTTGCGCCACTAACTTCTATGTTTATGTTTGGTGAAAACAGCGTAAACATTTCCCGCTTTGATGACTTCCGCCCAGAAGTTCACGATTCAGACGGCGTATTAATGCAAACCTCCGCTGGCGAGTGGGTATGGCGCGCGCTATCCAATCATCGTGGCCTGCACATTTCATCTCTGGGCGACACCAATCCACAAGGTTTTGGTTTGATGCAACGCGACCGCGATTTCAACAACTATCTCGATACCGAAGCCCATTACGAGAAACGCCCAAGCCTGTGGGTTAAGCCCGAAAATGCGTGGGGCAAAGGCCGTGTTGAGTTGGTGGAGATTCCATCGGACAGCGAAGCCAATGACAATATCGTTGCCTACTGGGTGCCCGACGAACCTATGAAAGCGGGCGATAGCCGTGAATTTAAGTACAGCTTAAAGCCGTTGAACGCTAACGTACCCGAGCAAACTGTAGCCAAAGTATTGCGTACTCGCACTGGCTGGGGCGCTGTTGCTGCACAAGGCAATCCACCACCTAAGAGCAAGCGTCAATTTGCGATTGATTTCCAAGGTGGCGAATTAGACAAGTTGCCAGCCAATGCCGTGGTTGAAGCGGATTTGGGCAAAAACTCTGGCACCTTTACCGATTTGCACGTAAGCAAGTTGCCCGATGGCAAGACTTACCGCGCCTCGTTCAAAGTGGAGCCGGATGGCAATAACGTGGTTGATATGCGCGTGTTTATCAAAGTGGGCAATAAGCGCTTAAGTGAGGTTTGGAGTTATGTCTGGTACCCAGATGACATCCAATAATTCGACTGACAGCGAGCCAATTGTGAGCAAGCCTATTAACCGCGACCTGCTGCCGGAGAATCAAATCCGGCTGCCGGGCGAATCCATGCGCCGCATCGTCTACGCCATTCTCACCGTGATTACGGCGATTACGGGCGTCTACATGATGTACGACATTCTCAGCGCCAACGGCATTACCATGCTGGAGGCGGTGATTTTGATTCTGTTCGCCATCTCCTTCTGCTGGATTTCTACCGCATTTTGGAGCGCAATGTTTGGCTTCATTTTATTGATGCTGCGTCTCGACCCGCTAACACTGAAGCCTATCGATAGCTTTTACGATGACGCCTTGCCGATCACCACGCGCACCGCGGTGGTCATGCCGATTTATAACGAAGATACCCATCGCGTTATTGCCGGCTTTGAAGCAACGCTCAATTCGTTGGTAGCAACCGGTGAAATCGAACACTTTGATTTCTTTATGCTGAGCGATACCACCAAGTTGGATATCGCCCAGCGCGAACGCGATCAGTGGCAGCAGTTCACTAATCGTATTGGCGACCTGAGCAAGCAGACGTTTTATCGCCGTCGCGAGAAGAACCTGCACAGAAAGGTAGGCAACATCGCTGAGTTTTTACAGCGCTGGGGCAAGAACTACGAGCACATGATTGTGTTGGATGCCGACAGCGTTATGAGTGGCACCTGCCTATTGCGCATGGTGCGCACCATGCAAGCCAACCCGCGCTCCGGCCTAATTCAAACCGTGCCTATTCCTGTGCGCCAAACCACCTTTTTTGGTCGCTTTGTGCAGTTTGCGGCCGTGCTTTATAGCCCCATGCTCGCTACCGGTATCGCCTTTTGGCAAACCGGCGCGGCTAACTATTGGGGGCACAATGCCATTATTCGCGTGCAAGCCTTTCTCGATCACTGCGGTCTGCCAACCCTGCCCGGCAAAGCGCCCTTTGGTGGCGATATTCTGAGTCATGACTTTGTGGAAGCTGCCATGTTGCGCCGCGCGGGCTGGGATGTCTTCCTGCTCGCCGACCTCGAAGGCAGCTACGAAGAAGTGCCCTGCAATATCATCGACTACGCCACCCGCGACCGCCGTTGGGTGCAAGGCAATATTCAGCATTTGGGGATTTTGGATGCCGGTGGCTTACACCCCATCAGCCGCCTGCACTTTTTGCTCGGTGCTACCGCCTATATCTCATCGCTGATTTGGTTATTGATGTTGGTATTGAGCACCGCCGACGCCATAGTTCGCGCGCTACACAGCAATGAATACTTCACCAATTCTGCACCTGCCATGGAGCACTTCATTAACTTACCGCAATGGCCTATCGCCAAAACGGGGTTAATTATTGCGCTGATTGTGATGACCACTATGCTGCTGCTGTTCCCTAAAGTCATGGGCATTATCAGCACTATGGCGCACCGCCGTGAGCAGTTCGGCGGCACCAAAGCGATTATTCGCGGCACCCTCGTTGAAACCGCCTTTGCCGTATTGATTGCACCCATCATGATGGCTTTCCACGCCTATTTTGTGGTATCCGTGCTGCTTGGCTTTAAAGTAAATTGGGATGCACAAGATCGCGAAGGCCGCTTACTCACGTGGGGCGAAAGCTTTGCTCGCACCCTTAAAACCACCATAGCAGCGGTCTTGTGGGGTTATATGACCTTCACTTACGCGCCGATTTTCTTCTGGTGGTTAATGCCGATTCTTACCGGATTAGTATTAGCAGCACCCATAGTGCGCTACTCCAGCAGTCTGACACTGGGCGAAGATTGTCGTAAGCACAGTATTTTTATTAGCCCAGATGAGACCAATGAAGACCCCGTGTTGACTGATTTGAAGCGTCTATTAGAAATGGAATACCCAGCACTCGAAGCTCCTGCAGGCATTCCAGCTTTACCGCCAGACGACTGGAGCGAAATGCCAGAACAGGATATGGAAGAGTACCCACCTAAGGATTACAGCTGGCAGTAAACCCCATATTGGCATCATAAAAAACGGCGCTCTCAGGCAACTGGAGCACCGTTTTTTATTTCTAGCTTTTGAAAGAGGGGCTAGTGAATATAGGGTGCTGCTTTCTTCCACTGACTCACAAGCTCTAGCTTGGGCGTGAATGGAGTTTCCCTAGCCCGCTTATAAAAACTCGACGATAAAAAATGTGGCCGCCAGCGACCACATTTTTATAAACAGCCTAGATGTTTTTTAACGGACGACGAGTCATTTGCATCACCGCGAAAAGTGTAAGCAAGAACAACCAACCCGCCCCCATACTTCCACCACCCGAAGAACTTGGCTGATTAACAGCCGGGGCTGGTGCGGACGAGGAGGAAGAACTGCTGGCGCTTGATGCCGGCACTGAAGAGGAGCTACTTGATACTTGGGAGGAGCTACTTGATGCCTGAGAAGAACTGCTAGAAGATTGCGCCGCTTTAGGCTGCACAGTGATTGATAAACTATCCGATGCTGGCGAACGATTAATTTCTGCCTGTGTTTTGGTTAGGTTAATCAACAAAGGGCTAGCAAGCACAGCAGGTGCCTTGAGAGATAGATCTATCGTTTCAATCGCTTTATTGGGCAAGGCGGGAAATCTACATTTAATACTGCCCACAGTTTTGTTACAAACAGCTAAGGGGCTCGACGCTTTGGTGGCAGTCACAAACTCTAGGCCATTCCCCGTAAGCTCAACATCCACCTCGTGCGCATCTGCTAGGCCATTATTGGTTAGCTCAATAGAAATAGAAAAGCTTTCATTTGCAGACACAAATGCAGGAGACTTCGCACTCAACAATGTATTTGCAGTGAGATCCATAGTGGTCACGCCTCTATCTACAGCAGCGCCCAAAAACCAACCGTCTTCGCTGAAGCTAAGATTATTGATTTGCGCAAATGCATTCCTAGGAATATTGTTATTACTAGTCTTTTCTTCCTCCTCCGCACCAATGTAACTCAAACCGCCAGTAACAGTGTCGCGCAACCATACTTGAAGGTTGTCGGCGCATCCATCTATAAAATACACCAAGCGATTATTGCGACTCACTAGCAGCTCACTTGGACAGTAAAACTCTTCACCAGCACTTGCCGGCGTTGAAATATATTCATTGGCAAAGGCTAAGGAACCATCGCTAGCAATTGAATAGTGGCGCAGCACTGTATTAGTCGATGAGTCTGGCTCTAAGAAAATATAGAGGGATTTACCATCGTGACTCAACCCCATAGAATCAATTGCATTACCACCACTGCTCACACCCGATGGCTGCAACTCACCCGCATAGCTCAATGCACCAGAAACTGGGTCTCGTGCATACCAAATAATTGTATTGCTTGATACAGAGCCGACATACACAAATTTCTCATCGGCACTTAGCAGCATCGATCGCACAGAAGAGTTACTATAAAGTTTTGAAAGCTTTGGTAAGCTTTGAGAGACCGTGAGCAAACCATTACCCGAAACAGACAGCACGTCTATACCATACTGACTACCTACATAGAGATAATGACCATCAGATGATATACGCATATTCCATGCGTCACCCATCAATGAACCAACCAGTTCTGATTTAAAGCTGAGCAGCCCCGTTGTGGAATCACGATCATAAACATAAATGGTGCGGTGATAGGGAAACTGCGTGCTCGATGGCTTACCCGTTATGCCGTAAGCAAACACATACTTACCACTTGGGTGCATAACCAAAGATTCGACGTTACTCAAACCCTCCCCTGTCACCTTATTTCCGATTAGCGATGATACAAACGTTAATTTACCGGTTGAGACATTGCGGCTAAAGGTATTGATTGCATCATCACAAAAAGAAGATGAGTATGAAAATTTGTTATCTGGTGAATATATAACCTGCTCTGTGCACGCAAGACTTTCTATACCAGATATGTCATCCGCCAAAAAATCCACATAGCCTAGCGGTGCTGCGGACGCTAAATGCGCTGCATTCACGACTAAAAAAGACGCGATAAATTTTAGACAGATGGGGCTAAAGCAAGGGAAACGCATTGCAAACTCCTGTTAAAAAGCTCCAAAAAATCATGCAATTGAGTGGAGGCGTAGATAGGGATAATAAGAACGATCTCCCCCGCAAGGATGGGGGCGAGAAAAGGCGCGCGATTATAAAAAAACACATCTGCGCAAAGTGTGAGACAAGTCTCAACTGTACGTGCAACTATAAGAATTATCGCCACATCAACACATGGCAAATTTACTTGCTAACACCGTTCATCCTGAGCCTGCCGAGGGATTTAATCAGATCCCTTCTGACCGCTTCACGCTCTGGGCGAGCGTGACATAATGTAAATACGGCCAATAAAAAACGGCGCTCTCAGGTAACTGGAGCGCCGTTTTTTATGACTTATATCTATGCTCATCGTCATCCTCGCGCAGGCGAGGATCCAGCTCTTAAAACATGGATCCCAGCCTTCACGGGGATGACGATATACATTTAAAGAACATTACTCCGCAAACGGATGACGCAACACCACCGTTTGAACACGGTCTGGGCCGGTAGAAATAATGTCAATTGGCGTAGCCATTAACTCTTCCAAGCGCTTAATGTAGTTGCGTGCATTCACTGGCAATTCTTCCAAGCTTTGTGCGCCAACGGTAGATTCATTCCAACCGGGCATTTCTTCGTAGATTGGCTGAATGGCTTCCCAACCTTCGGCATCGTAAGGAATACCTACGGCTTTGCCATTGGCATCTTGATAGCCGATACAGATTTTTACGGTTTTCAGGCCATCCAATACATCCAACTTGGTCAAGCAAACACCGGTCACTGAGTTGATGCGGTTAGCATGGCGCACCGCAACAATATCAAACCAGCCACAGCGACGCTTACGGCCAGTGGTAGCACCAAATTCATGGCCTTTTTCGCCGAGGTAAGCGCCTATTTCGCACTCTAATTCTGTGGGGAATGGGCCAGAACCTACGCGCGTGGTGTAAGCCTTGGTGATGCCGAGCACATAATCCAAATACAAAGGACCAAAACCAGAACCGGTCGCCGTACCGCCTGCAGTGGTGTTAGACGAAGTAACGAAGGGATAAGTACCGTGGTCGATATCCAACAACGAACCTTGTGCGCCTTCAAACAAAATGCTTTCGCCTTGCTCGCGAGCGGTGTGTAGCAAATCGGTGACATCGGCCATCATCGGCAGCAATAGCTTCGCCCAAGCGGTGCAATCCGCTAAGGTTTTTTCGTAACTAATGGCCTCTACTTTGTAGTAAGTTGTCAGTACGAAGTTATGGAAATCGAGAATTTCTTTAAGCTTGACGGCAAAGCGGTTCAAATCAATCAAATCACCCAAACGCAAACCGCGTCGCGCAACCTTATCTTCATACGCAGGGCCAATACCGCGACCGGTGGTGCCGATTTTGGCATCGCCACGGGCAAGCTCACGGGCTTGATCGAGCGCGACATGGTAGGGAAGAATCAGTGGGCAGGCATGCGATAAACGCAGACGCTCGCGCACCGGCACGCCAGTCGCTTCTAACTCGCCAATTTCTTTGAACAGCGCCTCTGGCGATAAAACCACGCCGTTGCCGATCAAACAAGTTACGCCTTCGCGCAAAATGCCAGAGGGGATCAAGTGCAGGACGGTTTTTTTGCCGTCGATCACCAAGGTATGGCCAGCGTTGTGA
>SYDJ01000065.1 GCA_005801205.1 Gammaproteobacteria bacterium
GTTGCGAGATAGATGGTGTCGGCTTTTTCAGCGAGTTTTTTCAGTTCATCCACGACTTTTTCTTTGCCGGGAAGGATTTCATAATGCGCTTCCCAACCGTTTTCGGGGTCTATGCCCATACGGTTGATCAGCTGGCTTTTACTCTTTTTAGCTTGATAGATGGCTTTATCTTCTGGCGATAACTTGCGTGTTGCGGCAGCTTGTTTAGCGCGCTCTTTGGCATCTACAGGTTTGGCGCCGCCGCTGGTGGGTAAATCGCGGATGTGCCCAATACTGGATTTCACAATGAAATCTGCACCAAGGTACTTATTTATTGTCTTGGCTTTGGCTGGTGATTCTACAATGACTAAGGATTTGCCCATGTTTTAACTGTCTTTCCATTAATAGGTGGATAGATATTTGAATTCTGACGGCTTATAGGCCGAGGAGCGCTGCAAACGGGTAGCAAGAACTACTTCAGAGCCAATGAAGGACTCCATCAGATAATAGTTACAAGATTGCCACTTTGCAGTAAAGGTGCGCATATATAAGACCTGAAGACGCAGGGGTCAAGCGAATGTTAACATCTGACAAATTGGGAAAAGCTCGTTTGACGCAAAAAATAGTAGTAGGTAAACCTGTAATGCTTGGTATATTTATCCTTAATAATCATTGAGTTAGTTTATCCTAAAGGAGCAAATCGGTTTCTTGTATAAAGCGCTTTAAAAAACTCGATTTTTTCCGATTCCCTCGTTCAACTTTAGTTAGGTGATATGGTTCATGGCGATTTTGATCGTTTTGATAGTCCTTGCGCTAATTGCCCTCTTTATTGTCAGTGCAATTAACCGCAAGCAAGAGCAGGAGCAGGCGCGCAGGGCACAGCAGCGCAAACTGAAACTTAGACTTGATACGATAGTCGATGTGGTTAATTGCCTTGATCAAACCATTCCTAACCGCATGATTACAAAGCATATAAATGACGAGACCTTAACGCTCTTACAGCAGATACTTCAACTGGAAACAGGCTCCACAACCCATATTGAAAACAGTATTCGCCATGCGCTTATACGTTCAGAAGAACTGGCAAGCGGTAAAAGCTACACCACCGCCAGCTACCAAAAAGACAGTGATGCGCAAATAACCCGCACACAAGAACAGCTCAGCGAAACTGCCATTATGCTACGCCATATTTGTGCGCAAGGGCGAATCAGCGATGCCGAACTGGGTGTTTACACCAGCGAGCTGTCGTGGGCATTTTTGATGGTGAGCGTTGCTTCTTTTATTGCTCAAGGATTAAAACTCACGAGCTTAAATGACCGTTTTTCGGCTCACAATTACTATCAAAAAGCGCAAAATTTATTGATGGAATCACTCCACCCAGACCCTCGCCGTATGCGTATGATTAAGGAATTAAGCGAAATTATAGAAGGTTCGCGTACGAGCATGAGCCGCGATCTTCTGCCCGATCGCGCACCCAATGATTAAGCCGTTTAGGCAGCCTGTTTTAGGGCACTGATTAGATTCAGTAGTTGCTGCAGCACAGGCTCCCCGCCCTTCTCGCTCCAGTAAACACTCACACCTTTGCCGCCTGCGCTTATGGCGCGCACAGACTCTGGCAAGGCCCGTAAGTGATTGTTTAGCACCGCCAATTCAGCGCTTGTTGCGCGCGCCTCACCTTGCCACGCCCACCACCCTAAAAAATTTATTTCATGCTCGTAGCTTGTACGCACCAACATCCAGCCAGAGACGTTTTGGGTTTCGCTGGGCGGCGTAAAATAGACCGGAGAGGGTTCAGGAGCCGCCTGCTCATCGGCCTGCTTTGGAAGATTGCGAATGGAGTAATGCACACCACTGGCGCGCGCCAACATCCGCATTTTTTCTTTATTTTTTTGTACCGGATCTGGGCGCATCATTGCCAGAGGCCCCAGAATTAATGAGACGGTAAGGATAAGAATAATAATCAACGCAATACTCATATTCAGTGTGACTCCTAGTGACGAACGCTGGCTAATAGTGATGAACGCTGCCTAATAGTGATAAATGCTGGTTAGCGGTAAGGATGTGATCGCTGGCTAGTTTGGCTGTTTGTGACTAGGCTGTAAGTCACAAGCATCGCTTATAAGGAGTTCTTATGCATCAAACTAACTGCCTCTATAGCCACATTTTGGTTGGGTTAGATTTAACGGATGAAACACC
The DNA here is from genome assembly GCA_005801205.1 of Gammaproteobacteria bacterium. GTDB lineage: Bacteria > Pseudomonadota > Gammaproteobacteria > Pseudomonadales > Cellvibrionaceae > Cellvibrio. The sequence continues at coordinate 2,176 of SYDJ01000065.1, forward strand.
GCAAGTGCTCGCCAAAGCCGTTCACATTGCACGGTCGTGCAATGCTCAACTTAGCATTGCCCACGTATTAGAACCCATTACCTTTGCCTACGGTGGCGATATGCCGCTGGATATTTCTGAAGTGCAAGCGCAGCAAGTTGAACGCGCAGAACACGAATTGCAACAGCTCTTAAAAAATATTGATTACCCTGTGGCGCAAGAGCATGTTTTGGTCGGCCAACCGGCGAACGAGTTGCATTATTTAGCCGAGCAACAAGAAGCCGATTTAATTATTGTCGGCAGCCACGGGCGCAAAGGTTTTGCGCTTTTGTTGGGTTCAACACCGAACAGTGTTTTACACGGTGCCACTTGCGATGTACTTGCAGTTTATGTGGCACCCCTTACGCAAATAGGTTAGAAATCACTTAACCCAGAAGAATAACTTTAGGGTACCTGCGGAAATTCAATTTTCGTGATGATGGCAAGGCATTTTCGCACGGAGAACCGCAGTTTATATGTAATAAATGAGGATTCGAGTACGAAAATAACGCAGCCAGCGCGCGAAAAGTGGATTTCCGCAGGTGCCCGTTATTCGGCTTGTTGCATATCTTCTAGCTCCGCCCAACGCTCAAAACAAGCCTCCAAATCCATTTCCACTTGCGCTAGCGCTTGCAGTTTTTCTTCAATAACTTTTGGAGATTGTGAGTAAAAATCTGCAGCGCCTACCACTGCTTTCATTGCTTCAACTTGCTGTTCTACTTGCTCAATTTTTTTGGGCAAATCCTCAAACTCTTTTTGCAATTTATAGCTGAGTTTTTTGGTACGCGGTGCAGCGGCTGGCGTGGCAACTTTAGGCGCAGCCGCTTCAACTGATGCCGAATCTTTCACGGGTTCTTCCGGCAAATCTGCCTCAGTCCATTTACCGCCTTGGCGAATCCAATCGTCGTAGCCGCCGATATATTCCAACACATTACCACGGCCTTCAAAGGCGATAACACTGCTAACAATATTGTTCAAAAAGGCGCGGTCATGGCTGACTAATAATACGGTGCCCGCATAATCAGTAAGAATTTCTTCCAGCAATTCTAGCGTCTCAACGTCCAAGTCGTTAGTCGGTTCATCGAGCACCAAAAGATTGGCAGACTTACTAAATAGTTTTGCTAAAAGCACGCGATTACGTTCGCCACCCGATAAGGCGCGCAGTGGCGTTCGCGCTCGTTCGCCGCTGAACAAGAAATCACTTAAGTAAGAAAAAATATGTTTGGCTTTGCCATCTATCTCAATAAAATCGCGACCTTCGGATACGTTATCCACGGCGCTTTTATCCAAATCTAATTGATCGCGCAATTGATCAAAATAAGCCACGGTTAAATTAGTGCCCAAGCGCACAGAACCTGCTTGCGGTTGCAACTCACCCAAAATTAATTTGAGCAACGTACTTTTACCTGCGCCGTTAGCACCCACTAAACCTATGCGATCACCGCGCACAATAGTGGATGAGAAATTCTTAACGATAGGCTTATTGCCCCAAGCGTAAGAAACCTCTTTCAACTCAGCAACCAACTTACCAGACGCCTCACCGGTTGCCAGTGCGAAAGTTGCTTTGCCGATAA
>SYDJ01000066.1 GCA_005801205.1 Gammaproteobacteria bacterium
ACCCGCGAAGGGCATCGCCCCGACCTTGCCGATTTGCCCGCCAATAAACGCTGGCGCTCACGCCAAATAGGCGCGGGTATTGGCGATGCAGGCCCCTGCGGAAAAATTCTGATTCGCGGCGAACCGGGTTGGGAAATCATCCCCGAACTCGCTCCCTTGGAAGGCGAACCGATTATCGATAAGCCAGGTAAAGGCTCCTTTTGCGCGACCGATTTAGAACTGATTTTGCACACCAAGGGTATTCGCAATTTGATACTGACGGGCATTACCACGGACGTTTGTGTACACACCACCATGCGTGAAGCCAATGATCGCGGTTTTGAATGTGTACTGGTTGCCGACTGCTGCGCCGCTACCGACCCCGCTAATCACAATGCCGCCTTGGCGATGATTCATATGCAAGGCGGTGTATTTGGCGCGGTGGCGAATTCCGCCGATATCTTAACGGCGCTGAATAAATAGTTTTCTGCGCTTAATAAAAAGGAGAAAACCTTGGATCTTAACTTGAAACCCAAACTGGTTTGGCACAACCTCCTCGGCATGGATTTCGATGACCCGCACATGGAATGGCAAGGCTTTCGCGATGGCGTTGACATGATTTTGCTCTACGGCGATGCCGCGCAAGGCTGCTCCAGCGCCCTGCTCCGCTATCACCCCGGCGCTAGAATTCCCGAGCATTTGCATGTGGGCATGGAGTTTTTATTCATTTTGCGCGGCAGCCAAAGCGATGAACGCGGCCACTACAGTGCGGGAACTTTTTTAATTAACCCCACGGAAAGCAGCCATAAAGTGTTGAGCGAAGAAGGTTGTGTCGTCCTCGCAGTTTGGGAGAAACCCGTTAGGTTTATTCAAGCCTAGGTTTAGATTCAGCAGACCCCAAACTTTCTGGCAGTTTCTTAATCGTGTAAATATCGTAGCGGCTAGACTTGCCTTCTAGCTGATAAGAGGGGGTTTTATTGGCAATGAAAGGGGCTTTGCGCGGGCGTTTTACCACTACGCGGTAATTAGCCTTGGCGAGGGCTTTTTCGAGCAGCGAATCGGCGTCTTCATCCTTCCCTACCACATGGTGAAAGGCAGCCATTTCTTTTTTTACATCCGCTGACTTTTGGCGATCGGGAAACATGGGGTCGAGGTAAATAACATCGGGGCGATGAGCATCATCAATCTGAGATAAGTAATCTTGGCTATCCACCGCCAACAATTCCATGCGCGCGATAATCTGCGCCAGCTCTGGGTCTTCATAAGCAGAAATGTCGCGCGCGCGCTGCAGGCCATCTGCCAGCAAGGCATGTACTACGGGCGAGCGCTCTAGCATTTGTAACGAGCAACCTAAGGTGGCGAGTACGAAGGCGTCTTTGCCTAAACCAGCTGTGGCATCCAACACCTTGGGGTACACACCGGCCTTTACACCCACGGCCTTGGCGATCATCTGCCCTTTTCCACCCCCAAACTTACGGCGGTGGTCTACCGAACCTTCGGCAAACTCGGCACGAATCGGCCCCGGTGCCTTGCGCCCCGTTTGCTGTAGCGATACGCCATGCTTATCAAACACCACTACGAAGGCTGGCGATTCTAGCAAGGCAACCTCAATATCGGTTTTTAATGGCTGCTGTAGTCGCTCCGCCAAGGCTTGCGCTTGTGCAGCATGCTCTGGCAACTGGCAAATAACCCAGAGTTCATGGGGGCTCACTTGATGGGAGGGCATAATGTGTTTATCCACAAGGCTTTAACTGAGAGAAGCAAACTGGCGCGCGACTATATAGAAAACCGCCAAAGAGGCCAATGGGCGATGGCGGCTAGCATTGGCCTCAGACGCGACTAAGCGAGATTTAAGATAGAACCCGTCACAAAACCTAGGCATAATGCGGCAACTTTTAATGACTGTGACTCTGTATGGCGCGCAAATCTCTAAAACGCTTCTTTCCATCGCCGGAGAAAATTAAAAACCACCCTGCGCTGCGTGCGTTTCAACACGTATTGCACGACCCTAACTTATTCCACCTCAACCGCCACTCCGTATCTGTCGCTTTCTTTTGGGGGCTGCTGATTGCGATTCTCCCTGTTCCTGGTCAAATGCCCTTGGCGGCCTTAGCGGCGCTGGTTTTTCGCTGCAACCTACCCATAGCCGTGGCCTTAGCTTGGGTTAGCAACCCCATTACAACTCCTTTTATTCTGGTGCTGAGTTACCAATTAGGTGCTTTTATTCTGCAATCTGACCCCTTGGGGACTGCACCTAACCTGTCACTTGAATACCTGACTCAGAGCGCCAGCTACCTGTGGACAGAACTTTGGGATGGCAATTTTTCGTCTAGCTGGCATTGGCTTACCAATAGCCTTGGCCATATTTGGAAGCCGCTCCTATTAGGGTTGGTAGTTTTCGCCCTTCTCTCTGGCGCGCTGGGCTATTTTGTTATGCAAATTTGGTGGCGGTGCCATGTTGTTTACGCTTGGCAAAAGCGCAAGAAAAAACGATTAGCCCAAAAAAGTGCAAATAACAGCCACTAATCGCCCTATTTTCCAAATGGCGATTAAGCGTACAAATGTAGTGGCAGCCCCTTGCAATTTATGTTGCAGCCACCATCCACTTGTCTCACCATTTTAAAATAAGTTCAGCGTGTAAAAACCGATCTCTCAACCTAATCCCTCAAAGTAATCTCAAAGGAGTTATCTCATGGCAAGCGTTACACTGAAAGGCAATCCATTTAACACCAACAGCACTCTTCCTGCAGTTGGCAGCAACGCGCCAGCATTCACCTTGGTTAAAACTGACTTGTCAGAAGTAACCGGTGAGAGTTTGGCTGGCAAGCGCGTGGTCTTAAACATTTTTCCAAGTGTTGATACCCCAACTTGCGCACAATCTGTCCGCACTTTTAATGCACAAGCAAGCGCTATGGATAACACCGTAGTGGTGTGTGCATCGCAAGATTTACCATTTGCGTTGGCACGTTTCTGCGGCGCTGAAGGCTTGAGCAATGTTGTTCCTGCATCCGCTTTCCGTTCAGATTTCGCGGCTAACTACGGCGTGAAAATGGTAGACGGCCCCTTGGCGGGTTTGACTGCTCGCGCAGTAGTGGTGTTGGATACCGACGGCAAAGTTTTGCACACTGAATTAGTAAGCGAAATTGCTAATGAGCCAAATTATGAAGCAGCATTAAAAGTATTGGCATAATTTTAACACCCATAAAAACAAAAACGCCCAGCACATTGATTTTCGCTGGGCGTTTTTTATTATGAGCGCTCGATTAAAATGTAAACCTTTCAACCAATCTACTCTGTTCAGACGCCAAGCTAGAAAGCTGTTCGGCTGTAGCCCTAATATCTTTCATTCCATTAAATGTTTTATCTGTTAAGGATGTCATTTCACGCAAGTTACGATCAAACTCTTTGGTGACATTACTTTGCTCTTCAGCACTAGCGGCCATATCAGAATTCATTAAATGAATGCCTTCCACGGCATCGCACAGCTTTTGCAGTAAACCTCCCACCAGTGAAACATCTGCCACACCACTTTTAGCATCCTCCCGGCTCAACACCATATCTTTAACGGCATCATTTGTGCTCGCTTGCAGCTTTTCAATCATTTGTTGAATTTCAGTGGTTGAGTTACCCGTTCTGCTAGCGAGTGTTCTCACTTCGTCTGCAACAACTGCAAAGCCTCGCCCCTGTTCGCCTGCGCGAGCGGCTTCAATTGCGGCATTTAATGCTAATAAATTCGTTTGCTCTGAAATGCCTCGAATAACATCCAACACAGTACCAATAGTATTGCTTAATGAACTGAGCTGCTCTACGTTACTAGCTGCACGCTCTATATTGAGCGCAATATTATGCACTTTATGAATATGTTCATTCATACTTCTAATGCCTAATTGGGTTGCAGATTTTGCTTGTTCTACACGCGTTAATGTTTCACTTGAGCCTCTGGATACACTACCAATAGCAGAAGACATTTGCGTCATACCTGCAGCCAGAGAAATACTCATTTGATGCTGCTCATACAAATCCGAAACGCCATCACGACAAACACTGGCACATTGGGCGGCAGAAACCGAAAGCTGCTCTGCTGATTGACGCAACTGCGAAATAATATTTCTAAACTGGCTGGACATTGCATTTATATCTTCGGCAATTTTACCAAATTCATCATTGACGAGCAGATCTACGCGTACACTTAAATCACCGCTACCTAATTGACGAATCACTTTTGAAACCTCATACAATCGGCGACGAACTTCCGCAATTACATTAAAGGCAATAAATACACTGATTAAGACAACGCCAATCGCCACCACAAAGAACCAGAACACATAATTACTATGCTCAGCTTTAGTTACCCTTTCTAAATCTGATTTTCGCGCCACACTTGCAACCACTAAATCATTCACTGCAGCTCTATTTTGCTGATAGTATTCAGCCAGCTTTTGCATGGATGAGTTCAATGCATCATCATTACCCGATGCAAGTGCAGGCAGAAAATTTTGCTGGGCTTCTTTGTAAAAGTCAGCTGCAGGATTAAACGTTTTTAGCGTGATGGCGTCTTTTAGCTCTTTTTGCAAATCGCTTTTAACCCACCGTTCATGACCTTGCTGAAGCTCTGTGTAGGTTTCATCAAACCGCTTCTTTAAGCCTACCCGCTGCTCAGGCGATGCAGACTTCAATTGATGAACCAGCAAAAACGCCTCAACAATATATTGCGGTGGCGGCAAAATATCGGCCACCACATCATTAGATTCAATAATTTGAGAATAAAGCGAGCTGCCAATTTTTATTTTTTGAGTGGAGTAATATGACCAAGAGGCAAGGGTCACAACACCACCAACAACCACTGTTATAAGCAAAACAATTAATTTACTTAAAGGAATATTTTTCATAGCAACATACGTCTATAGATTAAGTAGACCCTAAGCATAGACCACATTTACTCTAGTGCAACGCCAACGTCTACACGCTAATGCTGAGACGGCAACCCTGGTGCATGTATTAAAAAATCAGAGCGCCCAATTCACCCCAAGACTCCACTCTCGGCCACGATTCGGAATACCCTGTGTTAATACAGAACCCTGCGTAGGTGTTAGATATTGTTCGTTAAACATATTTTTTGTTTGCAGATAAAGAGTAACGCCATCGTTAAAGCGATATTGCACTTTAGTGTTGGCCAACCAGTAGGCATTCAGGCTAATGTTTTGAATGCCCGATAACATTTCACGTTCACCCGCATGGTTGGCAGAAAAGTTTATATTCCATTTTGCATGCTGATAATTCAACATAACAGCGGCTAGATCATCTGCTTGGCGAAATGCAGAGTCAGGCATTTGATTAAATACGCTGTAGTGTGTTCGTAGTTGCCAACGCGGCGTTAATTGCGCCAGATATTCTATATCCACCCCCCGCGAATTTTCATACTCCTCCCTATTTACAAATTGACGCACCCGCCCCTGAAACCCTTGCACAATGGCATTTTCAATACAGCTATCAAATGCCGTTATTATTAATGAGTTAGCTTTCCAATTTGCCATCCATACCAATTCCCAGGTTTCAATGGTTTCGGGTTTTAACGCTATATTGCCAACCACAGTATTATTATTCGTTAACATCAGCTCACCAATAGCGGGCGCGCGAAACGCTTTACCATAAAACAATTTTACTGTTTGTAGATCAGACAATTGATGCGTTAAACCTAAGCGAGGGCTAAGTGCAGAACCCGAGTTCGAATAATTATCATAACGAGCACCTAGAGTAAGTTCCGTATCTTCATAAAGTGCAGATTGATCTTGAATATAAAAACTGGTGATCTCACGAGCGTAGGCTTCGTTAAGTACGATGGGGCCATAAATAGTCTTCAGCAAAGATTTATTTGAATCGACATGCCGCCTAACCATTCCAAATTGCATGCTGTGCTGTTCACTTATGTGCCAGTCACTTTGCACATTGATCGCCATGGATCTTTCATCAAGACTAGCACTGGATGTAGGCGGAACAATAGGCGTCTCAACAAATTGAACATTGCGAGACAGTTCAAATCCAAGTTGAGTTTTTAAGGCCGAAAAAAAATCTACGTCAGTTGATATTTTAGCGGATGTGTAACGCTTGCGATAAGCGTTATCCGCATTGGTTAATGTTTCAGTCACATAAAAATCCTCTGCCAACTGCTCATAATGCATGACAGAAAACGTTAAATGTGAACCTGTCACCTTGGCATTTAGTGCATAGCCACTACTCGGATCACGCGCACTATTGGGTAAGTGAGTAACCGAATCTTCAAGCAGGTAACTTTGGCCTTTATCCTCAAACACATGAGCATCAAGATCAACACGATAATCATTAACCGTTTGACTGTAGAGCAATTGCCCAAGCGTTTTATTGTGGTCTGCTAGAGTTACACTTATTTCATTGGTGTTTTTTCGCGTCGTTATATTAATGACGCCTGTAAAAGCATTTGATCCATAAATAGCAGAGCCAGGCCCACGAATCACTTCTACCTTCTCTATGCTATTTAATGGAATGGTGTAGATTGCTGTGTCCGCGAAAAACTCATCTTGGAAACGCTGACCATCCACAAGTACCAACACCTCGCGGCTTGACGTACCCGTTCGGCGACCACGTACTGAATGATAATAGGCATTACTCGCTTCAGCTTGACGAAACGATTGAAACCCCGGCACAAAATTAAGTAACTCCTCAAAGGTATCTATACCCATTAGGTTAATTTGCTCATGGGTAAATACCGTAATAGATGATGGCACCGTACGCAGATTTTTTTCGGTCAAGGTTGAGGATACAACTTGAACGTGCATTAATTGCTCTAAATCCATAGTTAAGTAATCATTTTCCGCAAACACCGGCACGCAAACGCACAGCGCAGCAAGTGCTAGCGCGCATTGTCGGTAATGTCTGCAGATTATGCTCATACCCAAACCACCTTATTTATATTAACGCTTCAATCCTTCAATTTTTGCTCATTACAACATTAACCAATTCATATTAATTAATAAACTCAACTCCAGTGCGAGCGTGCACCCAAGCTTCAAAACTCAACACCGGCAAAGGTTTAGAGAAGTAATAACCTTGCATTAATTGGCAGCCGCGCGCGGTAAGTACATCTAGTTCAGCTTGCGTTTCCACGCCCTCTGCAATTGTTTCTTTACCGAGTGAGTGCGCGAGTGAAATAATGGTTTCTACTATCGCCAAGGATGCTTGCTCAGCCAACATTTCGCGCACAAAAGATTGATCAATTTTTAAAACATTTACGGGTAAACGGCGCAAATAGTTCAAACTCGAAAAACCGGTACCAAAGTCGTCGATGGCGATGCGGAAACCTAACTCGCGCAAATACTTTAAGGTCTCAATGGACGATTCCATATCGTGCATCAAAATACTTTCCGTCAGCTCCAATTCCAACGAATGTGCCACGGCGCCCGCTTCTTTCAAAATAGTTTTAATGCGTTCGACAAAATCATCTTTGCGAAACTGTACCGCTGAAATATTTACGCTTACCACTAAATCGGGCAAACCTTGTTTGCGCCACGCAGTCACTTGGCGCGCCGCTTCAGCAAACACCCACTCGCCTAATGGAATAATCAAACCCGTTTCTTCTGCGAGCGGAATAAAATCCGCAGGCGACACCAAACCGCGCTCGGGGTGACGCCAGCGCACTAAAGCCTCTGCGCCCCACAAGTCACCGCTGTGCGCAAAAATTTGCGGCTGATAATGTAATTCAAAAGCGCCTTGATTCAACGCCAACCGCAAATCACTTTCGAGCTTTAAACGATCCAGCGTACGCGAGTTGAGAAGTGGGGTATAAAATTGATAATTGTTGCGGCCTTTTTCTTTGGCGAGATACATGGCCGCGTCGGCATTTTTAATGAGCGTATTTACACTATCGCCATCGTCTGGAAATATGGCAATACCGATGCTTGGTGTGATATGTAAACTAATGCCACCTACGTTGTAAGGATGCTGCAATACATCTCGTAATTTAATAGTGAGATCGGCAAGATTGGCTTCCTCTTTTAGTTTAGGGAAAAGTACTACAAATTCATCGCCACCCAAACGCGAAACCGTATCGCCCGTGCGCACGGTTGAACTTAAACGTTTGGCGGCCTCTTTCAATAACTGATCGCCAACACTGTGACCGAGTGAATCGTTCACATTCTTAAAACGGTCGAGATCAATAAATAACACGCCTACTTTTTCGCCTTGGCGAGTGGCGGTATTGATCGCCATTTCCAAACGGTCATTGAGTAAAACACGATTGGGTAAGCCGGTTAAATTATCGTGATGCGCAAGAAATTCAATTTGCGCGCGCGAATTTTTAAACTCGGTAATATCATTAAAAATGGCGATGTAATTTTCCGGTTCACCTTGCGCATTAGGGACCAAGCTAATGTAATACCAAGACGGAAATATCTCGCCATTTTTTCGCTGATTAGATAGTTCACCTTGCCAGTGCCCCTGCTCTTTGAGGATGGACACTAAATTGCGGAAAAAACTATAGGTATGCAGCTTTGCACCCACCGCTTTTGTGTCAATACCGATAACTTCGGCCTCTGTAAAACCCATGATGGTTTGATAGGCGCGATTGACCGAAATAATATTCAGATCACCATCAGTAATCATTATGGCTTCGTTGGAGCCTTCAAACACCTTTGCCCAAAGCCGCAACTGGGTATCTTGCTTTTTGCGCTGGGTTATTTCGCGCACCACCATAAGCACTTCTTTGCGGTCGCGCGGCAAAACCCTTGCTTCCCAAAAGCGCACTCGCTCTGCATCTTGCGACCATTGAAATTCTATAAGCTGTATTTCGCGGTCAGTTAATACGGAATTAATCGCACCACTAACGGATTGAAATATTCCTTGCGGCAAATAACCAAACGCCTGCCCGTCATCTAACCTAAGCCATTCACCCATGTCATACACATAGGAGCCTACTTGCATGTCTACAATCTTACCATCGCGTTCTACACGCATAATAATATCGGGAATAGCCGAGAGCAGTGCGCGCGTTTTACTCTCGCTTACACTTAAATCAACAATGGCGTTGCTCGCGCGCAAAATATAGTGAATTCGATAAGGCAAGGTGCCCCAACTCACAGGCTTGGTAATAAAATCGGTGGCACCGCTTTGGTAAGCTAGGCTAATAGATTCAACATCATCTAACCCCGTTACCATAGCAATGGGTAAATCGCGCCCGCGCGGATGCTGTAAAAATTCAGCGCACAAAGAGAAACCATCGCCATCGGGTAGGAGTACATCTAACAAAATAATATTTAAGGTTTGTTGCTCAAAAATAGCGCGAGCAGAAGCGCAGTTTGCGGCGGTGAGAACATCAAATCCAGCTTGCTCTAGTGTTGTTGCCATCATTAAGCGTGCGGCTTCATCATCATCAACCACTAACACAATAGCGGGCTTCGCGTTTAATTTATTCATGCGCCGCCTCCTCGTCTTTTATAGCTAAGAGTGCAGCAGAAACAGCGCTATAAAGCTGTTTAATATCGGCCACTAAAATCGCACTTGCGATCAAATCGCCTTCGCGGCCTTTTATTTCCAACTCACGACATAAATTCGTTAAATCAGTAATACCCAAATTAGCAGAGCTATTTTTTAAACTGTGCGCAACCTTGTAAAGATTATTAGTGTCTTGCTGCGCAACCGCCTGCTCCATATCCAATAATAATTTTGGGCTCGATTCAATATAGAGATCAATAATACGCACCAACAAACCAGCTTTTAAATTCTTTAACTGCATTAATACTTTTTGGTCTATTTTGACATTTACAGGTGCCCTATTGGCCGACCGAATAGCATCATCTTCTTGTTCGTTGGGCTCACGTAGGGGCAACCATTGCGCTAACACTTTATGCAACTGTTCTATGGTGAAAGGTTTACTTAAATAATCATCCATTCCCTTCGCTAAACAATTTTCTCTATCGCCTACAATGGCATTCGCAGTTAACGCAATAATGGGTAATTTGGGCAGCGCCAAACTCATTTCGCGCGCACGTATTGTGTGCGTGGCTTCAAAGCCATCCATAACTGGCATATGGCAATCCATAAGTACCACATCAAACGATTCTTCCTCAATCAGTTTGGTAGTATCTAAACCATTCCCCGCAATTTTTATGCACAGCCCTATGCGTTGCAGCATCGCCATGGCGACTTCTTGATTCACTAGATTATCTTCGGCCAATAAAACTCTGCCTTTGAGTTTGGGTAACCAATTTTCGCCAAGTAGCTGTTCTGGAGCAGCGGGGGTTAACACACCATTGTGATTTCGAACCATCTCACCCGCGAGAATTCTAGCGATCAGATTGTGCAATTCTGATTGGCGTACAGGCTTTAAAAGATAGGTAGTTCGAGCGGCAATTCCTGGCATTGCTGCCATACCCGCCGAACTCAACACCACGATGGATATTTCAGTCAACCGTGAATCTAATTGAACGGCCTCTATTAATGCGCCGCCATCCATATCGGGCATCATCCAGTCTGTTAATAAAAGTTGGAAAGGTTGTTCGGTTGCGGCTGCTTGCTGCATAAGAGCCAATGCCTGAGGGGCAGACTCTGCCAGTACCGGATGCGCGCCCCAGGATGTCAGCCAATAGTCCAAAATTTCAAGATTTGTTTTGTTGTCATCTACCACCAAGATGCGAATATTTTCAAAGCCAGATGCCAACGGGTAATTACGCAAATCAGCTGCTTTAGGCAGTGTGAGAGAGAAGTGAAAATAGGAGCCTTGGCCAAAGGTACTCTCTATTAAAATTTCCCCACCCATCAGTTTTATCAAGCGCTGTGAAATCGCTAAACCTAAACCTGTACCACCGTATTTGCGGTTCATGGACGTATCGGCTTGAGTAAAAGCATTAAATAATTTACTTTTTTGCTCTGGTGTAATGCCTATGCCGGTATCCCGTACCGCAAAGTACAAACTCACGTGATGCTCAGTTTCTTCACCACGCTCAAGCGAGAGCATCACTTCACCCGCAGCGGTAAATTTAATGGCGTTACTCAGGAGATTCGTCAGTACTTGCGCCAAACGCGCTGAATCGCCTTCAACAGACAAAGGCGGTATAGGTGTGTTGCACAAAAGCTCCAAACCTTTACCTTGTGCGACAGGTGCATAGCGCTCCGCTAAATCCTCCAGCAGGCCATTTAATTGGAAAGGGCGCGGCTCAAGCTCTAGGCGGCCAGCTTCAATTTTAGAGAAATCTAAAATGTCATTAATAATGGTCAGCAAATCCTCGCCAGAGCTGCGTGCCACCCGCGCAAAACGTTTTTGCTTAGCATCTAAGGGGCTATCAATTAGCATATTGGTCATGCCCAAAATGCCGTTTAGCGGGGTGCGAATTTCATGGCTCATTACCGCTAGGAATTCACTTTTTGCACGGCTAGCCGCTTCAGCGCGCTCAGTTTCCTGGCGCAGTTGGTAGGTGCGCTCTTCCACTCGCTGCTCTAGCAACTCTTGCTGCTTACGCAGTTCGCCATCTTGCACTTCTATACGATCTAACATTGCATTGAAGCGGCGGGTTAGCAGGCCAACCTCATCACGGTCACCGGTCTGTTCCGCGCGCATACTGTAATTGCCTTTCTCACCCACAGATTGCGCCAATTCACTGAGCAAGCGCAAAGGGCGCGTAATAATGCGAGTGAAGCGATAAGCAAAAATACCCGCAAAAACAAGGGCGATAAGTGCAGTTATTACAGCGACCAAAATCTGGCGCTGCATCTGTTGACGTAATGCGGAAAGATCTACATCCATGATCAAGGTGCCAACAGCTTCGTTCTTCCAAACAACATCAACGGAAATTTGCTGATCAACGGTAACTGAACCGCTTTGTGTACGTTTGTACTCAGCCACCAGCTGCCGGTTGGGTAACATTAAGCGCGCCGCGAGGACTTCTGGATCTACCTGCAGTACATCCAGCGCCTCTTTAGCTTCTTTCTCGTTATAAAACATAATGGTCGAAGCAACGTTAAAGGCCGTCGCCTGCGCCAAAATGTGTAACTGGCGATTAACTTGTTGATGTGCCGCCTCATACTGCTGCCAAATACCTACCATGGCAGCAATCAGTACCGCCAAGGAGGACACAATCATGGTTAGCCGGCTAACCTTACGCGATATGGTCGACGTTCTGGCCATGAACTATCTGCCTCCCTGACTATTTTTAGCGAGTTTAAGCATTTGGCTACTGATATTTACACCGGATACACTGACGGCGGCAGTAGAGATGGAAAACTCGATAGTACCAGCGCGACTGCGCTTCAATGCAATACTGACATTAGCATCCGATGGATGAGGCTCATCGGCAATTAACACTACGCCAAGCGGCAGTGGGTCAGGAATTGCGATAGGTATAGCGCGAGCTGGGCGGTAAAGAACATGGCAGCTTTTTAACTGCTGTAAAGTGTTGGTGGAATCATCGAGGAAAACGAGTCCAACTGCCTGTTTAACAATTGATTTACCCTCAATTTTTTGAGTGATAACGGGCTGGCCGTTAAGCGGACTAAGCGCCTCTTTAGTATCGCGATCTGCTCCCAACACACATAAGCGTAGAGAGTCGCTAACCAATTGATTGGGCCATTCCGTAAATTTGATAAAATTGTAGACAAAAGCAGCCCTGAGAGAAGCTTCCTTGGAAGCGCCCTGTGCAAAAGAAAGGGGTAAAAGCCCCAATATGATTCCCAGAATAACCCGTTTCAGAAATACCTACTCCCAACCGGCACCGTTGCAGCGTGCCATAACACACCTCCCTATTCAGTTTTTATACCCACCCATAAACAGATGACACAACCAATGTCTTAAGATTCAAGACATTGACACAGAGAATAGCCCAGTTTTCTAGGTTGTGTTATTACAGCCTCTTGCATCTTTACCACTGCGTTTTATGAGCCCACGTTTAACCTAGCAATGTTATTATGGCCGCCCGTTCCACTTCCCCCTTGAATATCATCATGTTGCTTTTTGTAGACAAGCTCACCAACGTAGATTTTAGTTTTCTTGACCCCCAACGCGGCCTACTGGGCGAGACCTATTTAGCCAATATTCTGTTAAAAGGCGATTTGGACGAGCAGGGCATGGTGTGCGATTTCGGCACAGTGAAAAAAATCGTGCGCCACTGGTTAGATACCGAACTTGATCACCGCTTGGCGGTACCTACGCGCTCCCCAAATATCACCCTAGAAGAGGATGGCGAGTTTCTCAGTATTCGCTGGCAATTTGGTAACGAGGGACAATTCCTGCAAACCCGCTCACCGCGCGACGCAATCGCCTTGGTAGATGCAGAATTCCTAACGCCAGAAACCATTGCGCAATGGTGCATAACTCAATTAAAAGCCCTGTTTCCCGAAAGCGTTGCCCAGCTTGAGTTAACCTTTAGCCTTGAAGATACCCCCGGTTCTTATTACCACTACAGCCACGGGCTGAAAAAACATGTAGGCAACTGCCAGCGTATTGCCCACGGGCACCGCTCGCGCATTGATATTTGGGAGAACGGCAATAAATCGCCCGAGTTAGAAGAACTCTGGGCGAAGCGCTGGTGTGATATTTATATTGGCACCCGCAGTGATATAAAAGCAGAGCCACGCCATAACAACACGCCCTACTATCACTTTGCCTATGTATCACAACAGGGGCCATTTGAACTGACAATTCCACAAAATGTGTGCTACTTGATTGATACAGACAGCACCGTAGAATTAATCGCTCAACATTTTGCGCAAGCCACCAAAACCGAACGCCCCAATTCTAAAATTCGCGTAAAAGCCTTTGAGGGTATTCACAAGGGCGCTATAGCGGAGTTGTAATTCAGTTAGGTCTACGACAACCAAACTATAATTAGCTAATACTTCAGCGAAGAGAAGGGATTGATGATGACTACCATAATTTTTATTGCAATTTTGGCGTTTTTTACGTGGCGCGGTTATCAAAAAGGATTTGTCGGCGCCATTTCGCGTGTACTCAGCTTTGTAGTCGCCTACCCTGCCGCTATTTTTCTCACCAAACCTTTTGCCAATATTCTGCGCGCTTATACTGGGCTGGATGGTTTAATTTTATTTCTAGTGGCAGGTTGCACTATTTTTTTAGTGGCAAGCTTGCTCGTCACCCTAATACTTAATTCACTCGCGCGCTTAGCGCCCAGTAATTCAATTACCGAAACCGGCTCCAAAATTGGCGGTGTAGTCTTCGGCGCTATTATTGGCGGAGTCTTTGGGTTAATTGCGGTTTATTTAATTGATCTTGTTGTTAAGCCAGCCGCTCCTGTAATTGCTAATCAACCGCAAACAAAAAGCTCAAGTTCACCTAGCGATGCAGAAGCGGAATCCATAAGAAATTATGTGGTTGAGGGCGGAGAACCTATTAACCAATCTGTTAGCGATAGCAAAGAATCTTTTATCGATAGTGCTGCTAAAAAATTAGTGAGCACCGCCGCATCAACCGCCGTGGGAATAATCACTTCCGACAAAGGCTCAAGCCAACTCACTAAAACCCTCACCAAAGACCCGCAAGCCATGCTCAACCATGTACAAAACATGACGAACAATGGCCAAGTGACAAAGCTACTGAGTGATCCTGAATTTCAAGCTGAATTAAATCATGGCAATGTTGAATCGCTTATGCAAAATAAGGATTTTCAACAGCTACTTAAAAACCCGGATATGCAGGCGATTATTTCATCTGAGGATTCCAGCGATAAATCTGCTGAGCACGCAGCGGCAGAAAAAATGATTCAAGCATGGCAAAAAGTCGTCACCCTAAAAAATGACCCGCGCGTACTGGATATAATGAACGACCCAGCATTTCAAGCGCAGTTAAATTCGCCCAACAAACTACCGCTGTTAATGAACCCCAAAATGCGCCAGTTATCAGAAATTATTTTTAGCGGTGACTCAGCAAGTGAAATTGCTATGCCCGCAAAACAAGCACCTGCTGGGCAAAAAACCAAGGTGCATTACACATTGGAAGATATTTCTGAAGGAACCGGCCAAAAGGCCAAAGAAGAATCGCTTTCAGACACGCACAAAAGAGAAGAGCAGCCAGAAGTAAAAATTTACCGCTGGACGGATGAAAATGGCAAGGTGCATTACTCTGATAAACCCATTAAGAATTAATAAAGTTTAGTTTCGCCTTCTGGACGTGTTTTAAACCTCGGCTGCGCCCAAAAATATTGGCCGGGGATTTTGCTGATTTCATCTTCCATAAATTTACTTACCCGCAAAGCATCGGCATATTCATCGCCAGTGGGATAATTTTCAAAAGGCGGATGAATAATTAATTCGTAGCCTTTGCCATTAGGCAAACGTTTTTGCGTAAACGGGATTATTTTTGCGCGGCCTAAGCGCGCGAATTGCGCCGTTGCCGTAACCGTTGCAGTTTGCACACCAAAGAAT
The DNA here is from genome assembly GCA_005801205.1 of Gammaproteobacteria bacterium. Taxonomy (GTDB): domain Bacteria; phylum Pseudomonadota; class Gammaproteobacteria; order Pseudomonadales; family Cellvibrionaceae; genus Cellvibrio. Next base: position 15,379 of record SYDJ01000066.1, read on the forward strand.
GGCACAAACACACTCACCTTTTCACCCAAATCGCGATCTGGTGCGTACCAAATCATACGGCCTTTGCGCAAACGGCTAACCATCTCACGCACGTTATCGCGACTAAACGCCGTACCACCCGGCGCATAGGCTTCGCGGCGAACCTTCTGCATAAAATCATAAACCGCATTTTTGTGCGGGCTGTACATACCATCGTAATTTACGTACTGGCCAAGCATGGCACTGCCAATATCTAGCGTGGTGAAATGCATACTCAACAATAAAGCACCGCTACCTTCTGTTTTGGCAACGTCAACATGCTCCACACCGCTAATGGTAAATAAACGGCGTAACCGCCACTTAGGCCAAAACCATGCAATACCCGTTTCAAAAATAGCCATGGCAGTGGAGTACAAGGTTTCATAGAGCAAAGCTTCGTGCTCTTGCTCGCTTAAATTAGGGAAGCAAATACGCAGATTGGTTTCCGCTTGATGTAAACGCTTTTTATTGCGTTTGAGATAGGGAACCAATAAATGCGGCAAATAAAATTGAATTCGGTAGGGAAGCTGCGCCAATAAAAACCACACCACCACACCAAACCAAGCGGCCCAGTAGCGTGGTGCAAGCAATGCGCGAGTAAAAACAGGTGGTTGCATAATAATCAGGTTCAGCCAAAGAGTGAGGCATTATAGCCGGATTTCCACAAGATGGTTATCGGCCTAGACTAGCACAGGGAATCCGCCAACTCCCATCACAAGAGTTTGGCTGGCACACTAAAGAACTCCTCGAATTAGCAGGATAAGTTTTAGGTGGCTTGAAGACTTTTATCAAACCCCGAGTTGCGCTTCTGTGAAACAAAAAACAATCATTAAATTACTATAAACGTCACCCTTCAGTCATACGGATTTATTACCTTTCAGATGTCTCCCCTAAATCAGTTGTTTACTGTTTTAGGGGAGACTATTGGAAATATTCTTTACCAGTCCAACACTTATACTGTCAGTAAATAGTTTAGTAATTCAATTTACTCCGCAGTTATAAAAAAAGAGCGCATGAGCGCTCTTTTTAAAATCACATCATGCAACCCGAATTTACGGATTAACTTTACGCTCTACAACCACTTGATCGATTTCAACACGGCGATTGGGAGCCAAGCATTCAATCAATGCCGCTTTTTTAGTTTCAGTACATTGCACAACTGGTTCAGATTCGCCTTTACCAACTACTTGTAAGCGGCTAGCGTCAACGCCTTTACTTGCGATGTAACTTTTAACTGCATCTGCACGGCGGTCAGACAATTTCTGGTTGTACTTATCTGAACCTAAACGATCAGTGTGGCCAACAATAATGATTTGACGTGGGCCACCATCGGTTTTAAGCGCTGCAGCTATTTGATCCAATTTGGGTTGTGGCATAGAAAGCCTCTCGCTATCAAAACCAAACAACTCGGTGGAAGACAATGTATATTTTTCAAAGCGTGGCGCTGGTGGCGCGACCACAACGGGAACCGGTGCTGGAGCAGGCGGAAGAGCTTTCACAACTGGCGCTGGAGCAGGTTTAGCACCAAAGCGATAAACAACACCCACTGAATACAAATCAATATTATTGTGATCGTAAAGCGCATTGCTAATAACATAGCGCTCAGCTTCAGCGCGCATGAAAAAAGAATCTGTGAATTTATATTCCAAACCTACACCTGCTTTAGGAAAGGTATCACGATCACTTAGTTTTCCACTCATGCCAGCGGCAGCGCCAAATCCATCAAATGTATTTTGTGTTAAGGCGCGGGTAACGCCAAGACGACCAAAAGCTGAAAAATTTTCAGTAAAAGGTACATAACCCACAACATCCAAATTTACGCCTCTGACTTGCATATTGGAATGAATAGCACCAACGGGAAGTGTCTTTGCGTAGATTTGAAATTCGCCCAAATCAAAATATCCCGCTTCGAGAGACACATATTGATTAATTTGATAACCACCAAACAACTTACCACCACCGTCAATAGTATTGTCACCGACAACGGTTGTGAAAAGGCCTGGAGAAACCTGAGTCATTATAGTGTGCTCATCAAGACGAGCGCGCGATTGACCCACGTTGCCACCAATGTACCAACCTGCTTCATCGTTTGCGAAGGTGACTGAACTCGTCATAGCGGCTGCTCCTGCGCAGGCTAAAAATCCAGATGCTTTAATAAATTTCATGTGTGTATTCTCATTCATGCATTTGTGTGTGAGTTAACGGATTACGCCATCAACATCCTATTTTTTACTAACTGCGGATTGATGATCAAAGCTGCAGTTGTTGAGACACATGATAGTGAAAGGCTATTAATAGTTCAGTACGCTGTCGAACATAGAGATGCAAATAAATGCACAAAAAATCACGTCTGTGAAAAACAAAAAAGGAAGCCGAAGCTTCCTTTTTTGCGAGTTTTTTACTAAGTAATAAAATTAATTAACCCACAAACACCCGCGCATTTCTGAACAAACGCAACCAAGCACCATCATCTTTCCAATCGTCTGGATGCCATGAGTTGGTCACTGAGCGGAATACGCGTTCTGGATGCGGCATCATGATAGTTACACGGCCATCTTTACTGCTTACACTGGTAATGCCTAATGGTGAACCGTTAGGGTTGGCAGGATAGGTTTCTGTTGCATTGATATTGTTATCAATAAAACGCAAAGCCACCGTGCCGCTGTCATTACAGGTTTTTAACGCATCGGCATTAGCAAACTCTGCATAACCTTCACCATGGGCAACAGCAACTGGCATGTGTGAACCCGCCATACCTTTAAACAAAACAGATGACGATTCTTGCACTTGCACCAAGCTGAAACGCGCTTCAAATTGCTCAGAAAGGTTACGGACAAAACGCGGCCAATGATCTGCACCCGGAATTAAATTTTTCAGGTTAGACATCATTTGGCAACCGTTACAGATACCTAAACTGAAGGTGTCGTTGCGGTGGAAAAATTGCTCAAACTCATCGCGTACCTTGTTGTTAAACAAAATCGTTTTTGACCAGCCTTCACCGGCACCGAGTACGTCGCCGTAAGAGAAACCACCGCAAGCCACTAAGCCTTTGAAGGTTTCTAGCGATACGCGACCAGACAACAAATCACTCATGTGCACATCAACCGCATTAAAACCTGCACGATCAAATGCGGCTGCCATTTCCACATGACCATTCACACCTTGCTCACGCAATACAGCGATAGATGGACGAACGCCAGTGTTGATAAACGGAGCAGCAACATCGTCATTTTGATCAAAGCTGAGTTTTACGCTCATACCCGGATCAGTTTTTAAGATACCTTCAAATTCAGATTGCGCACATGCAGGGTTATCACGCATCGCCTGAATACGGTAGCTGGTTTCCGCCCACAAACTTTGCAAAACTGCACGAGATTGGTCGAACAAGTTGTTACCGTTTTGCGAAATGCTAATGGTATCTTCACCATTCAATTGGCCAATTACATTTACATGAGTGATGCCTGCAGCAGTGAAACGCGCTTGCACAGCAGCGGATTTATCACGAGCCACTTGCAGAACTGCACCAGCCTCTTCGCTAAATAAAACAGCAAGTGCATCTTCACCAAGATCATCAAGATTAAGGTCTACACCCACGTGACCCGCAAAGGCCATCTCGGCAATAGTCGCAAACAAACCGCCATCGCTGCGGTCGTGGTAGGCGAGAATTTCATTGGCAGCGATACTGGCTTGCATTGCATTAAAGAAGCCTTTGAGCTGTGCGCCGGAATCTAAATCTGCCGGCACATCACCCATTTGGTTGTAAACCTGCGCGAGTATCGAACCGCCTAAACGATTTTTACCGTTGCCAAGGTCTACCAAAATTAAATCGGTAGCGCCTCTTGTTAATGAGGGGTCAGTACGCAATTGCGGAGTCAATGTTTGACGAACATCGACTACCGGAGCGAATGCAGAAATCACCAAAGATAAAGGAGCAGTAACAGCTTTTGACTTCCCATTCTCTTGCCATGCCGTACGCATAGACATGGAGTCTTTGCCCACAGGAATGGTAATGCCCAACTCAGGGCACAACTCCATACCCACCGCTTGCACGGTGCGATACATTTTTTCGTCTTCGCCTTTATGACCAGCAGCACACATCCAGTTAGCAGAGAGTTTTACATCGGATAGTTTTTCAATGCGTGTTGCAGCGATATTAGTAATCGCCTCGGCAATTGCCATACGACCTGACGCTGGGCCATCTAACAACGCAAGCGGTGTACGCTCGCCCATGCTCATAGCTTCGCCTTTAATACTGTCGTAACTTACGGTAGTCACGGCGCAATCTGCAACTGGAACTTGCCAAGGGCCAACCATTTGATCACGCACAACCATACCGGTTACTGAACGGTCACCAATAGTGATAAGGAAGTTTTTGCTCGCTACAGCAGGGTGCTTAAGTACACGCTCAGCGGCATCATTGATATTGATATCTTCGGTAGAAAACGCGCTTACAGCGGCTTTGTGTTTTTCAGCAACGCGATGCATTTTTGGCGGTTTGCCGAAGAGCACAGACATTGGCAGATCGACCGGTTTAGCGTCGAAGTGCTTATCGTTGAGGGTCAGATGCTTTTCATCAGTCGCCTCGCCGACTACCGCGAACGGAGCGCGTTCACGCTTACAAATCGCTTCAAAGCGCGCTAAATCTTCGGGATTAATCGCCAACACATAACGCTCTTGCGATTCATTACACCAAATCGCCAGCGGGCTCATACTCGCTTCATCGTTAGGTACATTGCGCAATTCAAACTTGCCGCCAGTGCCGCCGTCTTTCACTAACTCAGGGAAGGCGTTAGACAACCCGCCTGCGCCTACGTCGTGAATAAAGGCGATAGGATTTTTTGCGCCCTGTTGCCAGCAAGCGTCGATAACTTCTTGGCAGCGACGTTCCATTTCTGGGTTTTGACGTTGCACTGAGGCGAAATCCAAATCTTCTGAGGATGAGCCAGAAGCCATAGAGGAAGCAGCACCACCACCCAAACCAATCAACATGGCTGGGCCGCCAAGCACCACTAATTTAGCGCCTGCCGTAAACGGAGTTTTAATCACGTGTTCGGCTTTGATATTGCCGTAACCGCCCGCCAACATAATCGGATTGTGGTAACCGCGACGTTCGCCGTCGAAGTCTTCTTCA
>SYDJ01000067.1 GCA_005801205.1 Gammaproteobacteria bacterium
GAGACCTTTGCACGAAGTAGCGAGCGATGACAGAACAAGGCAAAAATCGCTAAAAAAGCGGAGTTTACACGGAGTAAATGAGCATTTTTTAGTGATTTTTAACGCAGTTATGTCGAGCGTAGTATTCGTGCAAAGGTCTCAAATAATAAAAGAGAGATTCGACGTGGACGCCTTGGTACTGAGCTTCAATGATATTCCCCTAATTCTGGTCATTTTCCAGAGTTTATTGTTTTCGGTATTGTTGGTGACAGCCAAGATAGGTAACCGCCACGCCAATCTTTTACTCGCTGGCTTTATTGCTGCCCTAGGATTGGATGCACTGGATACGATTATTTATTGGAACCCCAGTATTAAGCAGGTGTATTTGCAGGGCTATGTGCATATTTTTTACTGCCTCAAATTCAGTGTTTATATTGCGGCACCTATGTTGTTTTTGTACGTTCGGGCAGTCACCCACGCGGATTTTCGGTTTCAAACGCGCGATTTAATACATGTCATTCCACTTTCGCTGTTTCCGGTCTTTATTGTTGGCCTCTATTTAAGCCTTACACCTGAAGAGCGATTGCTGGGGATTACGCAATATGGGTTGCTGTTTAAGAATCCGGTCTTTCAGTTTCATCTTTGGGTGCGGCATCTGCTTTATGTTGGCTATGGTTTTGCCAGTTTTTACACGCTATATCGCTATCGCGAAGAGTTAAAGGAGCGTTTCTCCAACCTTGAAGACATAGATATGTTTTGGTTGCGGCTGTTGATTAGCGGTTTCTTAATTATTTGGGGTTGGGTGTTCGTGGCCTACGTACTAACGCTCATGAACTACTCCATGTGGTTGGGTAATGTGATTGGTATTTCTGGCAATATCTTCAGCTTTGTATTTGTAAATACCTTGGTGTTTTACAGTATTGCTAAAGCCAATAGCGGTAAGCGAGAGGCCAAGCCACCTGAAGCGCCGGAAGCAAAGCCTAGTGATAAGCAAGATGCGCTGGTTATTGCGCAAATTGATAAGCTCATGTTGGAAAAAGAGTTATTTCTAGACCCTGAGCTGACCTTGGAGCAGTTAGCTGAGGTTGCTGTCATGTCGCCCCGCAAAATTTCAGGGGCGATTAACCGAGCGTGTCAGCAGAACTTTTTTGATTACATCAATTCCTTTCGTGTGCAGCGTGCGGTGGCTATATTGGCCGTTTCAAAAATGAACGCCAATATGTTGGATGTGATGGGTGATGCAGGCTTTAACAGTAAATCTACGTTTTATCGCGCCTTTAAACGCAGCATGAAGATGTCGCCTTCAGAGTATTGTTCTAAGTTGGAAGCCTCACATCCAAACAGCCTTTCTTAGCCTTGGGAGCTTCTTCCTCTTAAGTTTTGTAGTCGCTAAGCGCTTAAGGCTGATGTGCTTATTTAGTTGGCCATAAAAATCGTTAAAATTTTTTATATTTTTTTATCTGCACTCATTCCTTCGCCATATGTTTGAATTTAATAGTTGTTTAGCAAAATCATAGGCTTAGCGATTTTTTGGGCTTGAGCTTGCCTGCGTCTCGCTTTTAATTTCTGCAAGTGGGACTCCTAACGCCTGCGGCTACGCCCGTTGAGGCGACAGCATTTCGTCAAAATCCTATCTTTTCTCCGTGAGCTGGAGCTATGCCCTTTTGGAGCAGTTAGAGCTGCCGTCATAAACCTCAACGTCCGATAACAATAATCCCGGAGACTGTCATTATGAAAACCTTGTGCAACCCCTATTACTATTGTTTTGCCTTACTGGTGCTATTTTTAGCATCGGTTAATGCCTTTGCCCAAACGGCTATTACCAGTGGTGTGAGTTACACCACCAATACCACGGCCACGCTTTGGGTTAAGCCTGCGGTGAATGTCGATTGGGTTGATGCCCACTACAACACCGGCGGTGCTCAGCAAAATATTCGCATGACTTACAATGTGGCCAATGCGCGTTATGAACAAGCCATGAGCGCGACGCCGGGCACGGTAGTTAACTACTCATTCACTTATGCCATCAGTGGTTTGGCCTATGACACAGTGGTATTTAGTGCGACTGTTGTTGCTCCTGGTTCAAGTTCATCCAGTAAGACCAGTTCATCGATAGTTTCAAGCGTGGCTTCTAGCGCTGTGGTCTCCAGCTCGGTTGCATCATCGAGTCTATCAAGTTCATCCAGCTCGGTCGTTGCAGGCATTACTAATGGTGTGGCAGATAACAGCACCTCCGCCATTATTTGGCTTAAGCCGAATAATGTTAGTGTTTCTTGGGTGGATATTCACTACAACGTAAATTCTACCGGGCAACAAAATCTGCGCATGAATTACAACGCGGCTAATGCACGTTACGAGCAAGTGGTATCAGTAACGCCTGCGGTGGCATTGAATATGAGTTACTCGTTTACCTATCAAACACCTACGGGCGCACAGGATACGGCTAGCTTTGTGTTTAATCGTGTTCTGGGTAAGAGCAGCCTTAGTTCAATTGCATCCTCAGTATCCACCAGTAAAAGCAGTGCGAGTTCTTTTAGCTCTGTCGTTTCAAGCAGCAAGAGCAGTTCAAGCTCGCTCAGCTCAGCGGTATCCAGCAGTAAAAGCAGCTCAAGTGTGGCGAGTTCCTCGTCAAGTAGCTTGGGCGCTTATGTGCAAGGCGTTTCTGATTTAGGCGCTACCTCTACTATTTGGTTTAAAAGCAACATCAATCAGGAATATGTGATTCTGCATTACAGCGTGGGTACGGGTAGCCAAATTAATCCGCAGATGACCTACAACACTAGCTTGGCGCGTTGGGAGGCAGTAATTACCCCAGTGAGTGCCGGTGTTAATATCCATTACAACTTCACCTATCAAGGGTTGAACGGCAATCTTGATTCGCCTTGGTACAATCACGTGGTTGGTGTCTGTACAACATGCCCCGCGAAGCCTAACTTCTCGCCCTTGGGCGGCAGTTTCTTAAGTCCACAAAGCGTTAGCTTGAACACTAATGTCAATGGTGGTGTCATTCATTACACTTTGGATGGCTCAGCACCCAACGCCTTATCGCCTGTCTATTCTGGCACTGCTATTAATGTAACCAAAGCCGCAACCATTAATGCCATTACGGTGATTCCAAGTGGTGAAGAATCGGCTATGGCCAGCCAAACCTATGTAATCAACTCTGCGCCTGGTACGTTAAACCCCCCAGTGTTTTCACATGCGCCCGGCACCTATGGCACCATCATTCGCGTGTCTTTAGCGGGTGATAAAGAAGGCGCTTACATTCACTACACCTTGGATGGCTCAACCCCTACGGTAGATTCACCGGTTTACAGCACGCCGGTTGAAGTGAAAATCGATACTACCAAAACCCCAGTGGTAAACACCGCAACCATTAAAGCCATAGCAGTGAAAACCGGCTGGACGACCTCAGCAGTTACCAGCGCCACTTACACCGTTACCAATAACACCAGTAGCGAGTGGAATGGTTTGACCAGCTTCAATGTAGTCAACGGCACCAAAGGCAAATATGCAGATAGTCAGGTTTACTGGGCGATTATCGGTAAAGACTGGAATACAGGTAAGTTCGTACATGTAGATATGAACGGCAACTTGATTCCAATGAGCTTGGGTGATAACGGTCAGCTGGTGAAAAATGGTCAGGGTTATGCCAACTATTTCTACTCCTTGGCGCAAACCAAAAAAATTACCATTCCGGCGATTAACTCTGCGCGTTTGCTGATGAGCGTGGGCAGCCCTATGTATATATGGGTAAACCAAGATATTAATGGCAACCTTGGTTATGCCGGTGCGAACGTTGAAAACCCAACAGATCCAAACACCGAGATCACCTTTGATTTTGGCGAATTTGCCATTGTCCCCAAAGGTAAGCCCTATCAAGGAATTTTTATCAATACTACGCGTGTGGATATGTTTGGGTTCCCTCTGCAATTAACGGTAACGGGTTTGGATGGCTTCACGCAAACGGTGGGTGAGTCATTGACTGAATCGCGTGATGAATTGTTCGCCCGTTTTATTAACGAAACCCCTGCAGAGTTTCATGGCTTAGCGCTGGCACCCTATGCGCCACGCCGCATAATGGCACCGGCACACGCCACCTTCCAAACCGGCGGTGAAAACGTTAATTACCTGAGCGATTACATCAATACGGTGTGGGAGCAGTATCGCCACCAAAACCTCACACTCAATCTCAATAACGGGTGGCCAACCTTTACCGGTCGCGTGGAAGGCGATGTCTTTATCTTTACCGATGGTCAAGGCACTTACCGCATTAACGGTAAACCAACCACCTCTATGGCGATGCTAGGCAATGGCTACCTGGATGATTCATCGGGTGCGACAGGTTTGGTGCGCGATAAACAGCTACAACTACAAGCGCAAGTTTGTGCAGCCTTAAACCGCCGTGTTGCACATTTGGATGGCAGTAAATGGTACAACTCCGCGTACTTTTTCCCTGCGGGCGAAGCGGCTAACTACTTTACGAAGTTTTGGCACGATCACGCCTTAAACGGCCTAACCTACGGCTTCTCTTATGATGACGTGGGTGGCTACAGCCCCTCCGTTTTCACCTCCGCACCGGTATCTGTGACTTATACCATCGGCTGGTAACTACGTTCGTTAAACCCTCCGCAAGACCCTCTTTACCCGGCTTAGGCCGGGTTTTTTTATTGTGGAGAAAAAAGTGGGTACTAAAGAGGTGCGCGGGCACTATTAACCCTATATTTCTTGCGGCTTAGGCATGCATTGCTACACTCAAGCTAGCAAAACTAAGACGCCGCAATGAGGCATGGACGACCTACAAGAGAGTAGGAGGTTCCCCGAAGCGATCGGATCGCGAAGGAATTCCGATTAGAGCCTACAGGATGTATTTACGGCATGTTTTGAATTGAAGTCTATTCTTTATAAGTTTCTCGGTAGTAAGAAAATATATTCCTCAATCCAATGACTATTTTAGGATGGATAAACCACATGAAAATTAAAAAAATATTAACCGCGTGCTGCGTTGCATTCTGCGCAGTAACCGCCACCCACGCTAACGCCTATATCCATGCCGACGGCCAATACATTGTTAACGAGAAAGGTGAAAAAGTTTTACTGCGCGCCATGGGCTTAGGCGGATGGATGCTACAAGAAGGCTATATGCTGGAACTAGGCAATATGCCGCAATACATGATTAAAAAAAGAATTGAAGATTTAATTGGTGCCGAGGCAACCAAAGAATTCTACACCGCATGGCTAGCTAACTACACACGCAAAGCCGACATAGATGCGATGGCCAGCTGGGGGTTTAATGCAATACGCCTGCCCATGCATTACAACCTATACACACTACCCATAGAACAAGAGCCCGTAAAAGGCCAACAGACTTGGCTGGAAAATGGTTTTGCAATGACCGATGAATTACTCGCCTGGTGCAAAGCCAATAACATGTATTTAATTTTGGATTTACACGCGGCACCCGGCGGCCAAGGTAATGACAACAATATTTCTGACCGCGATCCGGCCAAGCCAACGCTTTGGGAGAGCCCCGAAAACCAGGAAAAAATGATTGCGCTCTGGCGTAAATTAGCCGCGCGCTATGCCAACGAGCCGATGATAGGCGCTTACGACATTATCAATGAACCCAACTGGGGTTTTGAGGCAACTGCAGCGCAAAATGGTTGCAATGAGCAAAAAAATATTCCCTTAAAAAATTTAATGGTCAATGTCACCAAAGCAATACGTGAAGTAGACACCAAACATATGATCATTATTGAAGGTAATTGTTGGGGTAATAATTATGCGGGCATATTGCCAACATGGGACAACAATATGGCGCTGAGTTTTCATAAATATTGGAGCAAAAATTCCCTGGCCGACATCAACGGAACCTTACAGCTTCGTGAAAAATACAACGTGCCTTTATGGCTCGGTGAAACCGGCGAAAACTCGAATCTGTGGTTTGGTGATGTTATTCGTCTGGTGGAGTCACAGGGCATTGGTTGGGCATTTTGGCCGCTGAAAAAAATGCGTTTGAATAACCCCTTGCACATCAATGCAAACAAAGATTTTTTAAATGTCGTTGAATATTTAAACGGCAGAGCCGAACGCCCAACTCGCGCAGTCGCCTATAAAGGACTCATGGCCTATGCGAACCACGACGTCCGTTTTGAAAATAACACACTCCGTACGGATGTGATTGATGCCATGTTTCGTCAGCCCTACACCAACACATCAAAACCCTTTGCCACGCATGTTATCAACACTAAAGGCGGCACAATTGCAGCAGTAGATTACGATATGGGTACTCAGAGTTATTTTGATGTGGATTCGGGGGACTATCATGTTTCAGCGGGCACAAGCGAATTTACCGCGTGGAATGCCGGCCGGGTTTATCGCAATGACGGCGTTGATATTGAAGTGGATAAAAACACAAAACCCTTGCCTCTGTATTTTATAAATCATACAGAGGCAGGCGAATGGACTGAATACACCTTCACCGCAGAACAAGCGGGCGACTATCTATTCAGTGTGCGCATTGATAGCAATGTTGATAGCGCAAAAGTATCCATCACGCTAAATAACCAAACACTTGTCGATGCAATTACCCTCAATAAAACAAATCATTGGCAAACTCAGGAATTGACAACACTGTCGTTGTTGGCAGGCACAAATACCCTGCGTATTAAAACGCTGGTCGGTGGATATAATTTGGCAACACTGGAGTTCAAACGTCGTAAATAGCGATGATTTTTTACTGCAGATTCTTTTGCGGCTCTTTTTTAACCGCAACATGCTAATCAACAAGCAGGACTCATATAAACCATCGCGAGAAAAAAATAAGTTTACTCGCGTTGGAATGATAAGCACTCCTGCTATTTCGATAAGCACTATCGCACCATTATTAAGCATGTGTTTCTTGCGGCTTAGCCATGGATTGCTACACTCAATCTAGCAAAGCTAAGACGCCTGTTAACTAGGATTCTTGCACAACGCCTCACTAATCAACTAACACGCGGATAGCCTCATGCGAAACCTTTTCTGGGCAATCAACACGCTTAAAAAGCACTTACAGCCATTACCAACATGTGGTGCATTTTTTTACACCCTCGTGCTTACAGTCACAACCACGATGATGCATACCCACAGTCTGGCCGAGCCTTTTGCAGAACCGCTGCCGCAGCGAATTAATTTTCAACACCCGCTCGATAACAAAGACATCCCCTTGGCAGAAGTGCAAGCATTTCTACAAGACAGCCAGGGTTTTATGTGGATTGGCGGCGGCGGTGGGTTGGTGCGCTACGACGGTTATGAATTTAAATTTATTCTAGCCGGCGTACAAGAAGCCAAAGTACCCGTAAAAATGGTTAACTTTCTCTATGAAGACAGCGATAAAATTCTATGGGTTCTAACCCGCACTGGCCTGCTGCGCTATGACCCAAAAACCGAACTATTAACCCCTGTTGCCGATAATCCCAACCAAGCGTCTGCAATAAACGGAACCTATTTCTATCAAGCGACCGAGGTGCCCGGCGGTGAAATGCTTTTTGCAACCGCGAACGGGCTGATATTACTCAATAAAACAACCCAGGATTACTCAACACTTCTTCCCGATAAAGAAAAAAAGGATTGGCTGCATACCGTAGATATAAGATGCCTTTACCGTGACACCACCGGTACAATTTGGATTGGCAGTAAACAGGGGCTTGAACAGTTAAATTGGGAAACAAAAAAAGTGACCCTCTTTAAACCCTTCCCTGAAAAACCAGAACTGCTGGAACCTAACACCGTCAACGATATTGTTGAAGATAAAAATGGCACCTTATGGCTAGGCACAGCCGATGGCTTAGTGAATTTTGACCCAAACACACAACAATCAACCCGTTATGTTAAAGATGCGAAAAACCCCAACTCTATTGCCGGAAAAGAAATCGCAAAACTTCTCATTGATTCTACGGGTGCCCTTTGGGTTGCGAGTGACGGTGGTGGCATTGCTATTTTTGAAAAAACAGAAAAATTTCCCGAGGGCCGTTTTAGTAATCAGCAATTTGAAGATGGGCGTGCAACCTCTATTAGCTCCAATCAAGTTCGCACGGTTTATGAAGATCGTACTGGCGATGTGTGGGTCGGTAATTATCCGGCAGGCATAAATTATTTTGATCGTTCCAGCGCCGCCATCACCACCTACATTCGCGACATTTTCAATCCAAGCAGCCTATCCCACAATGCAATTTTATCCGTGCGCGAAGATGCGCGTGGAAACCTTTGGATAGGTACAGATGGCGGCGGTTTAAATTTCTTTGACCGCGAAAAAAATCAATTTACAGCTTACAAAAATGAGCCCGGTAACGATAAAAGTTTAAGCGGTAATGCCGTACTGGATAATTTTATTGATGACAGTGGCAAAGTTTGGGCAGGCACTTGGGGCGGCGGCATTTCTGTATTTGACCCGGAAACCGGCATTTTTACCCGCATGCCTTTCGACCCTGCGCGTGAAAAAAAGGACGCTATAAGCACCTCTAAAACTCTCAATAACGCCACGGTGTGGTCAATCAAACAAGATCGCCAAAAAAATATTTGGATAGGTACCCACTCCAGCGGCTTAAGTAAATTTGACCCCAGCACAGCAACCTACACTCACTACATCACCATTGAGCAAGACACAAATACCCTATCGCCGGGCCCAGTTTGGGCCACGCTAGAGGACTCCAAGGGAAACTTTTGGGTAGGCACTGCAACAGGTTTAGATTTGCTTGACCGCAATACAGGAGTATTTACACACTTTAAGCCAGACCCAAAAGCCCCCAATAGTTTAAGTAACCGATCAGCAATTTCACTCCTAGAAGACAGCAAGCATCGCCTGTGGGTTGGCACGGAAGCGGGGCTTAATTTATTGAATCCCGACGGAAAAACCTTCACGATTTTCGACAAGTCCAGCGGCTTTACCGACGATACCATACGTACAATATTGGAAGATACTGAAGGCCAATTATGGCTTGCAACCAACAATGGCATCACGGTGTTTAATCCTGAAACAAAAAAGATTAAAAATTATAATCGCGACAATGGCAGGCTCATGGGCGGCTTTCACACAGACTCAGGTATGATTACACAAAAAGGTGAAGTTGTTTTTGGTGGTAATGAAGGGTTGCGAATTTTTGACCCTAAAAAATTAAAAGATAATAAAGTAGCCCCACCCATAGCCTTTACGGGTTTAAAAATATTCGCGGATTCCGTTACCGTCGGCGACACCGATGGCTTGCTGCCGCAGTCACTGAGTTACACCAAAGAAATTGTGCTGGACTATAAAAAATCCATGTTTCAATTTGGTTTTTCCGCCCTTAATTTTCGCGACTCAAATAAAAACAATTACGCCTATACACTTGAAGGCTTTGATAAAAGCTGGTTACAAGTAGGCGACCAACGCTCTGCCAAATACACCAACTTAAACCCAGGCACCTATGTGTTTCGCGTCAAAGGCAGCAACAACGATGGTATATGGAATGAAGCTGGTACATCTATTACCATCGTTCAACTACCTCCGCCCTGGAAAACTTGGTGGGCCTATACACTCTATGCGCTTGGCGTTATTGCCATCATTGTGTTATTTGTTCAGTCGCAACGCAAAAAACGCCGCTTAATAGAAGAGCAAAATCGTCTGCTGGAAATTAAAGTATTTGAACGCACAGCGGAATTGCGCGAAAAAAATAACGATATTCAAACCATGCTAAGCAACATGCGCCAGGGTCTATTTACCATAGAGTCGAATGGCAATATTCACCCGGAGTATTCACACTTTTTAGAAGAAATATTTGAGGCTAAAGCCATTGCAGGCCAGGACGCACTGGATTTATTGTTCAGTAAAGCGAATTTAGGAAGTGATGATTTGGATCAAATAAGACAGTCGGTAAGTTCCATTATTGGTGACGATGAAATAAATTTTGAATTCAACTCTCATCTATTGATCGAGGAATATGAAGCCCATTTCAACGGAAAGTCTAAATTTCTATCACTAGATTGGAATCCTGTAGTCGTTGGCAATCTTACAGTCAAACTCATGGTATCCGTTAGAGATGTCACATTGCTCAAGAAAATGGAGCACGAAGCCCGCAATAAAAAACGCGAACTGGAAATTATCAGCCAACTGTTAAACGTTTCTGCCAAAAAATACTTATCCTTTGCCGCATCCGCAAAACGTTTTATTGATGAAAACCGTACACAAATTGAAAGTAATACACAGCGTAGCGATACGGTTATAGCGTTACTGTTTCGCAATATGCACACCATTAAAGGCAATTGCCGCACCTTCAATTTTGATCATTTCAGCAATGTAGTGCATGAAGTAGAATCCGTTTATAGCGCACTCAAAGCAGACCCTGAAGCTGGCTGGGATCGCGATCTACTTATCAGTGATCTTTTACGCGTGCAGAGCATACTGCAAGAATATGAAAATGTTTTTTACACAGTATTAGGTCGCGGTGACGGCGGTGGCGAAACTCGCGATCAGAATGGTTTTTGGGCAGATAGTAAAGCCATTGCAGCAATTCAACACAGTATTGATACGGCACATCAGGAATACCCTGCACTGAGTAAAACACAACCCTTGCGGCCCATTCAATCGCTGTTAAATCGTGCCCTGTCTAACCCTATGAGTGAGGTTTTGAACGATATCGTTAGCTCATTACCGTCAATTGCGTTACAACTCAATAAAGAAGCGCCGAAAGTGATTATTGAAGATAATCAAGTCCGCATTAAATCCAGCGCCACTGAATTAATAACCAATATTTTCGCACATATTTTACGTAACAGTGTTGATCACGGCATCGAAACCGCCGCCGTGCGGGTGCAAGCGGGGAAACCTAGCACCGGTACTATTGAGGTTCACGCAGTATCACAAAAAGATAAATTGCATATTCACATTAAAGACGACGGACAAGGCGTGAACATAGACCGATTATTTAAAAAGGGTGTTGAAGCAGGCAACTGGAAAGCTGAAGATAAACCCAACTACAACGACATCGCTAATTTGATTTTTGCTTCCGGTATTTCTACCAAAGAGGAAGTCACCAATATCTCTGGTCGTGGAGTGGGGATGGATGCCGTAAAAGAATTTTTAGTTGCGCAAGGCGGCAATATTACTCTGCAGTTATTAGGCGACAACGCCAATGGCAATCTTCTCGGCCAAGGTGTCATGGTGCCCTTTGAATTGCGTGTTGAATTACCCGAGAGCGCGTTTACAGTTATGGATTGACGCACAACATTAATCATAAAAGTAACTATTCAGTACAACTTCCTTTGCCCGTCATTCCCGTGAAATAGTTGTGAAATCGCCCAATGTCCCTAAGCAGGACATTGGGCGGTCTGCCTCATGTTTTTAAGCTCATTTAAACGTTTACTGCTGCCATATATTGCATCTACCTATAACAACTGTATATACTGTGTATATGAAATTTGGATTCGTTTTCTCCCAAACCGACACGCGCCCCATGTATCAACAGATCATGGAGCAAATTACACAGCGCATCGCCGTGGGCGATTGGCCGCCCGGCACTCCATTGCCCTCCATTCGTGAACTGGCGGTAGAGACCAAGGTCAGCATCATTACGGTCAAGCGTGCTTATTTGGAATTAGAGCGAGAAGGCGTGATTCTCACTCAGCAAGGCAAAGGTAGTTGGGTCAGTGAATCACTCGATTTGATGGCGCTTCAGCGAGAAGAGTTAATTCAGCATTTACAGCAGGCCGGTAAATTGGCTAAGTCTCTTGCGATACCAGAAGACGAGTTGTTGCAGATGTTGAGAAAGTATATTTAAAAAAGGAGCCGTACGATGAGCGCGCCATTGGCAATAGAATGTAAAGACATCTCAAAACAATTCCCGCATTTCAAATTGCAGAATGTGAACTTGTCCTTTGAGCAGGGTACTGTCATGGGCTTGGTGGGCCCGAATGGTGCGGGCAAATCCACTATCTTGCGCATCGTCATGGGGCTCATCGGGCCAGACAGCGGTTCAATAAAAGTCCTGGGACACTCCATGCCCAACGAACAACTTGCGGCAAAACGCAATATAGGTTTTGTGGCTGAAGACATGCGGCTTTACGAAAGCGAAACCATTGCATTTCACATGGATTTTATTAAGTCTATTTTTGACTCCTGGGATGATGAATACGCTAAAACATTATTGCGCCGATTCGATCTCAACAAAGACCAAAAAGTAAAAGGCATGTCGCATGGGCAGCGCGTTAAAGCCACTTTATTGTTAGCCTTGGCACGCCGCCCCAATTTATTGGTATTTGATGAGCCAACCACAGGGCTAGATCCAGCAGTAAGAAAAGAAGTGCTCGATGAAATGATGAATTCGCTTCAAGACGAAACTCACTCCATATTGTTTTCATCACACAACACCTTAGATGTAGAACAAATCTCTGACTACATCACGTTTATTTACGGTGGTCGCATTATTGAATCGCGCAATAAAGAAGATTTTATGGATGGATGGCGACGATTGCGCCTAACCAATATGAACAACTGTCAGCTGCCAGACTTATCCAATATCAAGGATGTGCAACAGAGTGGGCGCCTGTGCTCGGTAACAGTAAACAACTACGACGATTCAATTCCCGAACAATTTACCCATGCAGGCTTACAAACAAGCAGTGTTGAGCGTTTAACGCTAGAAGAAATATTTCTGGCGAATGTTCAGAGTGCTAAAGCAAATGAATACAAGGGAGCTACGCTGTGACTACTTCAATCATTCCCCAGCTTGTTAGAAAAGATTTTCTAATGATGCGTAAGACAATTTTAATTTTTTGTATAGCTATGCTCGCCTCTATTGCGGCTATATGCATGATATTTGGGCGTGTACCAAACGTAGTCTTTTTTAATCTTGGTATTACATTATTAATTGCGCCATCCGTTACCTGCGGAATGGTGCTACTTATTAAAACGATTGTGATGGAAAAACAAAAATCTACTCAGTTATTTATCATGAGCCTCCCTGTTACAGTGAAAGAGTTAACCTTGTCCAAGCTGTTATTAAATCTGCCTGTATTTACGGTATTTTGGTTGGTAATCACCGGTGTTGCCTTCTATTTTTCGTTTGGTTGCGGTGTATTTCCTAATGGCACTGTTCCATTTGTCACTATGATATTTTTGGGCGTCTTTGTTGCTTACGTTGCCGTTCTCAGTGTGGCGCTGATATATCAATCCTACGGTATTACGATTATTACAATGCTCTGTGTAGAACTTGGAACGCCTGCCTATCTCTGGGTTATTGCATATTTGGAACCAATCAATAGTCACGTTTATGATTCTCACATGGTGTGGAATTCAACTGCGATTAGCCTTGCAATAACACAAATAGTAATCGCAGTTTTGATTTTGGCGATGACGTGGCATATCCAAAGTGAAAAACGTGATTTCATCTAAAGCACACTGAAATGAAATATAAATTGCGTTTAGTTCTTTTAATTATGATGCCTATTATTTCGATAATTTGTGCAGTAGTCTTCGTCCCTTGGCTCGCAGGCTGCGCCTACTTAAAGCCATTGCCTGACACTGTTCAGGGGCAAGTCAGCGATGCTATACATTATGACTTAGATGGCATTATTGTTTATGTAGATAAAAAAGGTAGCTCACCAGAATTCTATTCAGCTGGCTGGAAAAATAGGGAAAATAAAATACCCGCTGATCCGCACGCCCTGTTTAAGATTGCTAGTATTAGCAAATTATACATTGCCGCGGCTACCGCCAAACTGGTGAACAGCAAAAAGTTATCGCTGGATAAACCCCTCACCGATTATTTGCCTGAGCTTGCGGGGCGAATTGAATATGCAGATAAGATTACACTGAAAATGATGCTGCAACATCGTAGCGGAATCCCTAATTTTATTGATGATCCAAAATTCCCTTGGGATAATTTACCTGCTGATGTCAGCGGCTTGCTAAAGTTCGGGTTAGATAAGCCCGCCGATTTCAAACCAGACAACCGTTATCGCTATTCCAATACGAATTATTTATTAATTGGTATGATCCTGGATAAATCATTAGGCTATAGCCATCACGATTACATAAAAAAAGAAATACTAGAGCCGCTCGGCTTAACTCATACCTATAGTTTGCTAAGTGAAGTTAATTTGGAAGACGTGGTGAGCGGCTATTACATAGGTTATGAACCTGATTTAAAAACAGCGAATTTTATTGGTGCCGGTGGTTCCATGATTGCAAGTGCACAGGATGTTGGGATCTTCATGAGGGCATTGAATGATGGTTCATTATTAAATGCTGATGAACAGGCTATTTATTCCTCTATATATGTCTATGAGCATACCGGCCTGTTACCGGGGTATTCGAGTATTGCACGCTATCACAAAGATATTGATACGGTCGTTATTCAGTTCGTGAATACAAGTGGTAAAAACTCTTGGGCGATAACGGAAATTGTTTACAGCCGTATTATTCGCATTCTACGCAAGCAGTAATGTTCATGCTTTTTTGAACAATTTGCGTGTTCGAATTTTTTCTACGCACGTTGAGTAGTGGCCTATTGGGCATGAGTTTCATTTATGTATTAGGCTCAGGCTGATTATGCGCTTTGCCTGAAGTCGCGCTAAACTAGAGTTATTGTTTCTCGTTTAGTCTTGCACCCAAGGTAGTCTTCTATGTTTGATCTCAGTCATGTCCCTTCTGTGTTACATCTAGCAGCCAATCGTTATTGGGAGCAGTTTGAAGAAAATCGTCAAAAGCAGGCATTGCCTGAATTACACATATTATTGGCTGATCGGATCAGTGTTAGTGAGTTCGATGCGCAATTAACCCGCGCATTTGCCGCGAGCGAATTCATCGCCAAAACCTGCGCAATTCATCCATCGTTTTTAATTGAGCTAGTGCAAACGGGTGTACTCTTCTCGCCTATGGGTGAAGATGCGCTCGTTTCTTTTGACGCAGCAATCGCCGCCTGCAAAACCGATCTGGAATTAGACAAAACCCTGCGCCAATTCCGAAACAAAGCCATGATTCGAATTATCTGGCGCGATCTTAATCGCTGTGCACCCATGCGCGATATTACGGCTGAGCTGTCTCGCTTTGCGGATGCGGCGATTCAGTTAACTGCAAATTACCACTACCGCGAATTAGAAAAAATGTACGGTGCGCCTATTGGTCGCGAATCGGGTATTGCGCAGCCCCTATTGGTTTTGGGGATGGGAAAATTGGGCGCGCGCGAATTAAATGTCTCATCCGATATTGATTTGATTTTTACTTTTCCGGAATCGGGTTCTACCAATCATGAGTCACGTGTATTAAGTAATCAGGAGTTTTTTACCAAGCTCGGCCAAAAATTAATTAATAGTTTAGATAAAGTCACTGCAGATGGATTTGTATTCCGTGTGGATATGCGCTTGCGCCCCAACGGGCAAAGTGGGCCTTTGGTATTAAATTTTGCAGGCATGGAAGATTACTACCAAACCCAAGGTCGCGATTGGGAACGCTATGCCATGATTAAGGCGCGCACTGTGGCTGCTGCACTGGGGAGCATCAACATTGATGAATATATTAAAGGTGAGCGCAAATATTTACGCACCATGCTGCAGCCTTTTACCTATCGCCAATATATTGATTTCAGTGCTATAGAATCTCTGCGTGAAATGAAAGGTTTAATCGCTCGCCAAGTGCAACGCAAAGGCATGAATTTAGATGTGAAGTTGGGCGAGGGCGGTATTCGCGAAGTTGAATTTGTGGTGCAAGTATTTCAATTGATTCGCGGTGGCCGCGATGCACGCTTACGTCAGCGCCAAGTATTAAAACTCTTGCCCATTTTAGAAGAAGAAAATTATTTACCCGTAGGTGCAGGCAGTGCACTCGCCGAAGCTTATGAATTTTTACGCAATACAGAGCACGCGATTCAAGGTTATCAAGATCGTCAGACTCAAGCACTTCCCACCGATGAGCTAGGTCAATTGCGTTTAGCCTGGGCTATGGGTTTTGAAAATTGGGAAGCATTTTTTAAAGTCTTAACTAATTATCGCAACCGCGTAAATCACGAATTTAAAGCAGTGATTGCCGATCCCCAATCTAAACAAGGTGAAGAGGGCAAAGAAACTGTGAATGCCGATGTGCTGCAAGTCTGGCGCAGTTTATGGGATGCGAGTATTCAATCCGGTGCTATAAGCGCGGAGGATGCGCAACAATTATTAAATGGCCAGCCGCTAGAAAATCCGGAAGCTTTACTCAAGCTTTTACACGAGCTGCGTGAAAATCGCTCCGTGGTAAACATGCAAGCGAGCAGCCGCAGCCGCTTGGATGAATTTGTCCCGCGTTTGTTAATGATGATTTGCGAACACGCCGAGCGCGGCGAATTAATGATTCCGTTTGTGGATACCTTTAAGCGTATTGTGCCTCTAGTGGAATCCATTGCGCGCCGCAGTGCCTATTTGGTGTTGCTGATAGAAAATCCTATCGCTTTACATCAGCTGGTAAAACTCTGTGCCGCCAGCCCGATGATTGCAGAGCAGCTCGCCAAATATCCTGCGCTTTTGGATGAGCTGCTTACGCCGGTTAATCTTTATTTCTCGCCCGATGATGATCATGAGCGAATTAAAACAAACTTGCGCGATGATTTGCGCCGCGAAGTATTACGCCTTGAATGGGAAGATTTAGAAGGCCATATGGAAGTGCTGCGCTACTTCCGCGCTGCACACGGTTTGCGCGTGGCTGCGGGCGAAGTGAGTGGTACTTTGCCGCTGATGAAGGTGAGCGATTACCTCACTTTTATCGCCGAAGTCATTTTAGAGCACGTTCTGCAATTGTCGTGGGAGCACTTGGTCGCTCGCCACGGGCGGCCGCAGCGTGCAGAGGGTGGGCTTGATTTATCGCCGGATTTTATCGTGGTCGGCTACGGCAAGATGGGCGGTATAGAGCTTGGACACGGCTCGGATTTGGATTTGGTGTTTATCCACAATGCCGATTCCAGTCTCTCGACTGAAGGTTTGGTAGATGGCAAAGGCGCTATCGACAACTTGACCTTTTATGCTCGTCTCGGTCAACGCATTATCTTTATCCTCAATACCCAAACCGCTGCGGGCAAGTTGTACGAGGTAGATATGCGCCTGCGTCCATCGGGCAATTCCGGCATGTTGGTGTCAACGCTGTCTGCATTCGAGCGTTATCAACAAAAAGAGGCGTGGACGTGGGAGCACCAAGCCTTGGTTCGCGCGCGTGTAGTGGCGGGCTCTGTGGAATTGGCGGAAAAGTTTGATCAGGTGCGTATGGCGATTTTGCACCAACAACGGGATTTGCCCAAGTTGCGGCAGGAAGTGAGCGATATGCGCCACAAAATGCGCGACCAATTGGGCAGTGAAGCCAAATCAAAGCGTGAAAACACACCATTATTTAATTTGAAACAGGATGCCGGAGGTATCGTGGATATTGAATTTATGGTTCAATACGCGGCCTTGGCTTGGGCCTATCAGGCGCCCAAGATCGTCCAATACACGGATAACATTCGCATACTTGGATCTTTGGAAGAGGCTGGCTTACTGGATGCCACTTCCGTCGCCCAACTGATCGCCGCTTACAAAGCCTATCGATCCACCGGGCACCGCCTTGCGCTGCAACAACAAGAGGCGGTTTTGGCTGGTGAAGGAGTTTTCGAGGTCGAGCGGGAACAGGTCAGCCACATTTGGCACCAGCTCATCGAAATCGAATAAATATCCTAAACCTAGCAAGCAGCAAAAATTTTGAGCTGTGGCATCTGTGATGCGGCAGTCTATCGACAACAGTTTTGATTTTTAGGAGTTGGCTATGTCTTTTGCCGATCGTGATGGCGTAATTTGGTTAGATGGTGAGTTGATTCAGTGGCGCGATGCCAAAGTTCACGTGTTAACCCACACGTTGCACTATGGTATGGGCGTATTTGAAGGCGTGCGTGCCTACAACAGTCCATCCATGGGTACCAGTATTTTCCGCTTGCAAGAGCACACCGACCGCTTGTTTCGCTCTGCGCATATTATGCGTATGAAGTTGCCCTTCGATAAAGAAACCATCAACAAAGCTCAAAAACAAGTTGTCCGTGAAAACGGCCTGACTGAAGCTTACTTGCGCCCCATGGCGTTTTACGGTTCAGAAGGTATGGGTTTGCGTGCAGATAACTTGAAGGCGCATGTGATGGTTGCTGCGTGGAACTGGCCGTCTTATATGTCGCCCGAAGCACGCGACATCGGTATTAAAGTTCGCACCTCAAGCTATACCCGCCATCACGTCAATATTTCTATGTGCAAGGCGAAGGCTAACGGCCACTACATCAACTCTTTGTTAGCGCTTCAAGAAGCTTTGGATTGCGGTTGTGAAGAAGCTTTGTTATTGGACGCTGAAGGCTATGTTGCTGAAGGTAGCGGCGAGAACTTCTTCTTGGTGCGTGAAGGCATCATTTACACGCCAGAATTAACCTCTTGCTTGGACGGTATTACGCGCAACACCATTTTCCAATTAGCCGCAGATTGCGGTTACACCATTAAAGAAAAGCGTATTACACGCGATGAAGTCTACGTTGCCGATGAAGCCTTCTTTACCGGCACTGCTGCTGAAGTATTGCCAATCCGTGAACTTGATGGCCGCCAAATTGGCGAAGGGCGTCGCGGCCCAGTAACAACGCGCTTACAGGATTTGTACTTCAAAGCGGTACGCGGTGAATTAGCTGGCCATACACAATGGCTAGCGCCGGTGACCAAGTAATCCATTGCCCCCTAAGGAGCTTCGGCTCCTTTTTTGTTTAGCGGTGCATATCTTTTGGGTACCGTTGTTGGTGATGGATTGCCCATCACATTCGGAAGCGGGTCTATGATTTCTAATAAAATTGCGTTCGCAAATATTCCGGTTTTATGTGTTTCCATTTTTGTATTTTTATTCGGTGCCTTGGCGCTTGTTGTTCCCAGTGGTTATACCTATGGCCCAGTGTTGTTATTGTTGTTTGCACTCGTGTATCTTTTTGTTCGACCTAACCCAATGCTAATTGCAGCAGATAAGAGTTTTATTGCAGCATTGCTGTTGTATTTCTTGGTGGGAGTCGTCACGAATTTTATCCATCATTTGCCGTCTAGACATTACGATAATTTTTCACGTTTTTTATTCGCTATTCCTGTATTGCTGCTCTTGTTGCGTTTTCCAATAAAACTTATTTACCTATGGAGTGGCATTGCGCTTGGTGCATTGGGTGCAGGGATTGTGGCTGTTGTGGATTTTTATGTGTACGGTGAACTGCGTGCAGGTGGATACAATAACCCCATTCAGTTTGGCGATATAGCCATGCTCTTTTCATGTGTATTAATGGCGGGTTTTGCGTGGGCGAAGCAGCATTCTCGCAGCATGATAATCATATTTTTCGTCGGCTTTATGAGTGGCATTTGGGCATCGCTGTTATCGGGCGCGCGCGGCGGTTGGTTGGTCTTACCGTTTGCCATAGGTCTGTTTTATCTCGTCAATGATTTACATAAAAACACTAAAAAATCAGCCATCTTTATATTTGCAGTTTTGTGCTTTTGTGGATTTGCTTATTATTTTCTATCGCCAAGTTTATTGCAGTCGCGAATTAATGATGTGATTTCGGATTTGCAGCAATACTTTCACGCGAATAACGCTAACACGTCATTGGGCGCACGCATAACACTCTGGCAAGCTAGTGTGCCATTAATTGCTGAGCATCCTTTACTGGGCTGGGGTAGTGTTGCTAATTATGTCAATTTGAGTGGCGATAAGGCCGAAATTTTTCAGCGATTTAATCATTTTCATAATGATTTTTTAGATGCTTTAGTGAAACGCGGTTTACTGGGCGGCATGGCGCTCTTGATGATCTATGTGGTACCTGGTGTGCTGTTTTATCGCCAATTAAAACAATGCGTTTCAGCAAAAGCACCGCTGGTGTACGCAAGTTTACTCTTGATAGTTGCGACTTTTGTCTTTGGTTTAACGCAATCTTTTTTTAGTCATTCTAGCGGTGTCATGGTTTACGTATTTCTGCTGGTTATACTGTGGGCACAAGTTCGCGCGCCAGATGCGAGTTATAACGAAGGTTCAAGAGTAACCCCTAACTAACAACAAATAATTACAGAAAATTTTAGGCAAGGGGTGGATTATCCACAATTTCCCCCCAACTAGAGGTTAGTGGCAATGCCAAGTATATCGGCAGTATTGATTGTAAAAAATGAAGCTCAGAAATTGCCGGATTGCCTAAAGTCCTTAACGTGGGCCGATGAAGTCGTGGTATTGGATTCTGGCAGCAGCGATAACACCTGTGCGATTGCAGCAGATTTTTCCGCCAAAGTTTTCGTAAATACCGATTGGCAAGGTTTTGGTGTTCAGCGCGAGCGCGCCGCCCAGCTGGCAACCTGCGATTGGGTTTTTATGATTGATGCGGATGAACGCGTTACGCCAGAATTGCAGGCAAGTATTCTTGCAGCGGCACAGCAAGCACCGGCCATTTGGTTTGTGAATCGTTTGTGCTGGTGCTTTGGGCGTTTTATTAAGCATTCAGGTATGCATCCCGATTGGGTGCCACGTTTGTATCCGCGCAATCAAGCACTTTATGATGCAACCAGAGTTCACGAGCGCTTAATTAATACGCAACATTTGCCAGAGCAAAAATTATCCGGTCATTTGTTGCATTATGTGTACGACTCTGTTCGACATCAGCAGCAGAAAGCCGCGCACTATGCAGAAGAATGGGCACTGCAGCGTTTTAAAGCTGGAAAGTCCGCAACGCTTACGGGCGCAAGTTTGCACGCATTTGCGTGTTTTATTCGAATGTATATTTTTAGATTGGGTATTTTAGATGGCAAGCAGGGCTTTTTACTGGCGTTGCTGTTGTCGCAATCGACGTTTATTAAGTATGCCGAGTTGTGGCATATGTCAAAAATTCAGAATAATCGTCATTAACAAGGTGGCGAATTTTTAAGGTAATTTATGTCTCAACCGCAAGTTAATGCTAACGCAACATCGCTTGATATTTATTGGCGACTCTTAGCTTATTTAAAGCCTTATAAGCTCTTGTTTGCTTTGGGTGTTCTGGGGCTCGTGCTTTATGGTGCATCTCATTATGCCTTTCTGGAGGTTTTAAAATATCTATTAACAGCGATGCAAAATAACAATGCAATGGATCGCTATTTAATTCCCCTCGCTATTATTGCGGCGACCATAGTCAGGGGAATAGGCGCTTTCATGGGCAGCTACTATTTGGCTAAAGTGGGCAATAGTGTGGTTCATACATTGCGCGTGCAAGTGTTTAATCATATGACCACCTTGCCTACTCCCGTTTTTGATCAGCGTAATTCTGGCCATTTAATTTCTATTATTACTTATAACATTAACGGAGTTGCGGCAGCGGCAACTGACGCGCTTAAAATTTCTCTGCGCGAGGGGGCGGTAGTCATCTTTATGCTCGGCTTCTTGTTTGTAAGTGATTGGCAATTAACATTGGTATTTTTGGCTGTAACACCTCTTATCGCTTGGTTGGTGAGTGTTGTGGGTAAGCGGTTGCGTCGATTGAGTAACAGTGTGCAAACTTCTGTGGGCGATATCACTCAAGTCTCGGGTGAAATGGTTAATGGTCATCGCATAATGCGTAGCTTTGGCGGCGAGCCCTATGAGCAGCAGCGCTTTGAAAAAGTTAGCAAAAAAAATTATGCGCAGAATATGAAAATTGTTATGACCTCTGCTGCTAATACCCCCGTTATTCAATTGCTGGTTGCCTTTGCTATGGCTGCATTAATTTTTGTTGCCATGAGTGTTACCAAGATGCGTGAGCCAGCAGAGTTTGTTGCTTATATAACGGCTGTTGGATCTCTTATTCAGCCAATACGCCGCTTGGGTGAAGTAGCTCCGATGATATTAAAAGGTGTGGCAGCAGCAGACAGTGTTTTTCAATTATTGGACGAGCCGTCTGAAACTGATATTGGCAATCATGTAGTAACACGCGCAACAGGTGCTGTAACTTTAGATAAAGTTAGTTTCGCCTACGCGGAGCAAGAGTCTTTGGCGCTCGATAATATTTCCTTGGCCGTTCAGTCTGGTGAAGTCGTTGCTTTTGTTGGGCGCTCGGGCAGCGGTAAATCCACGTTAATGAACTTGATCCCTCGCTTCTACCAGCCTACCAGTGGCACCATTGCAATAGACTCTATTCCTATAAATGATTACAACCTGACCAACCTGCGTGAACAAATCTCTTTTGTGAATCAACAAGTGACTTTGTTTGAAGGTACTGTTGCCGACAACATCGCTTATGGTCGTGCGCACAAAGTGACTCAAGATGACATTAAGCGTGCAGCAGATTTGGCCTATGCCACTGAATTTATCGAGCAGCTTCCGCAGGGTTTTGACACGCAAATAGGTGAAAGTGGTGCGCGTTTATCCGGCGGTCAGCGTCAGCGATTAGCCATTGCTCGTGCAATCCTGAAGGATGCGCCTATTTTGATATTGGATGAAGCGACCTCTGCTTTGGATAACGAATCTGAGCGTTATATCCAAGCCGCTATGGAGCAGGTTATGAAGGGGCGCACTACCTTTGTTATTGCACACCGCCTCTCAACTATTGAGCACGCAGATCGCATTGTGGTCTTGGATCATGGCAGAATAGTGGAACAGGGCAAGCACAAAGAATTACTTGAGCGAAATGGCGCTTATGCTAAATTACATGCCGCACAGTTTCATGATGAGATTGGGGCTGCCAATTAGTAACTAACAGGAATTTCTCACTATGCGTTTAACCATGCCGCAGTTTGATTTGTCGCACGTACTCATCATTGGTGATGTCATGCTAGATCGCTATTGGCATGGCTCCAGCCATCGTGTCTCCCCTGAAGCGCCTGTCCCTATCGTCAATGTTTCCCAAGAAGAAGAGCGCCCCGGTGGTGCAGGTAACGTGGCGTTGAATATTTCAGCGTTGGGTGGGAAAGTGTCTTTAATCGGTGTGGTTGGCAATGATGCTGCTTCGTTATTACTCAAGCAGCGCTTAGACGCCGCTGGCATTTTTGCCGATTTCCAAGTCTCTGAATCCAAACCAACAATCACTAAATTACGTGTGATGAGCCGCCATCAGCAGCTCTTGCGCATGGATTTTGAAGAAATATTTGGCGTTGAGGATAGCGATAGCTTCGACAGCCGAATCACCCCCGTATTACCTCACGCCGATATTTTAGTCTTATCTGATTATGCCAAAGGCACATTGCAAGATTGCCAAGCGCTTATTAAACGCGCAAAAGCAGCAGGCATTCCGGTATTGGTAGATCCTAAAGGTGGCGACTTTGCGCGTTACCAAGGCGCCAGCCTATTAACGCCTAACATCGCCGAGTTTGAAGCTGTGGTTGGGCGCTGTGAGGGTGAGCAGGATGTTGTTAGAAAAGGCCTGCAACTCATTTCTAAGTTAAATATAGATGCGCTCTTGGTAACGCGCGGTGAAATGGGTATGACTCTTTTGCGCCCGCATCAAGCGGCTATTCATTTGCCCGCACGTGCACGTGAGGTTTATGACGTTACGGGGGCGGGCGATACCGTTATCGCGGTTTTAGCGGCTGTTTTAGCTTCGGGGCAATCTCTTCCAGAAGCCGTTGGGCTGGCAAATCTGGCCGCCGGTATTGTGGTGGGCAAATTGGGCGCAGCGACTGTGAGTGGGCCTGAGTTGCGCCGTGCTATTCATAGCGAGTGTGGTGCCGAACGTGGCATAGTGACAGAAGAGCAGCTGCTACTAGCTGTCGAAGGCGCGCGCGCAAACGGCGAGCGTATTGTGTTCACCAACGGTTGTTTCGATATCATTCATGCAGGCCATGTGGGTTATTTGAACGAGGCGCGCAAGCAAGGCGATAGGCTCATTGTGGCGTTAAATAGCGATGCCTCTGTGCGCCGCCTAAAAGGCCAAGGTCGCCCCATTAATCCAGTGGATAGACGTATGGCGGTTTTAGCGGGCTTAGAGTCTGTGGATTGGGTGGTGAGCTTTGACGATGATACCCCAGAGCGTTTGTTGCGCCGCGTAAAACCAGATGTGTTGGTAAAAGGCGGTGATTATCGTGCCGATCAAATTGTGGGCGGTGCCATAGTGAAAGATCATGGCGGGAATGTAAAAGTGCTGCGCTTTTTTGAAAACTGCTCAACAACTTCTATAGTGAATCGCATTCGACAACAATAAATTTCAATTTCAGTTTTAATAAAAAAGGCCTTGCTGCTGTTTTTGCGCAAGGCCTTTTTTGTTTGAGTCCCTCTCCCTAGCGGACCTGCTTGCAGATCCAAGCGAGCTTGTAACAAAGAGTAGTGCACAATAATTGCCGTTTAGATGTGGCGCAGCTAGTATGGTCGCATTTTTTGCCTGTCCTTATATTGTTGGAATAATTATGGAAACTATTTTACACGCTATTTTGCTCGGTATTGTTGAGGGTTTTACCGAGTTTTTACCCATATCTAGTACTGGGCATTTGATTGTGGTGGGTGACCTGATTGGTTTTCATAACGATGGTCGTGTATTTGAAATTGCTATCCAGCTAGGTGCAATTTTGGCGGTGGTGGTGGAGTACAGACGTAAATTTACCGATGTTGCACTGGGTATGTTTAAGGATGCTAAATCGCAGCGTTTTATTCTCAATTTGTTCATTGCTTTTTTACCTGCTGCAGTTATGGGGCTACTGTTTATTTCTATCATAAAAACCTATTTGTTCAATTCTATAAGCGTAGCGACCATGTTGATTCTTGGTGGCTTTGTTATTCTTTGGGCTGAGCGTCGTAAACATCAAGTGCGTGTGACTGACGTGGATGATATGACATGGAAAGATGCACTTAAGATAGGTTTCTTTCAGGTGGTATCTATGGTGCCTGGAACATCGCGTTCCGGTGCAACCATCATCGGTGGATTGTTTATTGGTTTGGATCGTAAAGTTGCCGCGGAATTTTCTTTTTTCCTCGCTGTGCCAACCATGTTTGCAGCGACTTTCTACGATATTTACAAACATCGCGATTTATTACACGCGAGTGACTTCCCCATGTTTGCGGCGGGTTTCATTACTGCCTTTTTTGCCGCATGGTTAGCGGTGAGAACTTTAGTGCGCTTTGTAGCGAATCATACCTACGAAGTATTTGCGTGGTACCGCATTGCGTTTGGTTTAGTGATTTTGATTACGGCCTACACGGGCGTGCTGACGTGGGGTCACTGAAGAATAGCGTAGAGAGCGGTGATTAGTTCGTAGGTACGATTAGCGCAGCGTAATCGTACCTACGAGTTCAGAATGAGCGAAAATTTAATTAATAAACTTTACGATACTGGTATCTTTCTCGCGCGCTTTTCCTGCATGGAGTAGAGCGTCTAAATATTCCTGCCAGAGTTTTTCTTGCGTTTTACCTAGCTCGTACAAATAACTCCATGTATAAATTCCTGAATCATGGCCATCGTCAAAAAATAATTTAAGCGCGTAATTTCCCGCGCGCTCAATTTTGCTAATGCCCACGTCTTTTTTACCAAATTGCAAGACGGCTCGATTAGGGCCATGCCCCATGACTTCTGCGCTGGGCGAATGCACTCGCAAAAATTCCGCGCTTAAGCTGAAAGTCTCCGAGCCGAAATGCAACTCCAAATGTTGGGATTGCTTATGGAGTTGGATCTTTGTTGGCGTTTTTTGCATTACAAAATATACCTACTCAAATCTTCATTCTTCGCCAGTTCACCTAAATGCGCTTCCACATAAGCGGCGTCTATTTCGATTGTTGTTATATCTGTACCTGCATCAAACGAAACATCTTCCAGTAAGCGCTCCAGTATGGTGTGCAAACGGCGTGCGCCTATATTCTCGGTGCGTTCATTCACGTCATAGGCCGTTTCTGCAATACGCCGAATGCCGTCTTTGGTGAAGTTGATGCTTACGCCTTCAGTATTTAAAAGCGCAATTTGTTGTTCGGTAAGCGAAGCGGTCGGCTCGGTGAGAATGCGTTCAAAATCATCGGGTGTTAGGGCTTGTAGTTCAACACGAATCGGCAAGCGGCCTTGCAATTCAGGAATTAAATCTGACGGTTTGCTTAAGTGAAACGCGCCCGAGGTAATAAACAAAATATGATCGGTTTTAATCATGCCGTGCTTTGTAGAAACAGTGCAGCCTTCAATCAGCGGCAGCAAATCGCGTTGTACGCCTTCGCGGGATACATCGGCACCGCTGACATTGCCACGGCGTGCAACCTTGTCGATCTCGTCGATAAATACAATGCCATTTTGCTCAACGGCGGCGACAGCTTGGGCTTTAATATCTTCTTCGCTCACCAGTTTGCCAGCTTCTTCGTCTTGCAATTGTTTGAAGGCTTTTTTGACGGTGAGTTTGGCTTTTTTGGTTTTGTCTCGGCCAAGGTTTGAAAACATGCTTTGCAATTGATTGGTCATGTCTTCCATGCCGGGCGGTGCCATAATTTCTACACCCACACTGGCAGCAGCCA
>SYDJ01000068.1 GCA_005801205.1 Gammaproteobacteria bacterium
AGGTGGTTTTGCCTTCCGGAATAATGTCTTTAACGATGCTGTAGGTATCTTTCTCAATAATATGAAACGGCACACCTAACGCAGTTAAGTATTCGGGCAGCACATGCTCAGGAAAACCTGGCTGCTTTTGATCCATATTGACCGCAACAATTTCAAAATCGATAGGCGCGGTTTTTTGCAGACTGAGCAAAATATCCAACATGGTATAGGAGTCTTTTCCGCCCGAAAGGCAAACCATCACCTTATCGCCCTCTTCAATCATGTTGTAATCGACAATGGCAGTGCCCACCAAACGGCGAAGGCGCTTTTGCAGCTTGTTGAATTCCAAACGATCCTGACGCTCATGCAGCTCTTTCATAGGCATTAACTCAAATACTAAAACGAGGTTCAGCGAGCCTAGTGACACTTGCGCCACCTAGACCTAGTAGTTTCTCGCTGAAAAGGCGCGCATTGTACGGATTTTGCGCATGCGAGGGAATGACTAGACTGCAAGTTTAAAACGTTATCGATACTAGCGCGGCAAGCGCATCGGCAAATGCCGGTCGGCTAAAAAATGGTCATCGACAAAGCGGAAAAACCTTGCCTCACTCAGCCGCTAGCTCCGCCATCATCGCCTAAAAACCAAGCTAAGTTTCTATTTTGCGACTGTTTTGTGGGCTTTTTTGCGACGTCTTGCCCATGGCATAGGCCTTGCTGTTACAGAATGAGAAGACACCTTAAAACCATCTTGTGGTGGTATATACAGCGGAGTAAGGGTATGGCGATCTTGCGTTCAGTGTGGCAAAAACTATCGGGCAAACCTCTAGCAGCAAAAACCTTAGCCGCAAAGCCCGAATTGCCTAAAACCGCAACGCTTACACTGGCCAGCGTGTCATCTATCGCCAAAGCCACCAAAGACACTATTCCCGATCAATATTTATCGCTCTGGCAATTACTCAATCAGCGCCAGCTCATTGAAGTGAAAGTGGCAGGCAGTTCGCTCACTTATCAAACTCTGGTATTAGCCATTGATATCCAACGCGGGCTCTTATGGCTGGATGACCTTTTTCCCAGCCAACATGTTTTAGAGCTAGGCGATCACATTACCCTACGGCACCATCGCAACGGCGAACAATTGAGCTTTAGCTCTCCCGTTCTGGCGTGGGGCAGCAATTACGGTGCCAATGGTTTGGCTATTATGTTGCCTGAGCAACTCTCATACACACCTCGCCGCCAGTTCCGCCGTGCCGATATGAGCGATAAGCCCAGCCTGAGCCTTAAACTCAGAGCCATTGGGCAAGATATAAGCTACGGCAGCGTTCTGGATATTTCTAGCGGCGGCCTGCGCGCCAGCGTGCTCGGCAATATGCTAGGGCAGCTGCGCCACGGCGCACTTTTACCGCTTTGTGAACTCACCCTTAGTGATGAATTGACGATTCGCTGCAGTGCGCGAGTGCGGAGTTTCCGCCTATTACGTGCTCCACATCGCCACACTCAAATTAGCATTGAGTTCATCGATTTACCTGCCGATCGAGAGCAACAATTACAACAGTTCATCAATAATTTGATTTATCTACAACATCCCGTAGAAATACCAAAGTTGCGTAGCGCCTAATTACCGCAGCATCAGCAAAAAAATATTCTTGAACTAAGCTTTTCCATAATTGCGAGAGTTTTTGCTTATCTCTGCGTTCCAATACGCAATACAACATTGCCACCATCATCTCTAAAACACCTTTTACAACAGGAAAGCACCATGAGGAATAACGGAGCCATCACTGGACGCGAAGTAAACATTGCCAGCAATGAGGAGATTGTGTCTTCATCTGACCTGAAAGGCACAATCCTGTTTTGCAACGACACTTTTTGCAAAATCTCTGGTTATGGGCGCGACGAACTGCTGGGTCAACCTCACAATATTCTGCGTAACCCTCATATGCCAGCCCCTGTATTTGCCGGCTTCTGGCAGACACTAAAAGCCGATAAAGCGTGGATGGGAATAGTGAAAAACCGCTGCAAAAATGGCGATCACTATTGGGTAGATGCCTATGTCACTCCCGTGCATGATCATGGTCAAGCCGTTGGCTATGAGTCGGTTCGAGTTAAGGCTGATCAGGAGAGGATTAGACGTGCCGAAGCAGTCTATGCACGCATCCAACAGGGTCAACCCATTTATCCTGTGTGGGAAAAGCTCTGGAGCCAATGGGGCAATGCTGTTCTTATTGCGCTGCTTAGCCTTGTGGTTATGAACATTATCGCCTTTGTGGCCGGTTCGCCTTCGCTCGGGCTCATTGCAAGCTTAGCGTTGGCTTCGCTAGCGATTGGCTTTAGCGCCCACCAAATGAATCTTAGCAGCCTATCCAGCTCACTTGATGAGGCCCATAAAGTTATCAACGACCCTACAGCGGCCTATATTTACACCGGCCGCTGCGATGCTCAGGGCGAAATTCTACTGGCACAAATCGCCAGCAAAGCGCGTTTACGTACTGCGCTAGGTCGTTTTGGTGAATCTGCTTATGAAATGTATATCAAAGCCAACGCTGCTCACGAACAAGCGCAACAAACCTACAAAGGTATTACCGCCCAGCAGCGCGAAACTGCCAATGTGGCCAATGCCATGCAACAAATGTCGCTGGCCGTACAAGAAGTTGCCGCTGGCGCAACCAAAACCTCCTCTGCTACCAGTATGGCTATTACCGAGGTTGAGCAAGGCAAACACGTCATTTCAGTCGCCAATAATGCCATTTCTGACCTCTCGAGCATGGTGGCGAATCTTGGTCAGGTAATGAGTAAATTAAGCGAAGACAGCGGGAAAATTGCGAGCGTGGTGGACGTTATTCGCGGCATTGCCGAACAGACCAACCTACTCGCCCTTAATGCTGCCATTGAAGCGGCCCGCGCTGGCGAACAAGGCCGAGGCTTTGCGGTAGTTGCTGATGAGGTAAGGCACCTCGCGCAGCGCACCCAAGAATCCACTCGCCATATTCAAGAAATTATTGGCAACTTAGGTAAAGCCACTACTGATGCCAGTAACAATATGGAGAGCTGTCAAGAACTGGCAAATCGCAGCGTGAATGAAATGGGCAATGTGCATGAAGCCTTAAATGCAATTGCCAACTCAGTGAATAGCATTGATCAAATGTCACACCAAATTGCGACTGCGGCCGAAGAACAATCTTCTATGGCGCGCGAGATTGAGCAAAACACCAATACTATTGCGCACATATCCGATCAGTCTCAAGTACAGGTGGAAGAAGCCGACCGACTCAATCATGAAATGGCTGAACTATCGCAGAAGCAAAAAGATTTAATTACGCGTTTTAATTAAGATAATAGCGCGAGCTAGAACTCTACTCGCGCGATCAAACCTGTCACAGTTTCTTTATTCAAAACCATTATTCAGCCAACAAACCGCCACACGCCTGCGCACTTGAATCTATAATGTGAACATGAATTGCGTTGTTCGCATTCCATTGAATTTTTTATTGAGCGCACTATGTTATCGACTACTGAATTAACTGAACTTGATCGTGAATATCTCTGGCACCCCTACACCTCCTTTACCAATCCTTCGCCTGTTTTCCCTGTGCGCCGAGCACAAGGCGTGCATATTGAACTAGCAGACGGGCGTAAATTAATTGATGGCATGTCATCTTGGTGGAGTGTGTTACACGGCTACAATCACCCCGCTATTAACAAAGCAATTACCGATCAACTACACCAATTTGCCCACGTCATGTTTGCCGGTTTTACACACGAACCAGCAGCAAAGCTTGCAAAAACCTTAGTAGAAATCACACCCACAGGTTTGAATAAGGTTTTCTTTTCTGATTCAGGCTCGGTTGCCGTGGAAGTTGCCTTGAAGATGGCAATTCAATATTGGCACTCAAAAGGTGAAGCACAGCGCACAACGTTTCTAGCGCTTAAAAAGGGCTATCATGGCGATACGTTTGGGGCTATGGGTGTGTGCGACCCTCATTCTGGTATGCACCATTTATTTCATCAAAGTATTTCACATCATTTGTTCGCCGATGAACCTAGCTGTAAATTTGGCGACACATTTGATGAAAAAAGCTTCACTCATTTTTCACACTTGCTGCAGCGCAATCGCCAAAAAGTTGCCGCTATTATTTTAGAACCTATTGTACAAGGCGCAGGCGGCATGCGCTTTTATTCACCGGTATTTTTACAGCGCGTGCGTGAACTCTGCAACCAACTAGATGTTCTTTTAATTGCCGATGAAATTGCCACTGGCTTTGGCCGCACCGGAAAATTATTTGCCTGCGAACACGCCAACATTAGCCCAGACATTATGTGTATTGGCAAAGCCTTAACCGGCGGGTACATCACCCTCGCCGCAACACTCTGCAATGACAAAGTGAGCGATGGTATTTGCACAGGCAGCAATAGCGTATTTATGCATGGCCCTACTTTTATGGCGAACCCCCTCGCCTGCGCCGCCGCTAATGCCAGCATTGAATTGTTAATAAAAATGGATTGGCAAAAAAAAGTAGATCAGATCGAACAACAATTAAAAATCGAATTGGAAGCATGTCGTAACTTACCCGCCGTAGCCGATGTACGCGTATTAGGTGCTATAGGGGTAGTGGAATTGCACCAAGCAGCCAATGTTGCTGAACTGCAGCCGCAATTTGTGGAATTGGGTATTTGGGTACGTCCTTTCGGAAAATTAGTTTACTTAATGCCACCGTTTATTATTAATGAGCACGAGCTGCGTTTACTAACGTCAGGGATTAAAACCGTATTGAGCAACCTGAAATAAAAAATCCCGACGTAAGCACTACCTCACTTCGGGATTTCTATAAGCACTACATCAAGCGTTAGTGTATTTTCTTAATACCCACCGCAGCACGAACCTTCTCTAACAATGGCTTGCTATGTGCGCGTGCTTTTTCAGCGCCTACTTGTAAGACTTCTTCAATATGCGCTGGGTTAGCGAGGAGCGCTTCGTATTTTTCACGCGCTTCGCCCACTTGATTATTTATTAATTCAAACAGTTGCTTTTTAGCCTCGCCCCACGCAATGCCATCGGCAAAGGCTTGGCGCATATCGGCCGTTTGTTGTGGCGTCGCAAATGCCTGCCAAATTTGGAATACCGTTGAGGTATCCGCATCTTTCGGCTGACCCGGTTCTAATAAATTGGTCACAATTTTATTAATGGATTTTTTCAATTGTTTTTCAGGCAAAAATAATGGAATGGTATTACCGTAACTTTTACTCATCTTACGGCCATCTAAACCCTGCAGCACAGCAACATTGTCATCCACTAAAGCTTCCGGTAACACAAAGTGTTCGCCGTAGTGATGATTAAATCGTGCCGCAATATCGCGTGCCATTTCAATATGTTGAATTTGGTCTTTGCCAACAGGAACTTTATTGGCATTGAACATTAAAATATCGGCCGCCATTAAAATGGGGTAAGAATACAAACCCATGGTAATACCAAAATCGGCATCATCGCCTGCTGCCACATTTGCATCTACCGAGGCTTTGTACGCATGGGCACGATTCATTAAGCCTTTAGCGGCCATGCAAGTGAGCATCCAGCACAACTCTGGAATTTCAGGCACATCGGATTGACGATAAAAAATGGCGTTGTCAGTATCTAACCCAAGCGCTAACCAGGTAGCCGCAATTTCACGCGTTGATTGATGCACCAAAACCGGGTCATGGCATTTAATAAGCGCATGAAAATCTGCAAGAAAATAAAAAGATTGCACATCGGCGCGTTCGCTAGCCGCAATGGCGGGGCGAATGGCACCCACATAATTACCTAAGTGAGGAGTTCCGGTCGTCGTAATACCGGTAAGAACACGCTGCTTGCTCATGGTTATGCTTCTTAATCTGAGGAGGGTAAACAAATAAAGGCAGCATTATACAGGCAAGCACGTAAATTTAGCGCGGGGAAAATATTTAAAACCCAAGCACGAAAATCAGAAGGCGGCTATTTATTAGCCGCCTGATGCAAGCTCGCCTCTTGCAAAATGAGTGTTTCGAAACCCGCTTGATTCAAAAGTTGGGCTGCAACATCGGCGCGGCGCCCAGCATCATCGGTCACCACATAAACCTGCGACTGATCTAAAGTTGGCAAGCTTTTACGAAATTGACTGAGCGGAATATTACGGCTATGAGGAACCGATTGAAAACGGCGTTCAAGCGGCAAACGTACATCAATAATTTGGTAGCGACCCGATGTGGCTAATTGCTTAAGCAATTCTGAATAGCTAATAAAATGACGCACAGGCTCTTGCAATAAAGTGACAAAGTCACTTTTTTCTAAGCACATTAACTTACCATGGGTTAGCATTTGCACTGTCGCATTGCGGGTGGTGTCGCCCACTAAAGCCTCTTCACCAAAATAATCGCCGGGGCGAAGCGCCGCCAAAATATTGCCCTGCTTGTCTTGAACCTTAGCGCTGCCTGTCTCCAGCACATAAAAAAATTCGCCGCGCTCGCCTTCTTTAACCACCACTTCATCGGCAACAACTTTTTGCGATTTAAAACGCATAAATAGCTGACGAATGTTACCCGGTGGAATTTTATTAAAAAAAGGCGACTGCAAAAGACTCGACATCCAATCACCTTCTTCGGCCTCGTCAAATTCGGCTTGCTCGTGCTTTTCATCTGGAGCTTCGGCCGATTCTTCGTTACCACTTTCGCTCCACGCCAATACCAAATCCGAAAAATCACTCTCTACCGATAAAATAACGACGGAGGATTTTGCCACGGCGGAAACTTTAGTAGGAGACACA
Organism: Gammaproteobacteria bacterium; assembly: GCA_005801205.1. GTDB lineage: Bacteria > Pseudomonadota > Gammaproteobacteria > Pseudomonadales > Cellvibrionaceae > Cellvibrio. The sequence goes on from SYDJ01000068.1 coordinate 6,753, forward strand.
CTGTTTAGCGGTACTTTATGAGATTCGTCCTCGCTAGAAATAGACGTTACGGCAAATTGCGAATCTATTAGATCAACATTACCGCTCACTAAATAGAGCGATTCCGTAAGTTCACGCCCACGTTTAAAAATGATGACACCCTTGCCATATTCTTTTAGGCTAGCTTTTTCAATGACCTTGGTTAAGTACTCATAGGTCAAAGTATTAAAGGGAGAAAACCGAGCGAGGAGTTCGTGTGTAAGCGCCATAGACTGTTCCAGATAATACGACAAGACAATGGCGAATTATAAACAGCTGGCGCTAAAAACGGCGATGACTTGCCAAGTCTTAGCGCTGGGTCACATTCGCTTTGGCTATATGCACTATCAAAAGCTCAAGCTCTGCGGATAGCGAAAAAATGTTTGCGCAACCAAGAAAAGATAATGCGCATCTGCCACCCCAGCCAACTCACGAATAGAATGCATAGCAAAAGTAGGCACACCGACATCTATGGTTTTGACCCCAACTTCTGACGACACTATGGGGCCAATTGTACTCCCGCAACCCATATCGGTTCGCGCAACAAAGACTTGTACAGGAACCTGATTCTGTTCACACAACCAATTAAAAAAACCACCGGTTTCACTGGTAGTCGCATAGCGCTGATTGGCATTTATTTTTACTACAGGCCCGCGATTCAACAAGGGGCCGTGATTTTCATCATGGCGATCCATAAAGTTTGGATGAACGCCATGCGCATTATCCGCAGAAATCATTAACGAACGCTCAATCACGCGAATGCGAGTTTCAGCATCGGGAATTAAACGCTCCAAAAATTGTTGCAACATGGGGCCTTTAGCACCACAACAAGACGTGCTGCCTACCTCTTCGTGATCAGTGCAAATTAATAAACTGGAGACATCATCATCCGCATTTAAAATAGCGTGTAAGCCTACAAAACAACTGAGCAAATTATCCAGCCGTGCACTGGCAATAAAATCTTGTTGCAAACCAATCAGTGCTGGCGCTTGAGTATCGTACAAACTGATTTCAAAATCTAAAACGTGCACAGCATCTATAGCTGGATGCTCATGCTTAAGCTGTGTTAACAAGAGCGATTTAAATTGAGGCCCAAGTATTTGCCCAGCGCCCAATTGCAAGAGTACTGGCACTATATCTTTCTGTGGGTTAATACTGCGATTATTATTAACTTCGCGATCCAAATGAATTGCCAAACTTGGTACAGTCGCAACAGGGTGTTTAAAATCAATTAAAGCGCTAGCGATTTTATTATCATTCGTTTTGTAGGTCACGCGACCAGCCAAGGATAAATCGCGATCAAACCAAGGTGCAAGCAAAGCGCCCCCGTACACTTCTACACCCAGCTGCACATAGCCTTTACGGTTTAAATCCGGTTGCGGTTTTACTTTTAAACAAGGGCTATCGGTATGTGCACCGAGCATGCGAATACCGGTATCCAGCAGCGGCTTTTTACCGTAGACGAAGGCAATAATGGACGAGTCATTGCGCTGCACAAAATAGCGTTTTCCTATCTGTAAACTCCACGCATCGGCTTCATGCAATTCTTCAAAGCCCCCCGCCTGTAATTCTGCAGCCATTGTTTGCGATGCATGAAAAGCGGTTGGGGAGGATTGAATAAAACTCAATAGTTGGTTGTTAAAATCGGTTTGAACTAATAATGGCGACATAAAGTTTTACCTAAAAAAATTTTCACCTTACTAACGAAGCACAAGTAAAGAATACTGTTTGATTCGAAACCGTATGCGGCATGGATGCCGCGTCCGAGCCTACACGGACGTATTCACGGCGTGTTTTGAATTGAACAGTATTCTTTACTGCACACTCATTAGTAAATAGATTGAGTTCTAATTCGCTCGCGCTTTTTCCACGAAACAGAATCGCGCAAATAAACGGGTTGCGCATCCAAAATAGAAATACTTTTACTTTGCAGAAAAGCATCCACGGCCAAGGCGAGAATATCTTTTGCATTGGGGTGAACATCTTGCACTACTTGATTAGGAACAATAGTGTGTAAATCCGCGTAATGCCAACCTGGGCCTATGGCGATAAATTGCTTATTTAAATCTTGCACAATAACCTGCTCGCACACATCCACAGGTTTCATTACATACTCGTCACTTAGCGCTTGCGGAATTGTATCTGCACTGAATAAGCCCCAATAAATTTCATCCATTCGCGCATCTAAAGCGACTACAATTGGAAAGGTATTATCTGGATTTTCAGCTGCAAAACCTTGCGCCATTGCTTGTAAGGTTGAGATAGGTATAACCGGTAAATTAGCACCAAAGGCCAAGCCTTGAACTACGCCCATACAAATACGCAAGCCGGTAAAAGAACCAGGGCCACAGCCATAGGCAATAGCATCCAAATCTTGCAAGCTGCAATTTGCAGCACTTAAAATTTCATCCACCATAGGCAGTAAACGCTGGGTGTGACTTTTAGCCGCAAGCTCAAAAATATGGCTAGTCACACCATCAACACTTAGAGCAACGGAGCAGGCATCGGTAGAAGTATCGAGCGCTAAAATTTTAGTCATGAATAATAAGTTCGTTGAAAACAGCTTCGTCTAAAAACAGTTTCATTTAAAAAGAGTTTTGTTCAAAAACAGAGTGTTTAAAAAATCGCGATAAAAAAATAGGCTCACTGGGAGCCTATTCAGTTTTACATCTTTGCAACGCTTAGCTCAATACAGTCAGCAACTGCTTGCGAATTTCATCCACGCTGCCTACACCGTGAATAGAGGTATACACCGGTGCCGTCTTTTTACCTTCTGCGGCTAACTTCTGATAGAAACCAACCAAAGGTTTGGTTTGCGCGTGATAAACGGTTAAACGTTTACGCACAGTTTCTTCTTGGTCATCAGGGCGCTGAATTAATGGCTCGCCGGTAATATCATCGTGACCAGCTTCTTTCGGTGCGTTATGCACAATGTGGTACACACGACCTGAAGCCTCATGCACGCGGCGACCACTTAAACGCGCCACAATTTCTTCATCCGCCACATCAATTTCAATCACGTGATCTATGTTAACACCCGCTTCTAACAAGGCTTCTGCCTGTGGAATTGTGCGAGGGAAGCCATCAAACAAAAAGCCATTGTTGCAATCGCTTTGAAGGATACGCTCTTTCACCAAAGCGATAATCAAGTCATCTGATACCAAACCGCCCGCTTCCATAATGTCTTTGGCTTGTAAACCCAATGGAGTTCCCGCTTTAACAGCAGCACGCAACATATCG
>SYDJ01000006.1 GCA_005801205.1 Gammaproteobacteria bacterium
CCGGTAGACAAATCCATCACAGTATCTGCACCCCAACGCGCACCCCATGTAAGCTTTTCTACTTCTTCTTCGATGGAAGAACCTAAGGCAGAGTTGCCGATATTACCGTTAATTTTCACCAAGAAATTACGGCCAATAATCATTGGTTCTAATTCAGGGTGATTGATGTTGGCAGGAATAATCGCACGACCGCGAGCGACTTCACTGCGTACAAACTCCGGGGTAATTTCATCGGGAATGCTTGCACCAAAACTCTCGCCCTTGTGTTGCTGATCAGCGATACCGAGTTCGCGCGCCTGAGCCAAGGCCATATTTTCACGAATGGCGATGTATTCCATTTCTGGCGTAATAATTCCGCGCTTGGCGTAATGCATTTGCGATACATTCATGCCGGCTTTGGCACGACGAGGTTTACGCGTTAAATTAAACCGCAGCTTGGCTAATTTCGGGTCATTCAACCGCGAATTAGTAAACTCTGAGTGGCTGTCTTCTAACACTTCTGTGTCATTGCGTTCTTCAATCCAAACGGTACGAACATCACCTAGCCCAGTACGCAAATCAATTTTTACTGCGGGATCAGTGTAAGGACCCGATGTATCGTAAACACGAACCGGCGGATTCTTTTCGCCGCCAAAATCGGTAGAAGTGTCTGCCAGCGTAATTTCGCGCATAGGCACGCGGATATCAGGGCGAGAACCTTGCACATACATTTTTTGCGAGCCGGTGAATGGTTGCACTGAAGCTTTATCGACTTCCGCACTTTCGCTCAGAATTTTTTCTACGCTGGTGTTCATGGGGTTTCCTCTCAGAATAAACCGTACAAATATTTGCTCGCTAAAAGTTTGTAATTGGAATCGAGTATAGGTCTGCGAGACCGTCGGCAGCATGGATGCTGACGTCGAGCCTACATGGACGTATTTACGGCGTGTCTCGCAGACCTATACTCGGTTCCGATCATCACGAACAATTAATAAAACTTATAAAAATGATGCACAGGGCCTGCGCCCTGCCCGATACTTAATTCATTCGAATGCACTAAGGCATTATGTAAGTACTCTTTTGCCTGCGCGACCGCATCGCGCAGTGATAATTTTTTAGCCAATCCCGCTGCAATTGCAGAAGCTAACGTACAGCCTGTACCGTGGGTATTTTTCGTTGCAATACGCGGAGCACTGAATAACTCGAAGCCATCTGCAGTGAGCAATACATCCGTTGCATCATCGCCCTTGCCGTGGCCACCTTTCATCAGCACTGCTTGCGTGCCCAGCGCCAATAACAACTCAGCCTGTTGCTGCATTTCAGTAATATTTTGCGCAACGGGTTTATTCAGTAGCGCTGCGGCTTCCAGCAAATTGGGCGTTAAAATTGTCGCATTCGGAATCAAGTTTTTAATCAGCGTTTTAATCGCATCTTCAGCTAATAATCTATCGCCACTGGTCGCCACCATGACGGGGTCTAATACCAAGGGAATTCGCACAAAACTTTTTAATGATTCAGCAACCGCATTAATAATCTCGGCCGTTGCCAACATGCCAGTTTTAATTGCACCCACTTGAATATCGCTTAATACCGATTGAATTTGCGCCTGCACAAACGCAGGTGGAATTGGCAATACAGATTGCACGCCTTGGGTATTTTGCGCTGTGAGCGAAGCAATTGCACTGCAACCGTACACACCTAAAGCTGCAAAGGTTTTTAGATCCGCCTGAATACCTGCACCGCCGCCGCTGTCGCTGCCAGCAATGGTCATTGCAATCGGTGTTTGGATCATCGAACTCATGGAGCTTCTGCTAGTAATCGAAAGGGCAATTATTAAAAGGCGCGCGGATAGAGAGGTGCAGCCAAGCTGCGAATGAAAGCTCTCGTTCCCTACGCCGGTACTAACCGGATCAGGTCTGCGGGTATATCTCAGCTGTGATAACGAATCAATCAGCACCCCGACAAGAAGCCTCACAGTCTAGTGAACTTGCGCATATGAGTAAAGAAACCTTTAATACCAACGGTTTTCCTGCTAACACATCCAATACTCAGGGGTTCACTGGATTCCCACCGGCTATTATTATAGACACTGACTCAGCCTAAACCGGCTCTAAAGCCCCCCCAGACAAATCCAAGGCGATGCTGCTTACATTTGTAACTACAAGCTAGAGTCACAAGTGGTTACCCTTTTTAGCCTATTGCAGGCAGCAAAGCTCGACCCATCAGAGCCAACCCGCTAAACTCGGCTTATTACTAATGAATCCAAACTGTACCGTTTACTGTCTAAGCTATGCGTAGAACTTAATATTTCAGACAACCAAACATTTTTTATCTTTACAAATATACTCACCTTGAAATTTTTTACCCTCAGGATTTTTTATGAAAGAGTCGTTCTCTATGAAAAAGTCAAAGCTTTACGTAGCTATTGGTTTACTCGCTCTCGCGCCTTTTGGTGCCAGCGCCAATACCCTGCAAGATATTTACGAACTTGCGCTTAAAAATGATGCACAACTCCAAGCCGACAAAGCAGGCTACGAAGCAGGTAAAGAATATAGCGCCATTGCACGCGCAGGCTTACTCCCACAGGTTGATGCGAGCTATAACTACACCGATGGCGAATCAGAATCAACAACAACGCCAGCCAACCCCCAAGCCGATGGCAAGAACGACAGCAAAGCAAAAACATGGAATCTGTCCTTAACCCAACCACTCTTTAACATGTCCTCTTGGTATAACTACAAAAGAGGCCAAAAACTGAGTGAACAGGCAGAAGCGCGTTTTGGTGCAGATCAACAAAGTTTAATCGTGCGTGTTGCCACCGCTTATTTCAACGTGCTGCGCTCAGTAGATAAATTAGAAACAACTATTGCCGAACAAAATGCATTTGCACACCAACTTGACCAAGTTAAACAGCGGTTTGAAGTGGGCTTGACTGCCATTACCGATGTACACGAAGCACAAGCCGCTTATGACAGTGCATTGGCAGCCTCACTGGAAGCACGCGGAAGCTTGAGTATTAGTTACGAAGCCTTGGAGGTTTTAACCGGTAAAGCAGAAGATCAAATTGCGCCACTATCCGATAAGTTCCCCGTGGTAAACCCAACCCCAGCAGACCGCGCTGAATGGGTTAATTTTGCACTCAAAAACAATTACGGTTTGAAGGCCGCTAAGCTAAACGCTGATGCAGCCGCTAATGTTGCTAACGGAGCCCGCGCTGACCATTTGCCAACGGTAGCCGCAACTTTAAATTATTCGAAAACGGATAAAGAGGGCGAATTCAAGAATTTTTATTCTGAGAATGAAAACGATGGTTCGAGCGTTAGGATTGGTGTAAATATTCCTATTTTTAGTGGTTTACGCACCTCCAGCACCGCACGCCAAGCCGTTTCACAAGGTTTGCAAGCGCAAGAACAATACAACAGCACGCAACGCAGTACTATTCAAAATGCACGCTCACTGCATTTGTCGGTAGAAACTGACGTTGCCCGTATTGCAGCCCGCAAACAAGCTACGGTTTCTAACCAAAGCGCGTTGGAAGCAACCCAAGCGGGTTACGAAGTAGGTACTCGCAATTTGGTTGAAGTATTGCAAGCACAAAGCAAGCTTTATCAAGCGCGTCGCGATTACTCTAATGCTCTTTATGATTATGTGATCGACACCATTAAATTGCGCGAAGTTGCAGGCATGCTAACCCCAGCCGATGTACAAGAAGTCGATAAGTGGTTGCAAGCCGGTGCTTCAGTGAGCCGTGCAAAGTACGAGAAATAATGTTTAGCCTATGCAAAAAACATTAAAAAAACCGCGCAGTGCGCGGTTTTTTTATGACACATAGAGCCAAAACAACAAAAGGCTTGACCTGAAACAATATTCAGCGGAAATCATTATGATGAAAAACAGCAAACTAGCCCTGTGCCTTAGCCTCGCGCTTATTGCACCTCTCGCCAGTGCGAAAGCTCTAGATGTAACCACCGAAAGTGGAAAAATCAGTGTAAAAACCATTGCAACAGGCTTAAAAAACCCATGGAGTTTAGCTGTTCTGCCCGATGGCTCGTTTTTAGTAACCGAACGCCCCGGCAACTTACGCATAGTTCAACCAAACGGCACCATAAGCGCACCTATTAGCGGCTTGCCCAAGATAGTCGATAAAGGCCAAGGCGGCCTTTTGGATGTAGTTTTAGCACCGGATTTTGCGACCAGTAAAAAAATCTATTTCAGCTATTCAGAACCGGCCAATAAAGGTAACGCCAACAGCACCGCCGTAAGCTTTGCGACCTTGAATGGTAACAAGCTAGAGAAAGTAACCCGCGTATTTAGCCAGCAACCAAAAATAGACAGCAGTGCGCATTTCGGCTCGCGTTTAGCCTGGGCACCCGATGGAACTCTGTTTATCACCTTGGGTGAGCGTTATTCCAATAAAGAGGATGCACAAACGCTAAATAACCATCACGGTAAAGTAGTGCGCATTAATGCTGATGGCACAGTTCCTAAAAATAATCCTTTCGTTAACACACCCGGTGCACTGCCAGAGATTTGGTCTTACGGTCATCGCAATGTGCAAGGTGCGGCGATTAATCCAAATACCAAACAACTCTGGACAGGTGAACACGGCCCACAGGGTGGCGATGAACTCAACCTTGATCAAGCCGGTAAAAACTACGGCTGGCCGGTGATTACCTATGGTGAACATTACGGCGGCGGCAAAATTGGCGAAGGCACTGAAAAAGTCGGCATGGAGCAACCGCTTAATTATTGGGTGCCCTCCCTAGCAACGGCGGGTTTTATTTTTTACACCGGCGATAAATTCCCTGCGTGGAAAAACAATATTCTACTCACCAGCCTGAAAGCACGAACGCTAGTGCGCTTAACGCTGGATGGCACCAAAGTATTGAAAGAAGAACGCCTCTTAACCAAAGAAATCAACGAACGCTTACGCCATATTGTGCAAGGATCAGATGGTTTGGTTTATATGATTAGCGATGAAGACAAAGGCAGTATTTATCAATTGTCCCCCAGCAAATAAATACTAAGCCTAGAGCTAAAAGCCCCGTGAGCCATTACTGGGCTTTTAGCTTGCGATCAAAAACCATAACAAGATGACGCTCGCCTAGGCAGCGACTAGAATAGCGCCCCCTAACAAACGAGCTACAGCAGCGCCATGAGCAATACCACTCAACCGCCACTCTCACCCGAATACTTGCAGCGCTTTGGCGGCCTCGCTCGCCTCTATGGGCAAGATGCCTTGGCCGCATTGCATAAAGCCCATTTCGCGGTAATTGGTTTGGGCGGCGTGGGCACTTGGGTGGCCGAAGCATTAGCGCGTTCTGGCGTAGGTGAACTCACCTTAATTGAATTAGATGATGTGTGTGTAACTAACACCAATCGTCAGTCACACGCGCTTAAATCGAATATTGGCCGCTCAAAAAATGCGGTGATCTGTGAGCGCCTAAAAGACATCAACCCCGAGATAATCATTCACTCGATTGAAGACTTTATTGATCAAGACAATATGAATTCGCTTATTGGCAAACAACATCATGTGGTGATTGACGCCATGGATGCCGCACATATAAAAGCGCGCTTGGTGGCTTATTGTTTGGCGATTAAGGTGCGTTTAATTACTGTGGGTTCATCGGGCGGAAAACGCGACCCGCAGCAGGTGAAGGTTACAGATTTAGGCCGTACCGAAAGCGACCCCCTGCTGGTAAAAATTCGCACCCAACTCTACCGCCACTTTAATTTTTCGCGCGATAAAAATCGCAAGTTCCGCGTAGATGCTGTTTTCTCCACAGAGCAAATGGTTTACCCCAAACCCGATGGTAGCGTGTGTATGGATAAGCAATTTTTGGAGGCGGGTGTAAAGCTAGATTGCGCTGGAGGTTTTGGCTCCAGCGTGATGGTTACCGGTACATTTGGGTTTGTGGCGGCGACCAAGGCAATTGAGCGCTATTTGGCAACACAAAAAAACCTCCAGCCCTAGCTCGCCCGACCTAAACCCATCTCCTTTTCATCCCCACATCCAAATCGTGAACACTTGCGCAGAACTCAATCAACACATTTTGTATGATAGCGCAATCAATACATTAAGTTAGCAATAACCCCATCATTACTAAGAAACAAAAACACTTGATAGGGCAACAATATCAACAGGATAAAATGGAAATCAGCTATGTCCATGCTTCATATCTTTACTCTCAATCGCTTCGCACAAGCCGTTTTATTGTGCAGTATTTTGAGTGCTTGTGGCGGAGGCGGTGGCTCTAGCGCATCAGGGTTTAGCGGTACAAACACTAACCCAGTAACCAGCTCCAGCGCTCCTGCACCGAGCTCAAGTAGCTCTCCAACGGCCAGCAGCGCTATAAGTTCAAGCAGTAAAACAAGCTCTAGTAGCTCATCAAGTGTATCTGTTGCAACCGGAGGGCAAACCAGCAGTGCTATGGTGCCTGCGAGTTCTTCAACCTCAAATCCCCTAAGCAGTGCAGTAACATCTAGCGCCACACTTTCTAGCAGTTCGTCTGCATTATCAACCAGCAAATCCAGCAGCTCGCTTTCATCGTCTTCTACCTCCAGCAGTAAAAGCAGTAGTTCAATCCCATCGAGTTCAAGTAGTAAATCGAGCAGTTCTTTTTCGAACTCAACTAGCAATTCAAGCCTTAAGTCAAGCAGCTCTCTAGCATCGTCTTTGTCTAGCAGCAAAAGCAGTAGTTCAAGTAGCTCGCTTTCATCGTCTTCATCTAGCAGTAAAAACAGTAGTTCAATCTCATTGAGTTCAAGCAGTAAATCGAGCAGTTCATATTCTACTTCCAGCAGCAAAAGCAGTAGTTCAATCTCATTGAGTTCAAGCAGTAAATCAAGCAGTTCATATTCTACTTCCAGCAGCAAAAGCAGTAGTTCAACTCCATCGAGTTCGAGTAGTTCGTCATCGAGCTCAGCTAGCTCCAATAACCTTCCGCTTGTTCGCTATGACTTTTCAAAAGGTGACAGCGTACAAGCTAAAAATGGCTGGAATTTTGAATCAATGTGGAACTTACAATCAGTACCGGGTTTGCTGGAGACTATGGGGTTGCCATTTACTTACAATGCAAGTGCAGTAGGCACAGAAGCAAACAATTCAGAAATGCGCTTTAAAATGCCACCTAGGGATAGTCTTTGGTTGAAATTTCGTTTGTATATTCCACAAAATTTTGAACATCGAATGGATATTCATTTAACTATGAATAATCCGCAAAATCTAGGCTGGTCACTGGGCGACAAGGTTCGTGCTGCAGATGGCCTTTCAACCGGCATTATTCATGCGTTTGATGATACCGGCGTGTGGATAAAGTATCCCAATAAAGAAATTTACAAGGACGGCGTTTGGGTCGGTCAAATTGTCAATGTGACGCGCGGCAACAGCCTAGCAAGTACCCAGCATGCACTGTTTCATCACAACAACAAATTATTAGCCATTTGGGCAGATGGATATTCCTGGAAAGGTTTGGGGCCTACTATCGTCTGGGAATATTGGTCTGGAGAGGCGGGAGCCAATAATACATTTCAAGAAAGCGTTCTAGCGGTACATTACTCACCGGGTAATTATGTTGTTGCTAACGAACATGTCCAGCATACAAATTTTATTTCGCCCAGCGATAGAGGACATTACATAGATGTGATGGCGCATGTGCAATTTAGTAGTGGCCAGGGCACTAACGATGGCGTGATTCAAACTTGGTTAAAAAAAGAAGGTCAGCATAATTTTGTAAAAATTCATGAACTAAGTCATGCCAATTTGGATAAAAAAATAAGAGGGGCGAACAGTGAAAGTAGTTATGTTGGCAGCCCGACTGATTTGCAGCCTTGGCAAAATGGCTATTTTATGGGGGCATCTAACTCCGGATTTGATCAACAAACTACATTTTATCTGACGAGTTTGGAATATTTTGATGCATTGCCAGCTGAACTCTAACAACATAAAACTCTGTAGATAAATCGTGGGAATTCTGCATCCACAGAAGTTGGCATAGTAAGTATTACATAGGAAGACTGGGGCAGCGCCAAGCAGCTGCGATATAAACTGAGACCATCTTAAACTAGGCAGATATTTACCTAGACTGAGGGTTCACGCTAAAGATAAACAAATGAACAACTACAAGATTTACCTTTATCTTCTGTTAACGTCCGCATTAACCGCCTGCGGCGGAGGAAGCTCTGGCAGCTCTGGATTTACCAATTCAAACACCGCAACTTCCGTAGCCATTACCTCTTCCAGCCAAGTGGCTATATCAGCAGATAATCAGTTGCCTGCATCTAGCCTGAGCTCACCGGCTTTTGTTAGCTCTTTTTCTAGCAACTCTCCGCAATCGGCAGCGAGCATGTCAAGTTCGAGCGCTAAAACCAGCAATGCAGCAAGCTCACTGATTACGGTCATTAACTCTAGCAGTTCAGTGAAAAGCAGTTCATCTGCATTATCAACCAGCAAATCCAGTAGTTCTATTTCAAGTTCAACGACTAGTTCAAGCAGTAAATCCAGCAGCTCGCTTTCATCATCTTCGTCTAGCAGTAAAAGTAGTAGCTCAAGCTCTAAATCGAGTTCCTCTAGTAGCACAATAAGCACTATGAGTTCTAGCTCGAAAATATCGAGCTCAAGTAGCAGCTCAAGCCTTAAGTCAAGCAGCTCTCTTGCGTCGTTTTCGTCGAGCAGTAAGCGTAGTAGTTCATCGTCGATATCAAGTAGTTTTGCTTCAAGCAGCAAAAGTAGTAGCTCAAACTCATCCAGTTCAAGTAGTAAATCCAGTGCTTCGTCTTCCAGCTCAAGAAGTCTTTCTTCAAGCAGTAAAAGCAGTAGCTCCTCAATGTCGTCAAGTACTTCTAGTGCAGCGAGCACCAATAGCTTTCAAGTGCGTGTACAGGGGCTGCGATTGGGCGGTCAACTCACGTTGACGCATAGTACGAGCAATATTGTTGTAACGCTTAATGAGCCGATTAGCATTACAACAACACAGCCGGTTGGTGTTGCTCTTGATCTGCGTGTAACAGCACAACCTGAAGGTCAGACCTGTGCCCTATCAGAGCTAGCCCCAAGTACTATTCCTGAAACAGACAGCCCCATTTTTGTACGCTGTGTGCACAACGAAGTGGCTCACGTGACCATGCCTGAAACACTACCTAACGACCCGCTGCAAGCAAGCTTTGGCATACGGGATCTTGCTTACCCCGGCATTCCCTATGAGAGCCGACCCGGCGTGGTGGGGGGGATTTTTCCGTACGAATACCGACTCACGGGTCTCACGCTCAACGGTGTGGCGCAAAATACAACGGGTGTGTCGCTGGATTTCCGTCGTGGCACGGTGCGCTTTACGCCAGCCAGCGAGGGCACTTACGTGGTGAGCGTGCAAATCAAGGACAGTGGCGCGGCACAGAAGACGCTCAACCAAAACTTCACCATCCAGTCTGCCGCCTCGCGCTTTGTGTTTGTGGCACCTAGCGGCGCTGACACCGCTGGCCGTGGTACCAAGGTTGCACCCTACAAGACATTGGCCTATGCGATTGCCAACAATGGGCCGGATAAGCTTGTGTACTTGCGCAAGGGTACGTATGTGACTGGTGGCTTCCTTGTAAATGATGCCAAGGCCAAACAGTTCCTGGCGTACCCGGATGAGGTGGCTACGCTGGACTTGAACAAAGCGGGCAACATCAATGTACGCAGCAGTGCGCTGCCTGCGCCGCGCTTGGAAGATATTGACGTCAGCAACGTCATGGTCAAGGGGATTTTTGCCGACCCAAGTTCCGCAGGTTTGGTGGTGCGCAACGTGCGGTGGGTCAATGGTCAAGACAACAGCACGGAGGCTAATAATGCCAGCTTCATCTTCACCGCCGGAGGCGTCTTTAATGCCATCGACCACCGGTTGCTAGTACAGGAAAACGATTTTGGCACCTATACAACCCTTCAATGGGGTGGCTTTGCCATGATTCTGTACGAAACCGGGTACTCCATCGTCGAAAACAATCAAGTGCGCCTGGGTTCTCTTAACGCCGGTGCCCTCTACGACAAGCGAGGTTCGCAATATAACACCTTCCGAGAGAACTACGTTGAACGGGCTCTAAATGCTGAGGAAAGGATCGGTTCGGGTATTTGGGTCAATGCCCGCGGAAACTCAGTGGGTGAGCATATACACCACAACCTTCTCGTCAACGCCAACTTATGGCTGGGGCAGTCATGTTTCGAGTCGGATGGATGCTATCTGCGAAATCACGATGTCCATCACAATACCTTAGTTGGAGACCGTGTTGTAGTGAATGGCGGGCCATTTAATACGGGCAGCTATGGGACACGTGTGAGCCACAACATCATCTCAAATGGCACGTCAGCCCCTTTCGGTGGCCTCAGTTGCACATCGCGCCCGGCAAACTGGACCTCTAAAGTGTCTTATGCAGCCAACTTGCTGGAAACCACCAGCCCATTGGCGCACAAAGACAACGAATGTACTGGCAACAACGTGCCGTGGGCCGAGTGGCAAGGAACGTATGGCTTTGACACCCCGGCATCGGGCAGCACCCATGGTGCCCCCACTGTTTTGATCGGTAGCGGCCCGACCACGGGTCTGCCGTCAGGCGATGCACGCCGAACACAGCGCGGGCACCAATATTAAACTCTGTCAATACACAAACTGATTTGTGCAAAATAACTGATCCATAAATTAACCTCATGCGAGATGAGCAAATGCACAGCTACAAATGGATTTACCTTTTTTTATTAATACCTTTACTAACTGCCTGCGGTGGAGGTGGGAGTTCTGGCGGCTCTGGATTTACCAATTCCGGAACCATAACCTCAGTATCCATCACCTCTTCCAGCCAAGTAGCGGCAAGAGGAGATAACCAGTTACCTACATCTAGCTCACAAACCTCTGTTAGCTCTATTACAAGCAGCCAGCTGCAATCGGCATCGAGCAAATCCAGCTCGCTAAGTTCGAGCTCTAAAACCAGTAGCGCTTCTAGCTCACAAATTACGACAATTAACTCCAGCAGTTCATTGAGAAGAAGTTCATCATCTACATCA
>SYDJ01000069.1 GCA_005801205.1 Gammaproteobacteria bacterium
AGTGCTCGGAGTTGGCTTGCGCGAACATCATCAATTCAACATCAACGGGATTGCGGCCGAGGGTTTTGAAGGCATCGACTAAATAGTCGATTTCGTCATCAGCTAGCGCTAAGCCCAAAGACTTGTTCGCCGCAACGAGTGCATCGCGGCCACCGCCAAGGATGTCCACGCTGGTTTGTGGCGCTGGAGCTTGTGAAGTGAAAATTTGTTCGGCTTGTTCAAGGCTATCGAAGACAATTTCAACCATGCGGTCATGCAGCACAGCGGCAATAGCGGCGCGGTCTGCCGCAGAAATAGTGCCTTGTACATAATAGGCAACACCGCGTTCAACACGCTTAATGACTTCAAGGCCAGTGTTTTTGGCGATATCGGTCGCCTTAGACGCCCATGGGGAAATGGTCCCCAAGCGTGGGACTACAAGAAAAAGCTCACCCTCGCGATACTCTTTACCTTCTGCCTTCGGGTCACCTTCTACTTTCGGGCCGTAGGTTAATAGCTGTTGCAATACCTGAGTTTGCGCATCGGTCAAAGGCGCTGAAACATTGGCAAAATGCACGAACTCAGAGGAAATCCCGGTAACGGCTGGAACCCGTTGTTGCACGGTGTTCAGCAGTTTTTGGGTACGGAAACTAGAAAGAGCGGGGGCGCCACGCAGAATCAGCATAGTGATTTGAGCCTCAAGCGTCGGGATGTGAATATAAGGAGCGAATTAACGAGGCGCGCATTGTACTGGATTTATCCGCTGGCAGGAATTCATATCCTCCATCTGAGGGTAAAGATCACCCCCTCACCCAAACACAGGATTACACCAATCCCAACTCCATCGCTTTTAATACAGCTTGGGTACGATCTCGGCATTCCAGCTTCGCCAATATATTAGAAACGTGGTTGCGCACCGTACCTTCCGCCAAAAACACCGCCCGCACTATCTCTTTGTTAGACATTCCACCAACCAACAAACGCAGAATTTGCAGTTCTCGCTCCGTCAGCTGAACACTTGCTGGGCGCGATTTTTCCTGCTGCCATTTTTTAAGCATGGCGTTATCGGTTATAAAACCACCCTCCACAAGCGATTCAATACTGTGGATGAGCTTTTCCAGCGAGACATCTTTTAATAAAAAACCATTAGCGCCTGCTGCCAAACTACGCGCAAAGAGTTCGCTGTCATCGAAGGTAGTGAGCATCATTACCGGCGTAACAAACCCAAGCTCACGCAACTTGTGCACAAGTGTTACGCCATCCATAACAGGCATACGAATATCCGCCAAGAGAATATCCACTTGTGTGCTTTGCATTTTATCGAGCGCTTCCACACCATTCGCGGCTTGCCAGAGAATTTCAGTTTTGCCGGATAGCGATAGCAAACCCGCAATACCTTCGCGCACTAATTGTTGGTCATCAACTAAACCCACCTTAATCATGTGCAATTTCCTTAAAGCTAGGATTGAATGAAATCGCCAAGCGACAACCTTGGGCGAGTGCTGATAATTCAACTAGGCCACTATAAGGAGAAAGGCGCTCGCGCATTCCCTGTATACCCGTTCCATTACCTGCACCCGCGACCAAGCCACGGCCATTATCATCTAGAGAAATCTTAATCGCATTCGATTGCTGTTCCAGCAATAAGCTTATACGAGTCGCGCGCCCATGCCGCAGCGCGTTGCTTATCCCCTCTTGAATACAAAGCACTATTTGCTCAGCGAGCTGTACGGAATCCAATTGCAGTTCGCCCTCGATCTGTATTTCAAGTTGTGGGATATGTGCTAACAACGCTTGCACGGCTTGGCGAATATCCAGTGACAATAAATTACGTTGATCGCGCACTACTTGGCGGATATTTTCGAGTAATTCTTTAGCAAGACCTTTTGATTGCTGCACAGTTTCACGCAACTCTTCCGGCACTTTGTGCTGCAAAATCTCCAATTGCAAATTTAACGCGGTGAGTTGATGACCTAAAATATCGTGCAGATCGCGCGCAATGCGCACACGCTCATCTTGTCGGCTAGATTGCGCCAATAAAATTCGTGTGGCCTGCAACTGCTGATTTAATTGTTCAACACGCTCGCGTGCATTTCGCTCACTTACGCGCGCAAACGAAGACGACAATGCAAATAGCTGAAAACCCAAATAAATTAAACTGGTGACAATAGGGTATGAGTCAGTCCAGCAAAAATACATTATTGCGCAAAAGCACAAGGCACTTATTATAACTTGCGCAAATGCCGCACGGCGCGAGAAAAAATCCGGCAGCTGCCCTGCCCAAACCACCAATAGAACGGGCGCTACCGGCCCTTGATGCACAATCAATGACACCAGCGCCACCAATATCTGTCCCGTCAATAAGCCTTGAGAAAAATACGGTGGAAACTTGCGACTGTAACCTGTGCTTATCGGCAAGAAACACATCAGAAAGAATATATATCCCAACATACTCCATAAGATGTAAGGACTGCCGCTCAGCCGCTCAAGCTCTACATAGGCCACCAACCCCAGCGTAAAAACACCAGCCAAAGTTAACAGTATGTATTCATTTTTCATCATAGATAGAAAGGCTCATAGAGATAAATTTTATTGTCAGACCCACTAACAACTAAAAGTTCACCAGCTTAAAGCAGTGTTCAAGCTTAGTGCTATAGGTCATTTGTCATGCACAGAAAATGACAACTTACACGCGCGCCGTGAAGACCTGCATATTAACCTAGAAGCTCTTGAATGAATAACAAACCCAACAACCTAGGAGCTCTTCATGAAATTCAACCATTCACATAAAACTTTTGGCACATATAAAATTCTCGGCACACTTTTATTCAGCAGCTTTCTGTCACTCAATGCTACGGCTCACGAGCTGGTACTCCAAGTGGATCAGATTACTAAAACAAAAGGTGTGATGATGATTGCACTCTACAATTCCGCTGATAGCTACAAGGGTAACAAAAACGTTTTTAATGGACAAAAAGTTGCCGTAACGCAAGGAACACTTACCGTCAACTTTGGCGATGTGCCTGCCGGCGACTACGCCATAAAACTCTACCACGATGAAAATGAGAATGGCGAAATGGACAAAAACGTGATTGGCATACCCACCGAAGGTTATGGTTTCTCTAATAATGGTGGCGCCATGGGGCAGCCGAGTTTCGATGAAGCAAAATTTAGCGTGACCGACAAAACAGCTATTAGTATTCATTTGCGTTAAGGATTAACAACATGAAACGTCGTCATTTTATTGCGGGAAGCCTAGCCGCTAGCGGCACAGTCTTACTACCCAATGCACTCTTAGCAGCCAACAACCCATCTTTAACTGCAACCGATAAAACACCTTGGCAGAAAGGATTTGCTGGTGTACCTGAGCCATTCAATACCAACAGCTTAAGGATTGAAGGCAAGTGGCCTGCGGATGCTTACGGTAGCTTTTATCGTAACGGCCCAGCGCGAATGGAGCGCAATGGAACTCGTCTACAACATTGGTTTGATGGCGATGGCATGGTGCATCGTTTTAACATCAACGCGAAAGGAATTTCACATCGCAGCCAGTTTGTAGCGACGGAAAAATATTTGCGCGAAGAAACCGCACAGAGGTTTTTATACAACACAACGGGCACGCTAATCCCCAACGCCAGTAATGCACGCAATAATGATAGCGTCAACGTCGCCAACACCGCCTTACTACCTTGGCAAGATGAACTCCTTGCACTCTGGGAAGGCGGCTCAGCTTACAGTTTGAATCCTGAAACGCTGACAACTCAGGGCGAAAAAATCTGGAGCGATGAACTTGCACACGTACCTTTTTCTGCGCACCCATTGCTAGAGAAAGATGGCAGCTTGTGGAATTTTGGATTTTTACCTTATGGCAAGGAAGCGCGTCTGTTGATTTACCACATAAGCCCTAACAGCAAGGTCATTGGTTTCAGTAATATTGTTTTACCTCAGCGAGGTTATTTTCATGCATTTGCGCAAACAACTGATTATTTAATTTTTTATGTTTCTGCGTGTATCTATGAGCAAGGCGAAACTTTTCTAAGTGCATTTCATTGGCGGCCTGAAGTAGGCAGCAAAATAATCGTCGTCAACAAAAACGCACTTGATAAACCGCGTTGGTTTGATGTTCCAGCAGAATTTGTTTTTCACTTTGGTAATGCGTGGCAAGACAACAACAATATCCATGTAGTCATGGCAAGCTATAAAGACGCGAGTTTGATGTTAAATGGAATGCATAAAGTAATGGTTGGCGAGCAACCTGAAATTGAACATGCGCACATAACGATTGCAAACATTGATTTGCAATCGGGAAAGGTCACGCTGAATGAAAGTGGCGTAAATCTGGAGTTTCCCAATTACAGTCCTGATGCTGCTGGGCCCACCACTATTTATGGTACTCATGCCGCATCCCCCGAACATAAATTTTTAGGCGATAGCTTAGCGGCTATACATCCCGACAAAGGCTTGCTCAATCGATATTGCTTTGGCGCTAAGGTTATTGCTGAAGAGCCTTTGTTAATAAGCTCTACAAAAAATAGCTATTTAATCGCGAGTTATTACAACTATGACAAACAGCATTCAGGCATCGCATTATTCCATGCGAATAAACTGAATGACGGCCCCATCGCCCAAGCAGCTATGAATTATGTATTGCCGCTGGGTTTTCACGGCTGTTTTGTACCCGATAACGCATAAACAAATGGATATAAATAAGTGTTACAAATCCTACAACACACACCAATCTGGGTATTTGGTTTATTTTTCGGCTTAATTTTTTTAGGTTATAGCCAAACCAAAACGCGAAAAATTTCGACGCAGCGTTTAGCAATATTACCGATTGCCATGCTGTGTTTATCGGCATCGGGCGTTTGGTCAAGGTTTGGCGCAAGCCCATTAGGTTTTACAGCTTGGCTAAGCGGGATAAGTATCGTGCTAGCAATTTTCGCGTGGTTAGAATATCCAAAAAATATTGTGTACTCTTCACAGGAACAGCTTTATACAATTCCCGGTAGCTGGATCGCCTTTACGTTAATCATGCTGATATTTTTCACAAAATATACTGTCGCCGTTTTATTAATCCGCAACTCTACTTTGCATCAATCAACATTTTTTATTATTGGAATTTGCACTCTTTATGGTTTAAGCAGTGGTTGGTTTTTCGCACGCGCTTTTTTTACTTACTATTTTTCAAAAAAATAATTACAAACCAGTTTAAAACCTAAAACCACTCGGAAAAATTACATATTGTGCTTAGTTTTTTGCGGAGGGATACACAATGTTTGCTCATGATTTCCGATGAATGGTGCATTTTTGCGCTGATTTTTCACGCTTTTTTACAAAAAAATCTAAGGAAAAGCCTTATTTACAGGCTTTTGGCAGCCCAAAACGGCACCTAAAACAGCAAAAAAACACCTTTTTTTCACTTTTTTACAGCTAACAAGTCAGGCGAATAGCTTTTTATAAGTTACTGTTTATTAGTAAGTTTTTATTTTTTAGATCAATTTACACCCAAGCGCCTACCCCAGTTCTGCTCATAAAACAAGCTATGCAGAGGTGCTTCTTGGCTTTACCATGGTATCCATGTTGCGCGGGTCAGTAATGGATTAGATCCGGCATGAGTGCATATACGAAGTTATTTCCCAATTCGGGCGATGCAATTGAAATACCGGAGATACACCTATGGCCTATAAATACCTTATGGACGGCCGAAAGCGTACCGCAGTAAAACGTTTTTCCATTTCCAATCTGTTGATTGCCATGCTGTTGATTTGCTGTGCCGCCCTTCTCGTGCGCAGCGCACCAGCCAGTAAACTTGAACAAGTGCGAACCGCAGGTGAACTGCGTGTGTTATCGCGCAGCGGCCCCGTCAGCCACTATCAAAGCACTGAAGGCCTTACCGGCTTCGAATACACATTGCTTAAGGGTTTTGCCGATGAGCTAGGTGTAAAACTTGTATTAGTAGATGACTCATCGGCAGTTGAATCGCTGCAAACGCCTACTCACAGCGCCAACTTTGACTTGGCTAGCCCCAGCGTTATAAACAATCACACCACAAAAGCGCCCTATGATTACACAACTGCGTTTATGGATTTAAGCCTGCAGCTTATCTATAACAGCACCCAAGCCGCCCCTGCCGATGTAAAAGCTCTGGCGGGTAAGAAAGTGTTGGTTGTTAATAGCGCCTCTATCCCTCTACCATTGCAAGAGCTGCAGAAATCCCTGCCCGACATCCACTGGGAGTTGGTAGAAAACCTAGAAATGACCGACTTGCTTGATATGGTTGAGCGAGGCCATGCAGATTATGCGATCGTGGACTCAGCGATTTTTGATATTCATCGCTATTCATACCCGCACACCCAAGTGGCGTTTGATATGCAAGCACCTCAGCCTTTAGCATGGGCGCTCGCACCCTCGCACGATGCGAGCCTCTATCAAGCAGCACAAAAATATTTGGAAAAGATAAAAACCAATGGTCAACTTGCGAAGGTTTCATCGCAGTTCTTCGATCAATTTATTGAAGTCAATACTGACGATGCACTGATGTTCTCTAAACGATTAGAGAAACGTTTTCCGCGCTGGGAAGCAAGTATTAAAGCTGCCGCCGAAAAATACAATTTAGATTGGCAATTAGTAGCGGCCGTTGGCTATCAAGAATCGCACTGGATCCCCAATGCAGAATCGCCCACAGGTGTACGCGGCTTTATGATGCTAACGCCTAATACCGCAAAAGATTTAGGCGTACAAAATCTGGAAGACCCAAAGCAAAGTATTTTTGGCGGCGCTAAATATTTGCGCTACCTCATGGATACCTTGGCAGATAGTATTCAAGGTGAAGACCGGTTATATATGGCACTGGCGGCCTATAACCAAGGCATTGGTCACCTAGCAGATGCACGCGCACTTACACGCAAATTAAAAGGCGACCCCAATAGCTGGCAAGATGTCAGCAAAGCCTTTCCACTACTCGCCAAAGAACAGTATTACAGCAAAGCAACTCACGGCTATTCGCGCGGCTGGGAACCGGTACTCTATGTTAAAAACGTTATAAACTATCAAAAAATTCTTGCCTTTAAAGAGAACCAACAACAATTACGTTTAGCCACCAGCAATAATGATGACGGCTTAAACCTCACTAAGGCTCCAGAAGAAAAAAGTGCATTGGAAAAGTTGAATCAGTTGCGTTTAAGCAGTGCTTCATCACTCTCTTTCTTGTAGTTAACAAGCCAAATCAGTATTAAAAAAATGCCGCAACTTATGCGGCATTTTATTTTAATGATTGATCTACTTTACACAGTTTACGTTGCTCTCTCCTGCGCCGAAAAAAGTCACTTAATTGATGCTGACAGATTTCAGCCAAGACCCCTCCTTGCATGCTCATACGATGGTTGAAATAACTGGCATTCAATAATTGCGATTGACTAACGACTGCACCCGCTTTGGGTTCGGTGGTGCCGAATACCAAACGCGCTATGCGGGCGTGAATCAAAGCACCCACACACATAGTGCAAGGCTCAAGGGTTACATAAAGCGTTGAATCCACTAAGCGATAATTTTCAATTCGATTAGCCGCTGCACGCAGCGCGACAACTTCTGCATGAGCGGTGGGGTCATGGCTAGTAATTGGTTGATTAAAACCTTCGCCGATAATTTCACCACCGCACACAATTACCGCCCCCACAGGGATTTCACCCAATTGCTCACCCTGCCCCGCTAATTGGATAGCGCGGCGCATATATTGTTCATCAGCGGCGTGTAAATCTAAATCAGTCACGAACATGTTCCTTAGTAAAATCCATTATTTCATCTGCCGAAAGCTCGCGAACATATTGAAAACGAGCAATAGCTTCGCCACCAATCTCTACGGTTTCAGTAAACATACTTAATGGACGCACCCACCAAGAATAATCGCCATACAGGCATTGATAAACCGCCAAAGCCTCTCGCGTTTCGCTGTGGTGTGCGACTTGAAAAACATAGTAGTCATTGCCTTTGTAATGGCGATACAAACCCGGCTTCAAACTCATCATTAAATAACGCCTTTTTCTTTTAATTGATCAATATCTTTAACCGATAATTTTAAAATATTCTCTAAAATATCCTGTGTATGGCTTCCGACTTCACCACCTGGCCAATCAGTGCGCCCTGGTGTTTCAGAAAGTTTTGGGAGTATCGCCGGAATTTTTAGCGGCTTGCCGTTAATTTCAACGTGCTCAAACATACCGCGCGCATTGAAATGCGGGTCAGCAAACATATCTTCCACATTATAAATCGGCCCAGCGGGTACGCGTGCTTTATCTAGCAATTCCAAAATTTCTTCTGAGTCTTTACTTAAACACCAAGTCGCCAACGCATGATCAATTTCAGCTTCGTGAATAACGCGGCCAGCATTGTTACTCATACGCGGATCACTCGCCATTTCTGGGTGACCCGCAACTTCCATAAGGCGTTGAAAAATAGAATCACCATTGCCACCAATCACAACATATTTTCTGTTTTTGCAGCGATATGTATTGGTTGGAACAATTCCGGTGACTGTTGTACCGGATGGCTGACGAATAACACCTGCGCCTGAAAATTCAGGCACCACAGCCTCCATTAAATTAAACATAGATTCGTAAAGCGCAACATCTACCACTTGGCCATCGCCATCACTATTTCTTTCACGTTCAAGCAACGCCAACGCAATACCGAGCGCTGCATGTATGCCAGAAATAGTATCACCAATACTTAAATTGGGGCGCACAGGCGCTTGGTCAGCAAAGCCATTTACATAGCGAAAACCACTCATACCTTCGCACACAGAGGCAAACCCAGGCTTGCTGGCGTAAGGCCCAGTTTGGCCGTAACCGGAAATGCGTGCATAAACCAATTTAGGGTTGGATTTTTTTATTTCATCCGGCCCCAAGCCCCAGCCTTCCATAACACCGGGGCGAAAGTTTTCAATCACTACATCGGCAGAATCAATTAACTGCCGTGCGATTGCTTGGCCTTCAGATTTTTTTAAATCGAGCGTGATACTTTTTTTGTTGCGCCCAATACTGCGCCACCAATGCGATGTACCGTTTTCCAACACACGCCAACCGCGAATAGGGTCGCCTTCTGGCGGTTCGATTTTGATAACTTCTGCACCAAAGTAAGCGAGCATACAGCCCGCAAAGGGGCCAGCAAGCAACTGACCGATTTCGATAACCCGAATGCCATCTAAAGGGCGACGAGAGTTTTTCATATTAATTCCTCTGTAGTCCCTCCCTTTAGCAAAGGGAGGTTAGGAGGGATTTAAAATCTCCCCCAGCCCCTCTTTTTCAAAGAGGGGAGTTAATAGTTAGAATGATCTTCCCAATATGCTGACTCGATTCCATTCGTTCATGGGCTTTTGCAACCTCCGCAAATAGGAACACTGAATCAATCATGGGTTTTATCTTTTGTTGGTTTAGCAGCGGCCAAACCTGTTGTTTTAATTCTTGAGCAATACCCGCTTTAACATGCGCTGATTGTGCGCGCAGTGTTGAGCCTGTAAGCGTTAAGCGCTTTAACATCAGCGGCATTAAATCCAATTCGGCTTTGCTGCCATTTAAAAATGCGATGTTAACTACACGTCCGTCTTTAGCGGCAGCTGAAAAATTACGCTGAATATAATCGCCGCCTACCATATCCAGAATCACATTGACTCCCTGCCCTTGGGTTTTCGCTTTTATCTCGGCCACAAAATCCTGTTCTCGATAATTAATGGCAACTGCACCGAGTGATTCAATCGCGTTGCATTTTTTGGCTGAACCCGCCGTCGCAAAAACCTGTACGCCGAAAGCAGCTGCCAATTGAATTGCAGTTGTGCCTATGCCGCTAGTGCCGCCGTGAATTAATAAAGTCTCACCCGCTTTTAATTGCGCGCGTTGGAAAAGGTTGTGCCATACGGTGAAAAAAGTTTCGGGTAATGCAGCAGCCTGAACAAATGAAAAATTATCGGGTATAGGTAAACATTGTGCTGCAGGCGCGACTGCATACTCAGCGTAACCGCCGCCGTTCACTAGAGCACAAACTTTATCGCCAATTTTCCAATCAGTTACATTTTCACCAAGCGCTGTAATTTCACCAGCGACGTCTAAACCTAGAATGGGTGATGCATCGGCAGGTGCGGGGTACAAACCTTGGCGCTGTAAAATATCGGGGCGATTGATGCCAGCGGCGTGAACGTGGATTAAAACTTCGCCGAATTTTGGAGCTGGGATTGGAGAATCGCCAACTTCTAGCACATCGGGAGCACCGAAACTTTTTATTGTAATGATTTGCATAGGTTTGCCTGATGTTACTCGAATAAGCATTGCTACATTAAAAT
The DNA here is from genome assembly GCA_005801205.1 of Gammaproteobacteria bacterium. Classification (GTDB taxonomy): domain Bacteria; phylum Pseudomonadota; class Gammaproteobacteria; order Pseudomonadales; family Cellvibrionaceae; genus Cellvibrio. The sequence continues at coordinate 10,310 of SYDJ01000069.1, forward strand.
AGTTTTCTGCGTTGCTTGTGTTGGGTTACGGCGCTCGTTGTACTCGCGCCTAACCCAACCTACGTTTGCAACAAAATCTGGCGATGAAAAATCAAGGTTCTAATCGTTCAATCGTCCAGGAATTATCGGGCTGTAAATTGTATTGAAAACGATCATGCAATCTTGCAGCGCCGCCTTGCCAGAATTCTATTTGATGGGGTTTTACGCGGAAACCACCCCAAAAATCGGGCACAGGAATTTCGCCTTTGGCGAATTTATTTTTCATAGTTTCAAACTGTTGTAATAACAAGGCGCGCGATGAAATCGGGCGGCTCTGTTGCGATGCCCATGCGCCGAGTTGGCTATCGCGCGGGCGCGTTACAAAATATTTTAGAACGTCTGCGGTAGAAAGTTGTTCAGCTAGGCCGCAGACTTTCACTTGACGCTCTAAAAAGTACCACGGAAAGTGCAAACTAATTTTAGGGTTTTGTTTTAAATCTTGTGCTTTGTGGCTGTTGAGGTTGGTAAAAAAAACAAAGCCGCGATCATCTAACTGTTTGAGCAATACGATTCGCTGCGAGGGCTGGCCACTAGCATCCACGGTTGCAATGGTCATTGCATTGGGATCGGGAAGTTGTGCATCCACGGTTTGTTGCATCCAGCGATTAAATTGTTCTATGGGATTTTCATGTAAATCCTCGCGCTCTAAACCACCTTTGGTGTATTCCGTACGTAGACTTTGTAAATCGAGTGACATTGGGTTTTCCTCAAAAACAATATGTTCGCAGTCTACTGTTCAGCAACAAAAAAGGCACTGATTTCTCAGTGCCTTCTTCATGTTACAGGGATTAATCACGCAACCCTGTTACAGTGCCAATGGTGTAATAGACCAAATGTTGTCAATAAACAAACCAGAGCGCTAATAAGTGCATGTAAGCCAGCATTTGCGTAGAGTGCATTGGCAACACCGGCCTGTCCCAAGGCAACACCGACTCCACTCATGGCAATTAACGCCCCCAATTGTTTACGACGAACTAATTCAATGCTTACGACCACACTAAACACAAATAGACATTGTTTTAACAGCGTTGCCCCCAGCTCATCGGCAGCAAGTACAGTCGCCGTACTTAACACCAAAAGGAGCACTGCGCATAAGATCACTTTGAGACGACTTCGCAAAAAGCGCACAGCACCTATGGTTAACATAATCACGATAGTAATTTTTAAAAATTCTTTTAACCCATTAAAGCTGACGGTTAACCAAGGGATATAGGTTGACCAATCTGCCGCGTAAATTGGCGGCGCTTCTTTGGAAGGAAATAGCAGATTAAGGGCGGCATACAAACCCGCTAAGAGAACAGCTAAAACAGTACCTAAAAGCAAATCGGTTTTAACACTTGCGTTAGCCAAGGGGCGCTCGGCATGAATGGCTTGCGCCATAAATAATAAAAGGATACCAACTGCACCAGCGCCCAAAAGCTTGCCGCCTAAGCTCATCCACAATTGTAAATTCCAACCCATGGTTGGTTTAAAACCACTAAAAGTACCGTCGAACCATAAAATACCCACCACGAGATTTGCACTCACGCAGAGTAATATCCAAGGTAAAGCAACTCGCACATTAATTTTACGACCCGTGTACTTACGGAAAAAAGTGCTTAGCGCCAAACCGGCCAAGATCAATACGGCCAAATCCGCTGCCATATTAAATGGCGTTTTCTTGGCATTTTTTTCTGCTTCTGCTCGCGACCATTTATCGGGCACATCGATTGTACGCACTGCACCCGTAATCTCATCACCACTTAAAGTTACGCGAATAATGGCTTGCCCATCTTTTTGATTAAAGGCCGCTTTGTCGATGTACTTAACCACCCAATCGCTGCGCGCGGGTCGCACCGTCTCTTCAACGGATTTCTCTTCTAATTGATTCGCGTTGCCCCATTGCTTAACCACTATCCAACTCAAGGCCGCAGCAGTAGCTTGCTCACGGCTTAGCTTAGCGCCCGCTCGACCTTCAGGCAGCGTGTGAGCTACATCATGGAGACTGCCATCAGCCTCTAGGTATACACTCCATTCTTCTGAGCGCTCCTCGGCAGGGCCATCAAACTTACGCCAAGTTACCTGCCAGAGCGGCTTATCCAAATAGCGCCCCACCAAACCTTCAAAAGTCTGTTTATCGGTTTCACGCCATACAAAATCCATGGGCTGACGCCAGCCGCTATGCGTCATTACGGTTGAGTGCCACTCTCCCTCAAGCTTGGTGCCATGCTTGAGCAATTCAACTTCCGCCATTGCTTTAGCTTGGGCGCGATCAATGGTGTATTGCGGCCAGTTGATTTCCGGCGGCTTACGCCAAGCCATAAGAATGGCGATAACCGCAATAATCACCAACGGAAGCCACAGCTTAATGCTGAGCGATACCGGCTTTATAGCAAGACTCTCATGAGCAAGAGAGGGATCTACAGGGATAGGCGCTTCATGAGCCTGATCTTCAGGGGTTAGTTCCGCAGGAACACCATTGCGCCACTCATCGGCCAAAGGAATAGCTGTACCTGACTTATAACGCGCCCACAGCAATATCAATAGCGGTGCCATACCGACCAGCACCACCAACATCTTATCAATCAAAAGACTGGGATCGTTGGATAAAAAGATTGGCAAGCTCATAAGCACAAGATCGTAGAGGAAGTGAGTCAATATACCCACCACTAAGCCAAAACGCAGATAAACCAAGCCGAAAGCAATCGCCGGAATAAATAACTCTACCAAACGGCTGTAACCGGGTAAGTTGGCGTAGTGAGCATGGCCACTGCCAAAGATAAGTGCTTGCAATACCAATGTCACCAGTATCAGTGGCGTGCGTATCCCAAAGTGTTTGCCAATAATCGCCGCTAACGCGAGAGGTACGGCGCGGAACAAACACTCCTCCCAAGTACCGGCTTGCAACGCTTGGAAGATTGGCCCCAAGGCGGGGCGCAAGCTAGCGAGAATATTGGGGTCTGTTAGGGTGTCTGTAGGTGACCACCAGCCAAAGTTTCTGCTCAACAGCTGAAAGGCCATTGCATAGAGCAAGAAAAAGCCTGCCCAACCGTAGGCACCCAAGACTCGCCCCATAGCCTCTGGCGAGGCTGCTACTGGCTTACGAAAGAAATCAAATAGCCGTGGGTGATGGGCAAAAGCCATACGCGATAAGCCTTCACCCACACAAAAAATCAACGCCAGCCCCAAGGTATAACCCAGCAATACCATGCCTGCACCAGCCACTTGCTGTAGCAAGAAATTATTGACAGAAACTGTGGTGGCGTAACTCATCCAACTCATCGGCAAGTTGCTAATTACACTTGCTGCAAGGCCCGTAGCCACAGTAGCTGCCAGTAAAAACGCAGGTTTCCAGCGCAATTGATGGCGTCTGTGCAACCAGATACCCCCGCCCACTAATCCACCTAAACCAAGTAAGCCCAGCATTAAATAATCGGCAACTTGTTTAATGTGGTTATTTACCGCGCGCATTTCGTCAAAGCGCTGATCAAAAGCTTCTGGAATATGACTCAGTGTATCTATGCCGACTAACTTATCGCCCGCCACTCTAACTACCACACGAAAGCGCGCATCTGCCAATTTGAGTGATTGGTGTTCGTAGGTAAAACTGTAGTCGGTTCGCCCCGTAGTTTGACGGCGCACAACCGTTTCAAACGGCTTGTAAGTATTAAAGCGATCTCCTAGAAATGCCTGCGCACCCTGCTCGGCAATAACACGCGCAGCGGCTTCTTCCAAGGCTGCGCCTGGTTCTTGATCGGGCAGCGTCAGCCAAAATGACAGGGGCACGCCCTTGGGGCTAAAAACGCTGGTCAGCTCTTTCTCTTGGCTCTCTGAAAACCTGCGCACTTTCCAATAGTGCGCCATAGCATCCACATTATTAACAATGGCTTGGTAAGCTTTTACCCCGCCGCCTTCCAGCTCCACATAGTTTTGCAAACCGCGATTGCTGATAAATACGGCGGCGCTACGCTCGGTTTTGAGATCGGGAAATTGTTTTTGCTGAAATTGTGCCGCAGCGGCCACCGCTTCTGTGCGCGAAAACTCGATATCGACTTTTAGCACCGGTATGCTGTTAAACATCAACTGAAATGCTGCCAAGCTAGCGATTAAGGCGGCAGCCAAATAGAGCGCCCACAAACGGCGCGATTGCAGTGTGAACACACTCATCTTCCTTTGTCCTTTAGAGGTAGTCCCGCTCAATAAGCGAATGTATTTTGAGCGGTCAGGTTATTGTTATGATTTTCTTAGCCAATGTAAAAACGCCGAAGAATCGCCAAACTGAATGAGCGATACAGCAAACCCACGCGATGCTATAGCGATTCAATGCAAAGATAAAGTGTGTGATACGTGAATAAAAAAACGTATCCACGTATCAGAATTGAAGTCAGCAGATAAAATCTTTAGGCGCATTGTCAACTAACAGCTAAACTAGACATTAAAGAAATGTAATTTTATATGCCACTTTACTCAAGCTGAATCCATTGGGTATAAACGAGCGTATAGACAGTTAAGGTGTAAGCCTTAGTTTTCTAACTGAGTGTTATTATTTGCGTATGAAAGCTTCCGAATCCGTTGTAGGTATTATCCTCGCTGGCGGCCTTGCCCGTCGCATGGGCGGTGGTGACAAGTGTTTGTTACCTCTAGCAGGTAAAACCCTCTTGCAACGCACCATCGACCGCGCACAGCCGCAAGTAGAGCAGCTTCTACTGAACGCTAATGGCAACAGCTTGCGCTTTGCCCGTACTCGTTTACCCGTAGTGCCTGATGCGTACCCAAACAACTTGGGCCCCTTAGCCGGTATTCACGCCGGTTTTACGTGGATGCAAGCCAAAGCACCCAAGGCTGAGTGGCTAGTAAGCTTTGCTTCTGATACGCCCTTCTTCCCTGCCGATCTGGTCGAAAACCTACTTACAGCAGCTCAAACATCATCTAGCAAGCTTGTGGTGGCAGTTTCAAAATTGCGCGTGCACCCTGTATTTGCACTTTGGCACATATCACTAAAAGAACAGATAGAAGCTCAACTCGATGGTGGCGAAGCACCTCGCCTGCAAGAATGGATGACTGCGCAAAAGCCCACTCAAGTCGATTTTAATGCAGACGTTTACGATCCCTTTTTCAATATCAATACACCGCAAGATTTGTATGCCGCTGAGCCTATGTCCGCACTGGTAAAATAATCGCTTTAAAATAATCACATCTCAATAGTCAACTCACCGACACCACAAAGAACTTAATGTTATTCTGCGGCCAGCAAAATTTCGGAGTTTCTTATGTTTTTGTGGCGACCACTTTGCCTAGTGCAATTTCTCATGCTTCTAGCGGTTTTTATCTATTTAGGCCTAACCCCCAGCCCTCAAAACTCAGTACCCATGTTTAACGATAAATTAATGCACTTTACGGGTTACTTTATTGCCGGTGGCTCCATTAGCTTTGCATTTCCACTATGGAAAATATGGCAGCGTGCCAGTTTTTTAATTTTGTTTTCCGTTGGTATTGAAATAGGCCAGCATTTTATGCCGCCGCGCACTTTTGATTTTTTTGATATAGGCGCAAATTCTAGCGGTGTGGTTTTAGGGCTATTGGTAGTTGCGCTATTAACCAATAAGATTACTTGGTTTAGGTATCTCCGTTTTTGGCAAACCTAAAAATCCCTTTAAAAACACTTTAAAAACAAAAAGGCCAGCAATGCTGACCTTTTTTGATACGAAACAGACAACTTAGATTACAACAACAAACGACGCAAATCGCCAATAACACCGGTCAAGTAAGTCATAAATCGACCAGCATCGGCACCGTTCACTGCACGGTGATCGTAAGACAATGACAGTGGCAGCATATTGCGTGGAATAAACTCTTTTCCATTCCAAACAGGCTTAATTTGCGCACGCGACACACCGAGGATACCTACTTCAGTCGGCGCGCTAACCATTGGTGTAAAGCCGTTACCGCCCATAGCACCAAGACTAGAAATGGTAAAGCAACCGCCCTGCATTTCTGCGGGGGTCAACTTGCCATCGCGCGCTTTTTTGGCGAGCACGTTGATTTCATCCGCTAATTCAAACAAACCTTTTTTATCAGCGTTGCGAACAATCGGCACCAACAAACCGTTGGGAGTGTCTACCGCGATACCAATGTGTACAAACTTTTTGTGCACGATACTTTCGTTGTCTTGATGCACAGAAACGTTGAAAGAAGGTTCAGCAACCAAAGCAGCTGCAACGGCTTTCACAATGAATGGTAATGGAGTCAACCTGCTACCGCGCTTTTCAGCTTCGGCTTTCATGCTGTTGCGGAAAGCTTCGAGATCAGTGATGTCAGCGTCATCAAATTGGGTAATGCGCGGAACATTCAACCAACTACGAGTCATTGCATCGGCAGTTAGCTTCTTGATCTTGCTCATTTTGACGATTTCAACTTCGCCAAACTTGGAGTAATCCACCACTGGAAGAGCAGGAATACCTGAACCACCGCCAAGCGATACACCAGACTGAGCAGCTTGAACAATCGGCTTAACGTAGCTGCGAACATCGTCTTTCAGCAAACGGCTACGTGGGCCTGAACCACTTACTTTGCCAAGGTCTACACCGAGCTGACGCGCGAGTTTACGTACCGCTGGGCCTGCGTATACATCGCCAGTTTGTACAACATCTTCTACTACAGCAGCTTTAGGGGCTGGCGCAGCAGCGGCTACTGGAGCCGATTCGACTTTAGCGGGAGCAGCAGGTGCAACGGCCGGTGCCGGTGCGGCAACCGCTGCGCCACCCGCGCTAGCAACAACAGCAATTGCAGCGCCTTGAGAAATTTTGTCGCCAACATTCACCGCGATACTCAATATTTTACCTGCCGTTTCCGCAGGGATTTCCATGGACGCTTTGTCAGTTTCCAATACGATTAAGGTATCGCCTTGAGCAACTTCATCGCCTACTTTTACACTAATTTCGATAACTTCAACGGCTTCTGCACCGCCAATATCCGGTACGGTCAGAGTCACTTCTGCACTGGCAGCCGATACTGGGGCTGCAACTGGCGCAGGCACAGCTACCGGAGCAGGAGCAGGTGCCGGAGCAGCAACCTCAACGGCACCCTCAGCTTCAACCTCAACCAAGGCAGCACCTTCAGACACTTTATCGCCAAGGTTCACTTTTATAGCGACAACTTTACCGCCCACACTCGCAGGAATTTCCATTGACGCTTTATCAGTCTCAAGCACAACGATCGAATCGTTTTCAGCAATTACATCGCCTACTTTTACTGAAATTTCAATTACTTCAACGCCTTCTGCGCCACCAATATCCGGGACTTTAATTGTTTGAATTGCCACTGTTTATCCTCACTGAGATGCGCTCTTTATAAAGAGCCTATAATCGATCAAATTGTATTCAATACAAACGTAAACCGCCCTCCTTGTGGGAGGGCGGTTTGGTTTTAAACGCTCATTGGATCCGCTTTGCTTGGATCAATGTCAAACTTCTTAATTGCTTTAGCAACTACATCGGCCTTGATCTTACCTTGGTCGGCCAAGGATTTAAGTGCAGCGACTACGACGAAGTAACGGTTAACTTCAAAGAAATGACGCAATTGCGTGCGAGTATCGCTGCGACCAAAACCTTCAGTGCCCAACACAGTATAGGTGCCAGGAACATAAGCACGCAGCTGTTCGGAGTAGGTTTTCAGGTTGTCGGTTGCAATTACAAATGGGCCATCACGGCCTTCTAACTGCTGAGTGATATAAGGCTTACGTGCTGCAGACGTTGGGTTCAACATGTTCCAGCGGGTTGCACGCTGACCATCGCGGGTCAATTCGTTCACGCTGGTAACGCTCCACACATCGGCTTCAACATCAAAATCTTTACGCAGAATTTCAGCAGCAAAACGCACTTCACGCAAAATGGTGCCAGCGCCCATCAATTGCACGCGGTTTTTAGCTTTGCCAGTACCCTGCTCCAACAAATACAAACCTTTAATAATGCCGTCCTCAGAGCCAGCAGGCATTTCAGGGTGTTGATAGTTTTCATTCATCAAAGAGATGTAATAGAACATATTCTCTTTGTCGTGATACATGCGTTTAATGCCGTCTTGAATAATCACCGCTAATTCATAGGCGTAGGTTGGGTCATAGGTGCGGCAGTTAGGAATAGTGTTCGCCATTACGTGGCTGTGGCCATCTTGATGCTGTAAGCCTTCGCCATTCAAGGTCGTACGGCCAGCCGTTGCACCTAGCAAGAAACCGCGCGCTTGCGAGTCACCCGCCGCCCACGCCAAGTCACCAATCCGTTGGAAACCAAACATGGAGTA
>SYDJ01000007.1 GCA_005801205.1 Gammaproteobacteria bacterium
CCCATTCGGCTTCGCTAGGTAAACGATAATGTTTGCCGGTTTGAGTTGATAACCAATCCACATAGGCTTGTGTGTCTTTCCAGCTCACGCAGTTCACGGGGATAAAATCACCTTGAAGCGCAGAGAGTGAACCCCAACGGGTAGGCATTTCTTGCAAGATGCCTTTGTCTGCTTTGAATAAGCAGCTACCTGTTGGTTTATAATCAGTTGCGTTTGTAAACTGCAGGAATTCTTTTACAGTGACATCATACTTCGCCAGCTTAAACGCACTTATTTTTACGGTGTGAATGGGTTGCTCCGTAGTGCTCTCGTTACTCCCCATTAAAAACTCGCCGGCGGGCAGTGTCACCATAATGGGTTCAATGTAATTATTGTCGGCGTGAAGTACTTGGCTAAGGCTCGTCGTTGCCACTATAAGAAGGCTATTGAGAAGGGTAGTAAGTTTTCGCACAGATTAAGTCCTTTGGGTGAATGTAACGGTTAAATGTAAATGGCGGTTGCGAGCTGTTATCTATCACATTCAAGCAAGCAGCCCCTAAAGAGTCTTAGTTTTTTTCTATTTTCTACCCTGTGAGAAAAAAGATAGAAAATTTATGGCGATTTTGGATGATTTGCAGTCAAAGTTGACGCTTTGGTGTTGCGCGCTTACAGTAAACCTCTTTTTTAATTGATCTATTTGTTATCGATTCACTTTTTATAGACGCACTTTTTATAGCCCCACTCTTTATAGATCCATTAGTAAGTCACTAATTTATTTTCCCTCACCCTGAGCTTCTTGATGAAATACGCGTTTAATGATTTTGTATTTGATAGCGAACTGCTAACTCTCTATAAACATAATGAGGTTGTTGCTTGTCGGCACAATGAAGCCAAACTCCTTGCATTATTTCTAAGTGAGCCGCAACGGGTCTTTAGTAAAGATGACATTCTTGAGCAGGTGTGGGCTGGTAAGGTGGTATCTGAGCAAGCGGTATTTCAAAATATTAGTTTATTGCGGGCATTATTTGGTGAGGATGCGATTAAGACCTTTTCGAAAAAAGGCTATCAATGGCAATTAGAGGTAGAGCCTTATGTGGAACCGGAGTTTGTATCCACCACCACACAATCGGCAACAATAGTAAATTCCCGCTTTGGTAGATCTTTCTGGATTTTTATTGCGCTCGCTTTAATCGCTTTAAGCGTGGGTGGTTTCTTGTATTGGCGCGCAATTCAGGCAGATTCCCAACTTGCCCGCGTTGCGCTCTTGCCCTTGTTAGTTCAGAAAAGCGATCAACAAAGTCCAAACGTAAATACACAACTGGTGCAACCTGTTTGGCAGGCGATTAACCAGGCAAACATTTTTCATCCAGTCGTCGTTAGTGACCTTAAAGATTACGACGATTTTTTTTATACGCCGCAAAAATACTTCACACAGCTTGCCCGAGAAACCCATAGCGGTGTTGTTATGGTCGCCAAGGTAGGAACACGTAGGGGTAAAGTTTGTATTAGTTACGTGCTAAAAAGCGAAAAGGGCATGTGGGGTACAGGACATGAAGCCGAGACAATTCCTCAGTTGATGGAGAAGCTAAAAGCGCATATTACGCTTATTTTGCAATCGAATATTTTGGATGTGGACTTTTTAGATTCGGCGCTGATAAATGCAAAGCTAAAAATACTACACCAAAAGGCACCGGATGATTTAAATGTATGGTTCCAATTAGCTCGCAGTGAAATACAAGTTGGAAATACGAGTAATGCCATTTTATTGGCCGACGAAATGGCTAAGCGTGCTCAACTACAAGGTGAAAATTTAAAGGAAGCTTGGGGTTACGTAGTTATGGCAGACGCCTATATTGCGCAGGGGCTTTATGAGAATGCTGAGCCCAGATTGCAAAAAGCTTTGGCGGTTTTTCAAAAGGAGCAAGATTTTCCTTCGTTGGCGACTATGCAATACAGCTATGCGAGTTTGGCGTTTGCTAAAAATGACTACCCACATTTAAAACAAGCTATGGTTGCGGCCATGCAGTTTGCACAACAGGCACAAGATCCTGTATTGGAGGTTGGCTTTAGCAATTATTTATCAGTAGTCGCTAATAAGTTTGGTGAAAAGCTCGATAGGCAAACGTATTTGGATCGCTCTGAAGCTATTCTGGATCAAACGCATCAATCCAAAGAGCATTACGGCAGCATCTATTTTTATGCGGGAATGTTTGCTGAAACACCTGCGCTGGAAGAAAAAAATTATCGTAAAGTATTAGCAGTTTTACCTGCAGATCAAGAGTGGTGGCAGCGCGAAAGGGCGCAAGCACATTTGGCAGAATTACTGATTAAGCAGGCTCGTTGGGACGAAGCACTTGAGTTATTCCCGAAGAATAAGCCGCTTAAAGCTCCTGAAGAGCTGGCGATTTCGAGCATCTATTCGGCTCAACAGCAATGGGATGAGGCAGAAACACATGGTTTAAACGCGTTTAAAATCGCCAATTTAAGCGGGCAAAAAGGCTCAGCGCTAGATGCTGCTTTGGCATTGCTCAGTATTTATCAGCAAGTAGGTAAATCTGAAAAGGCGCATGTCTACCAAGAGTTCCTAGTTCGTGAAGCTAAAAGTGTTCCTTATTGGATCAGGTTTAATAAAACCCAGCTGGAGAAATTGGGTTTGCCTTTAAGCGAGGTCATTCCTCAATAGCGCGGGGCTTTTACATATTCACCCAAGAATTCAGCGCGCGCATTTTGAATGAGTAGTTGTCTAAATGCAGAATCATTCCGTCTTCTAAAATTTTATCAATCACTAAACCCGATGCGAGTTGATCGTTTGCGTGTTTTATCTCACCGTTAATTTTCACGCTGCCGCCCACATTATTGTAGTTGTGTTCACTGTAATTAAGGCTGGGGATTCTTACTAAAATTTGGCTGGGTAAATCATGTAAGTCGGGCAGGTTGGCAAATTGGGTGATGGAAGTAGGTATTAATGCTTGTACTCCGGTGTTCCCATTATTGTTAGTTGCAACCGTTTCTGTAACGGGTGCTGGGGCTACTGGCTCTGGAGTTTGTGCATTTTGTGCGTAAAGACTGGCGACATCATCTTCGGGTGTTATTGTCTCCTGTACAGAGTTTTCAGGTGCTGATGCAGCAGCGGTTGATGGTTTGTTGTGAAAAGTTTGAGCTGTATTTTGTGCTTGGTTCGCTAAGGACGCCGTAGAACTTTTGGCTGCTGTTGCGACAGGCGCAGCTGCGCTTGAGTGCTGCCCAAGCCAATAAATAGCCGCTAACAGAATCACAAAGCCAATAAGCGCTGCAGCAATTACCGTAATAGAAAGCGTGCGAGTGTTGTGATCGCCAGCATGCCCGTGGTTGCTATTGATACCAGGTGTGGCTTCATTGCGTTTGCGCTCTTGGTCGGCTTTGTTTAGTGCATCGAGAAGTAGTGACATTTTAGTTTGGTTCTTTTGGTTTCTGTTCTTTTGGTTTCAGTTCGTTTAACTTTTTTTCTTTTAATTTCTGCTCTTTGGGGACTGCTACTTTTGGATTAGGGTTGTCCGCGTTTTGCTTATGTAGATCGGGTGTTTTCACATCTGGCACAAGGGAATCAGTGATGAGTGTTTTATCTGCACCAATGGTTTCATTAATTTTCATTAATGTTGGTTCATTGATGTTGCCATCTACGGTAATGTTTTTAGTGCGTTGAAAAATTTTAATTCGCTCTTGTAGAGCAAGGCTAAATAAATCGTCTGACAAGGGTTCTTTTTGCTTATCCATTTTGGCAAATTGCTGTGCAAGCCAAGCAACCGTTGGGCTGCTATCGCCTAGGAATAATGTTTCGGTAAATGCAGGCGGTTTTTTCCACACGTAAACCACTTCGCCCGTCCAATCTCGCCCAATTTTGGCGAGTGGCATGGTTAGTTTTTGCTGCTGCTCATTGACGACTAAAGCGGTGTCAGCATTTAAGCCAACCAAGACTAAATAGGTGGAGAACTTTTCAGGCGTTGTCATAATTAAAATCACAGGGCGATTTAATTCTGTAATATCTGTCCAGGAGTGCAGTGTCAATTTCGCGCACTGTTGGTTTGTTTGTAAGTTTTGGCCACAGGGGCGTGTTTCGAGCGCGAGGGGAATATTTAAGTAGCTAAATAAAGTGTCTTCAGCATCGTGATAGTTGCGAATCATGCTGCTGGGTGCAGAACTGCTACTTGAAGAGGCAGCACTAATGGCAATGCTTGAACGTTGTTGCGCCGCAATTTTTTCTGCTTCACTCTGGCGGCTTGTGTACGAAAAGTAAAAAGCTGCAACGATTACAATGAGGCACAAAAAGACGAACGCGATTTTTGCGTACAATTTGCGTTTTGCAGTTTGTGTTTCTTCAAGACCACCGATGACCTCTTTGCGCGCCGCATTAAAAATGGTGTTATCGATACGCTGTTGATTGCTGGCATAGGCACCAATTAAACAACGCTCGCAAATTACATTAATTAGGCGTGGAATGCCGCCGGTAAAGGTGTGAATGCGTTTAATCATTGCGTAGCTGAATGGGCTGCGGCCTTCGGGTAAGCCTGCCACTTTTAAGCGGTGGCGAATATAGGCTTGGGTTTCGCTTAAGGTTAACGGTGTGAGGTGAAAGCGCGCGGTAATGCGCTGCGCTAATTGGCGCAACTCTGGCTTGGCGAGTAGAGTTTTTAATTCGGGTTGGCCTACCAAAATAATATGCAGCAATTTTTGGGTGGTAGTTTCTAAGTTGGTAAGCAGGCGTACTTGTTCTAGCGTTTGTGCCGATAACAACTGCGCTTCGTCAATCAATAAAATGGTATTGCGTCCTTGAGTGTGGTTGCGCAATAAAAACTGGTGCAGGGCATCGGTTAAGTCTTTTACGGTAGGTTCATCACTGATATAAGAAGCCCCCAATTCTTCGCAAATCGTGGTTAGCAATTCCGACACGTTAGACATCGGGTTCATTACCAACGCTATATCGGTATGCTCCGGCATTTGCTCTAGAAGGCAACGGATGATAGTCGTTTTGCCGGTGCCAACCTCCCCTGTAAGCATGACAAAGCCGCCGCCCGCAACGCCATAGAGTAAATGCGCCAAGGCTTCTTTGTGTTGTTGGCTCATGTACAAATAGCGTGGGTTAACGGCTATAGAAAATGCGGGTTCGGTTAGACCAAAAAAGGTATGGTACATAGGGTTTTCTAGCAATAAGTGTTCTTGGCTGTGGAGTTACTTGAGTGTGCAGATAATAGCGGGAAATATGGCGGCTGTGTTTTAAAAGTTGCAGTGCTGGATTTGTTTACATAATCTCGTTATTTTGTGATTTATGAGCGTTGGCTGTGCGGCAAGCGGCCGACATAAGAGTTATTGATTGATAAGGGGGGCTGTTATGGGCAAAAATCGACTAGAAGCGTTTAGTGATGGTGTGCTCGCCATTATTATCACTATTATGGTGTTAGAGATGAAGGTGCCACATGGTGCTGATTGGGCAACCTTGCAAACGTTAGTGCCGGTGTTTTTTAGTTACATTCTGAGTTTTGTTTACGTGGGTATTTATTGGAACAATCATCACCATCTGCTGCATGCCGTAAAGCATGTGAGTGGCGGTGTGTTGTGGGCGAATTTGCATTTATTGTTTTGGTTATCGCTGTTTCCCTTTGTGACGGGGTGGATGGGTGAAAATCATTTCGCACCTTTGCCCACCGCGCTCTATGGCGGGTGTTTATTAATGGCCGGTGTCGCCTATTGGATCTTAGTTCGCTGCATTATTGCCGCCGAAGGCAAGGATTCTTTGGTGGCGAAAGCCGTGGGTAAAGATGTTAAGGGGCTTATCTCAGTCGTGGTTTACGCGCTCGCTATTCCTCTCACCTTTGTAAATGTGTGGTTCGCTCAAATTGGCTATATCGCAGTAGCGCTTATGTGGTTAATTCCCGATCGTCGGATTGAAAAAACCTTATCGGAACATTCTCATTAGGATGCTGTTTTTTGACAGTCATTGTCATTTTGATTTCGCGATCTTTGATAAAGATCGCGACCTTATTTGGCGAGAGTGCGACGCTTTGGGAATTATGCACCTGATAATTCCCGGCGTTGCACCTGAGCAGTGGCCAACCGCAGCTGCAATTGCGCGGCCCTATAGAAATATGTACTGGGGGGCGGGGCTTCATCCTTGGTGGATAAATGAAGAAAGTATAAAAAATGACAATATAAAAAAAGAAAGCCTAAAAAATGATGCTGTCGAGAATGACATTGAACTCTTTCTGAAGAGCCTACATCAGCAATTGCAAAAAAATAGTAGGCAACAAAAATGCATCGCGATAGGCGAGTGCGGTTTAGATGCAACGATAGAAACGCCTATAGCTCTGCAACAACAAGTATTAGATATCCATTTGCAATTGGCGCAGCAGGTATCCAAGCCCCTAATTATCCATTGCCGCAACATGCACAACGAATTACTGCAACAACTCAAAGCTTACAACTTAACGGGTGGGGGTGTGATTCACGGCTTTAGTGGCAGTTATGAACTGGCAGTGAGCTATTGGAATATGGGTTTTCGCTTGGGGATTGGCGGCACTATTACTTATGAGCGTGCCAATAAAACACGCACAGCAGTAA
>SYDJ01000070.1 GCA_005801205.1 Gammaproteobacteria bacterium
ATAACCGCAAAGCCCCATTTAGCTTCGTCGATAGCGGTTGGGCGAGTGGTACGAATTTCATCGGTAGCCCAAATTTCTTCCACCAAACGGTGCAAGCGGCCACGTAACTTATCTTGTTCGAAGGTGAGAAGGCTGCCGTTTTGTTTGTCGGCCAAGGTATCTACGATTTGGTCGTATTTGCGAATCAGGGTACGGCGGGTAACTTCGGTAGGGTGAGCAGTCAACACGAGTTCGATGCTTAATTCGCTGATTTTTTTGGCTAATTCTTCTTTCCCGTATTTACCCGCAAAGTCTTGCAACATGGCTTGCAAGCCATCGTCGCGCTCAGATTCGGCACTGGAGAAATACTCTTGGTCGGCAATATTGGCCAAGTTCAGAAATTGGTTAAAGGCGCGCACAATCGGCAGAATATCGGCATCGTCTAGCTCGCCTAACAGCGTTACCAGCGGTGCAGAGTCGGCATCTTCCATGCGGTTAATAGACTTACCTAACTTGCGAATTCCCTCGACTTTCGTAAACAGATCTTCGCCTTCGTGGGCGTGAATCGTCTCACCTAGGAGCTCCCCCAATAGGCGCACATTCTCGCGTAGGGTTTCAGGCAGCTTTAACATCGGGCATCTCTCCAAAAAAACAGGGCCAAAACAGGGCCAAAAAAACAGGGCCCAACAGATCGAGGGAATGAAATGAAGCATCAAAATAGGGCGGCATTCTACGACATCGCCCCCAGCTTGGGTAGAAATTACCCCTGTGCTTATCGTAAAAGTAACAAAAATCAGCATGAATCATAACTGACTTAGCCCGCCACACTGAACGGACTAGTGCTGCCACAAGAACTCTCAGCAGTATTTATGCCAATGCCTGATTTGGGTGCACGCAACCAAGGGTAATTTATCCTACTTTACATTTGGCGGCGCTCATACTGAGGAATAAACCAACGCCAGCTGAGATAAAGGAGTAGGCTGCTTCTATCTGTCATTAAAGCTTACTCATTATTTTTTAATCTTTTGGTCATTTGCAGTGTACGTTGCCTAGGGCAAGCATTCCCCCCCACCCGATTCATCTCAGTGCCTTCTTTCCCCCTGAGGTTTTAACCCTTTGAGCCTTCTAGGCTTTCAGGCCTCACATCCAAATACTGAAGATGGAATTCTTATGACAACCAAGAACAAGGAAAATGAATCAACTACACCCAAAACGAATACAGCGGAACCCCACACGAATACGGCGGATGCGCCAGAAATAGTCACATCGAAAGACTTCCCCATTGTGGGTATAGGAGCATCCGCCGGCGGCTTAGCCGCCTTTGAAGCCTTTTTTTCAGGGATGCCTGCCAATATTGAACCCAATATGGCGTTTGTTTTAGTCCAACACTTAGCGCCAGACCATCACAGCATTCTCACCGAACTGGTGCAACGCGGCACTCATCTTAAGGTGTATGAAGTTGAAGATGGCGTGAAGGTGCAAATCAACTGCGTCTACATTATTCCACCCAATCGCGATATGGCCTTTTTGAACGGCACCCTGCAATTGATGGAGCCTGCTGAGCCGCGCGGCCACCGCTTACCGATTGATTTTCTGTTTCAATCGCTAGCGCACGATCAGCATGAACGCGCAATTGGCATTGTGCTTTCTGGCACAGGCAGCGATGGTACCTTGGGTGTGCGCGCCATTAAAGCGGAAGGCGGAATGGTGATGGTGGAAACCATTGAAACCTGCGAATTTGATGGTATGCCGCGCAGCGCGCTCGATACGGGCTTAGTGGATTACGAACTTCACCCCGCCGATATGCCCGCACAACTTATCGCTTATGTAGAACACGCCTTTCGTCACCCGCCTAGGCCAAACACCCTAGCGGTTACACTCAACGAAAACTCACTGAAAAAAATCTTTGTATTATTGCGCACGCAAACGGGCCACGATTTTTCACAGTACAAACCCAGCACTATTTGCCGTCGAATAGAACGGCGCATGGCGGTGCATCAAATTGATAGCATTGAAAGTTACGTAAAATATTTACAACAAACACCTGTTGAAATAGAAGCCTTGTTCCGCGATTTATTAATTGGCGTGACCAATTTCTTTCGCGACTCAGACGCATTTGATGTGCTTGAGCAGCAAACCATTCCAACATTGTTTAAGGGAAAACAAGCAGGTGCAGTGATTCGCGTGTGGTCTACCGGTTGCTCCACGGGCGAAGAGGCTTATTCCATTGCGATTTTGCTGCAAGAGCGTTTAGAAGCACTTAAACAGCATTTTAAAGTTCAGGTATTCGCAACCGATATCGATAGCCGCGCCATTGCCACCGCCCGCGCCGGTGTTTACCCCGCCAGTATTGCCGACGATATTACGCCCGAACGCCTTGCCCGATTTTTTACCGCCGAAGCGGATGGCAGTGCATACCGCATTCACAAAAATATTCGCGATATGCTGGTGTTCTCTGAACACAATCTTATTAAAGACCCGCCCTTTTCTAAACTCGATTTAATCAGCTGCCGAAATTTATTAATTTATATGAGCGCAGAATTGCAAAAGCGCATCATCACTTTATTTCACTACGCATTAAACCCTAGCGGCATTATGTTTTTAGGCACATCGGAAACCGTGGGCGAACTTGCCAGCTTATTTGTACCGCTAGATCGCAAAGCCAAAATGTATCAACGCAAAGAAGATTTTCAAGGTGCAAAACGCGCAGCGTTAAATCGTTTTTTACCGCCAACAACAACGCATTATTCTGCACGCTTGCCGAGCACAGCCAACACAATGGACAGTAAATTGCCCAACCTTGCCAAGTTATCCTTACGCGAATTAACCGAAAAGACCTTGTTGCACTGCCTCGACCCAGCCTGCGCATTGGTGAACAGCCAAGGCGATATTTTGTATTTACATGGCCGCACCGGCATGTACTTGGAACCTGCGCCCGGTGAAGCCGGAATCAACAATATTTTGAAAATGGCGCGCGAAGGACTCAAGCGCATACTCACTACCAGCTTGCACAAGGCGACAACCAGTAAAGACCCACTACACATTCACAATATTAGGGTAAAAACGAATAGCCATTTCACACGAGTGAACATAACGATTTGCCCAGTGCTCGTGCGTTCTGCCGCAGTAGTAGAGTCCCCCTTATTTCTAATCATTCTTGCTGATGCGGGAACTCTTGATATACATCAAGAGCTTTTAGCCACCGCACCGCTTATGCTCAGTGCCGATGGCAGCAACAAAGACGCTATCGCCCAAATTGCTGAGTTAAACGAAGAGTTGCAGGCCAAAGATGAATATCTTCATGCAACTAATGAAGAGTTGGAAACCTCCAACGAAGAATTAAAATCGTCTAACGAAGAAATGCAATCCATCAACGAAGAGTTGCAATCCACTAACGAGGAATTAGAAACCTCAAAAGAAGAATTGCAATCCATCAATGAAGAATTGGCCACGATTAATACTGAGCTTCAAACCAAAGTGAGCGATTTATCGCGCGCCAATAACGACATGAATAACCTTTTAGCAGGCACAGGCATTGGCACTATTTTTGTAGACCACGGCCTGCGCATTTTGCGCTTCACGCCTGCCGCCACCTTAATGATTAATTTAATTTTGAGCGATGTTGGGCGACCCGTAGGCCACATTGCCTCCAACTTAATGGGTTACGATAATTTTATTGCCGATGTGCAAGCCGTATTAAAAACATTGGCGCCAAAAGAAATAGATGTGCAAACCCTTGAACACAAATGGTACACCATGCGCATTTTGCCCTATCGCACGCTCGATAACGTGATTGAAGGTGCAGTCATTACCTTTGTGGATATTACTGAGATGGTGCGCATCCGCGAAGCCTTGCGTTGCGCAAATGAATTGGTCACAAATAAGCAGTAAGGTCATTACAGTACAGTAAATTAAACCGATCACAGCATGGGTTACAAAAATGACGCACACCAAGCCTTGTCTTACTAACGACATACCGCGCCGCCGCGTAGATGACAGAGCGCGAGCGCGTTGCTGTGAAAAAATCGCAGCAATTACCAGCAACATAGATCTTAAATCACCTCAAGCTATGCAAACATTGGTGCACCAATTACAAGTACACCAAATTGAATTAGAAATGCAAAACGAAGAGTTACGCCGCACCCAATGGGAACTGGAAACTGCACGTTTGCGCTACTTTGATCTCTATGATCTTGCGCCCGTGGGCTACTGTACGCTAAGCGAAGAAGGTTTTATTGTGGAGGCCAATCTTATGGCCGCCACCTTATTTAATTGCAGCCGTGGCGCACTGGTTAAGCAGCGAATTTCAAATTTTATTTTCAATGCTGATCAAGATATTTATTACCTGCACCGCAAGCAACTGTTAGAAACTGGCACACCGCAGTCTTTTGAATTACGCATACTGAACAACACCAATACACCCAGCTGGGTTAACCTGACAGCAACCATTGAAAAAGATACTGATGGTGTAGGGCTATTGCGTGTAGTGATCATAGATATTAGTGCAAGCAAACTCATTGATGCCGAACGAAAACGTGTTGACCACATACTTCACGACTACACGCTCGATTTGGAACGCGCTACCGCAATTGCCGAAACCGCAACCATTGCGGCAGAAAAAGCCACTGGTATTGCCGAAAAAGCCAATCTCGCAAAATCAGAATTTCTCTCTAGCATGAGCCATGAATTGCGCACACCGCTGAGTGCCATTTTAGGTTTTGCACAATTGATTGAAACGGGAACGCCGCCACCCACTGAAAAGCAAAAACGAAATCTCGACCAAATTCTGCGCGCGGGTTGGTACTTGCTCGATCTTATCAACGAAATTCTCGATTTAGCCTTAATTGAATCGGGTAAATTATCGCTGTCGCTGGAGCCTGTCGCGCTCACAGAGGTACTGCGTGATTGCCAAACCCTGATTGAACCCCAAGCAGAAAAACAATCGATTAACATAAATTTTATTGAAATTGATACACCGCATGTAGTCCATGCAGATCGCACGCGCCTAAAACAAATACTAATCAATCTATTATCCAACGCCATTAAATATAACAAATACGCAGGCAGTGTGACCGTGCACTGTATTGTGCAACCCTTAGAACGTATTCGCATTTGTGTAACAGATACCGGGGCAGGCTTAGCGGCCGAAAAAATTGCGCAACTATTTCAACCCTTCAATCGCCTAGGGCAAGAAAATAATGTGGTAGAAGGCACTGGTATTGGCCTGGTAATGACCAAACGCCTTATTGAATTAATGGGCGGAGAAATTGGGCTGGAAAGTACACTAGGTGAAGGCAGTACCTTTTGGGTGGAGATGCATTTAACCGCACAATCGCCAACAGAGCGTGCCGACACTAAAACGCTCAGCAGCAAACAAGAAAAATCGCATGCCGCCATACAAACCTTATTGTATGTTGAAGACAACCCCGCGAATTTAATGTTAATAGAAGATATTATTGCGCGCCGCCCCAATACTCGCTTACTCACCGCGCTCGATGGTGTTAGCGGTATAGCACTTGCGCGCGCAACCCAGCCAGACGTTATTTTAATGGATATAAATTTGCCCGGCATTAGCGGTATTCAAGCGTTAAAAATTCTTGCCGCAGACCCAAGCACCGCACACATCCCTGTGATTGCGCTCAGCGCTAACGCCATGCAAACCGATATTGAAAAAGGTTTACAAGCCGGCTTTTTTCGCTACCTCACCAAGCCCATTAAAATTAATGAATTTATGACGACGCTGGATATCGCACTGGAACACCCAGCAAACAACTAAGAAGCTCATAGTAACAGGGCACAAATAAAGAATACTGTTTGATTCAAAACCGTATGCGGCAAGGACGACCTACATGGATGTAGGAAGTTTCCCGAAGCGACTGGATCGCGAAGGGATGCCGCGTCCGAGCCTACACGGACGTATTTACGGCGGGTTTTGAATTGAACAGTATTCTTTACTGCACACTCATTAGTAAATAGCTGAGTACGCTTGCGCACAGATACAAATGTATAGACGCACTAGACTGACTCTCCAACCGTTTAGACATTTCAAAACGGATCAACCAATGGAGAGATCACATGAGTGATTACGTACATTATGTAACTGGCTTTTTTGCGCACCGCGAAGAAGCCTACGATGTGTTTGAAAAATTAATTGCTCAAGGCATACCGCGCGAACGCGTACAAACCTACACCGACACCACAACCGCACCCGTGCATGAACCCGCTGAAAGCAGCAATCAAGTTTTAAAAGACGTTTTAGTGGATGGTGCTATTGGCACAGTAGTAGGCACAGGTGTAGGTGCGCTTATTGAAGTTGCACTTATTGCCACTAACGTGACCTTATTTGTAGCCAGCCCCTTAATTGCCCCGTTGTTATTGCTCGGCTGGGGCGCCAGTCTTGGGGTAATCGTGGGCGCAAGTATCGGCGCAGCCGAAAATGCCAAGCCTTTATCTGCACTTATTGAGGATGCAATTGCCATAGGGCAAATTGTGATTGTCGCAAAAAACACTTACGGAAGAAGAAACTACTATTGCGCAGGAAATTATTAAAGGCTCTATAGGCGATTACAAAGATGTGGATGCGGCTTTACCAAGTTACTTTACCAAAAAAAATCCTTCAGCAACGAAGGATTTTTTTATGCCTTAACAAACACTAAACATGCATACGGCTAGCATAGGGTTGAACACCGTAATACTTATGCACGTCATTCGACCAAGTTTGATCGGCCATGTTTGGCCACTGATCCTTATCAAACCCTGGCGCATCTTTTAAGCGATATTTTTCAACATTCAATACAAAACGCTTATTTTCCGTATCTAAAGTGAGCGCATCCCAAGGTACTGCAAATAATTTTTCGCCCATACCCAGAATGGAACCAAACGATAAAACCGCATAACAAATTTTACCGCCCGACATATCCAACATAATTTCTTTGATGGTGCCTATATCATCACTTTCCAGATTATAAACATCATTCCCCACCAAGGTATCAGCACCCATAAGTTTAGGGCCAGGGCCCATATGGGTATTGTGTTTATACATACCATAAGTATCGCGAGTTTCGTAATTCATAATTTTCTCCAAGACAGTAAGTGTAACCATAGGTTTGAGTGAAATCTCAAACCTTAGTGAGAGTTTAGGAGTGGTGCTAACAATGGTCTGTACGTCAGCCCACGAATGAATAAAATTTAAAACTTCTTTTCGGTACACGTATTTATGAAATTAATTTTTACTATTCTTGCTGGTGCCATAAATGTTGGACTTAAGCACTTTTCGCCTTTGCATGATCTTCCCAATAACCCTTGCGGCCATAATGAATATGGATACCCAATTCTTTTTGGCGGCTAAAAGGAACCTTAGGATCAAATAGTGGAGCATCTTTTACTTGTTGCTGAGTCATATCCACCATAATTTTTGAATCGCCCCAACTAATATCCTTAATCCATGAAGGTGAAATCAATATTTCATGACCAAGCCACCAATTGCTGGTATTGGCAATAACATAACGCACAGCCCGCGTATCCTCATCCACCAGCATGTCTTGTAAGTGACCAATTTCGCCATCACGCGCTTGAATATGGTAATTAACAATTTCATTCGCACTGCGTAAATGGCGATCACCATGGGTGCGCCGCACGGCGTCGATTGCGGCAAAGGTTTCAGCAATTTTTGGATCATCGTTACATTTATGCAATGGGTTAGCGTTTCCCGCAGCAATCATGGTCGGGCTTGCGTAGGCACCCCAAAGCCCAGCATTGCCCCAATAAAAGGGATAACCGTAATAACTGAGGTAATCAATTTCGTACTCTTGCGAAATAGGTTGTTCGGTGTCTATAGGCGGGCTGTGTTTAACTTGATCCATGGTAACGGAAAGTGTCAGTGTCTTTTTATCAAGATTCATGTGTTTAATTGAAATGGGTGATAAGAGCACCTTACGGCTTTCCAACCATGAACCCGTTTCAACAATAAAGTAGCGAATCACCCACTGCTTATCGTCGAAATAAAAATCTTTTACAGTACCGATATTGCCATCGGTAGCATGAATCGAAAAACCATTGAGATCATTGAGTTTTTGCAACATAGTCTTAGCTCCTTACTGGACATTAAATACGCCCATTTACAACATGAGCGCGGTTAATGCTAAGACTGAACCTAAAATAAATAACCATCTGTACGATGGCGTACAATAATTTTACTTTATATTAAAAAATTAATTGAACATTGCAGTGGGAATACCACTGGTTAATAACGCGGTAAAATCTTGCGCGGCAAGCGGCTTGCTAAAATAGAAACCCTGCCCCTCTTCACACTCACGCTCCTTCAGAAAATCTAACTGAACTTGACTTTCGATGCCTTCAGCAATCACGCGCAAATTTAGGCTGTTCCCCATACCAATAACAGCACTCACAATAATGCCATCATCCATGGGGTTGATAATGTCGCTCACAAAAGACTGATCAATTTTGAGTACATCAATAGGGAACTGATTAAGATAACTCAAGCTGGAATAGCCGGTACCAAAATCATCCACCGCTATTTGCACACCCATTTTTTTGAGTTTCTTGAGAATTTCAGCACTGGTTTTTACATCGCGCATTAATACACTTTCGGTAATTTCTAATTCTAAGCAACTTGGGGAAAGGCAGGTTTCTTTTAATATATTGCGTACACCTTCAAAAAAACCGTGTTGACCAAACTCCAGTGCAGAGATATTAACCGAAATAGAATGTGACGAAAAACCTTCATCAATCCAGCGCCTAGCTTGCGCGCAAGCTTCGCGTAATACCCAGCGGCCTATAGGTACGATTAAGCCACTCTCCTCTGCAATAGGCACAAAACGCCCCGGCAAAATAACCTCACCACTCGAATGAACCCAGCGCAACAAAGCCTCAGCACCGGTGATAACACCCGTATTTAAATTTATTTTTGGTTGGTAATGCATGACAAATTCTTTTTTCCCTAAAGCCTTGCGTAGGCTAGCATCAATAAACTGCCGTTCTAGAGCACGCACATTCATACTGCTATTAAAAAACTGATAGGTATTGCGGCCTTTCTCTTTGGCGCAATACATAGCGGTATCGGCATGTTTTATCAGGGTTTCAGTGTCTGTACCATCTTCGGGGTAAACGCTAATGCCAATACTGGTTGTAACATGCAATTCAAGTGCGCCAATTTTATGCGGCACCGCTAGTAAATTATTAATCTTTTCTGCACTCAAGGCCGCATCTTCGCCGTGCTTACCCGCGAGCACAATCACAAACTCATCGCCACCCTGACGGCTTACGGCATCTGAACTGCGCACTGAACTGCTTAAGCGCAAGGCAACAGACTGCAAGAGTTTATCGCCCGTTTCGTGGCCCAGCGAATCATTAATATGTTTGAATTTATCTAAATCCAAAAACAAGACCGCAAGCTGAGTGCCGCGCCGTTTAGCTAAGGAAATAGCCTGTGCGATACGGTCGCTCAATAACATGCGATTAGGCAAGTTAGTTAAAAAATCATGCTGCGCAGAGTGCGCCATTTTTTTGGTCATGGATTTGGTTTCAGTGACATCGTGAAACACAATGACCACACCGGTCAGTTTTCCATCCCAATCGTGAATGGGTGAAACCGAATCTTCTATCGCCACTTCACTTTTATCGCGGCGGATTAATACGGTGTCTGCATTCAACCCCATGGGCTCATCTTTTTCGATAACTTCAGCAACGGGGTTTGGTGCCACTTGACGGGTAATACCATTAATAAGTTTAAAGACTTCTGCGATAGGTTTCCCGCGCGCTTCTTCACGGGACCAACCCGTTAGGGTTTCGGCGGCAATATTTAAATATTCAACCTTGCCTTGTAAGTTAGTGCACAAGACTGCATCGCCAATGGAATTTAGTGCAATTTCAGCGCGGGCTTTCTCATTAAAATATTCTTGATCTACTGCCTTATGGCGAATTAAATTTCGCAAGGCCTGCGGCACTAAATTGCTGTCAAATGTATTTTTGGTTAAATAACCTTGCGCACCGCGCGCTAAGGCTTTGCTAATGAGCAAATCGTCATGGCTAGCAATGAGCGTCATAATGGGTGTATGTGGCGCTACCGCTAATAATTGATCATAGGTTTCTATGCCCTCACTATCGGGCAGGGTTAAATCAACAATAACGGCATCTATTTTCGCTCTATGAAGTCGCGCTATAGCGGTAGCGAGTTTTTTCACCCAAATTAACGTGAAGGAGTCGTTGAGCGCATTGGCAAATACATTTTTCAATGTTGCAGCATCTTTAGCATCATTAGTTACAATAAGAATTCGATATGTCATTAAGCCTCCCAGCACTTTATGCCAGAATTACATTTTTGTAGGCAAACCCTGCAATAAATCCGCAAGATCATCGGCATGCTCTTCTTCAACCGCAAGAATGGTTTTCAATAAAAGACTCGTCGTAGAATCTTGATCGCCAAGGTATTGAATTAATTCGCGGTAACTATCAATTGCAATGCGCTCTGCAATTAAATTTTCTTTTATCATTTCCAACAGCGAATCGCCCACGTGATATTCAGCGTGGCTGCGGCTGGTTAAACTGTCGGGTGAAAAATTGGGTTCGCCACCTAACTGCACTATGCGCCCAGCCAATTGATCTGCATGACCCTGTTCTTCATTGGAGTGAATTAAAAATTCTGCAGCAATACTTTTAGCGTGAATACCGCGCGCCATAAAATGACGACAGCGATAGCGCAATACACACACCAATTCAGTAGCCAAGGCTTGATTCAGTAAATCAATGACTGTTTTGCGATCTGCACTGTAACTTGCCGTAATTGCACCTTGCTCTATGTTGTGGCGCGCGTGGCTGCGCAATGTGGTTATATCACTTAGGCTTGAAATTGTTTCCATGAAGAAATCCTCTTTATACAGATAGCCCGGCCGCTTTCGCGGCGCGAGATAGTTTTATCACTAGGGAATCATTGCAAAATTAAAATGATAGGTCTTTTGCATTCACACTTTTAACGCCGCGCAAGTTCTGCACGAGTTCAACCGCAAGTGCACGTTCAGCACCACTCGCGACCTTTCCTTTTAGCGTTACCACGCCATTCACCGTATCAACATCAATATCAGACCCAGATACATTGCTAGAGTAGAAAAAGCTAGATTTCGCCTTGGTAGTAATCCAACCATCGGTGAACACTTGCGTAGATTGTGGGCTGGTACTTTTATTATTCACGGTTAATTGATTGGTAACAGAGACAACACCACGCGTACCTATGGCTAAATGTTTCACCGATTCTTTAGTTTCGGTATTGGCGACTTCACCGGTTAGGGTTACACGGCCCGCTTTTGTTTCAACATGCACTGCACCGCCGTCAACATATTTACTCCATGCCAAACGCGATTTCACGGCGGCAGTAACCGTTGCATCGTCTATAACTTGACCGTAAGTTTGATTTAGCGCCTTAGGCACATAGTCAGCCTGAACCACTATTTTGTTATCAACGTCTTTAATACCACTTACGCCAAGTGCAATTTGTTTAGCTAATTCTTTATTGACATCTTCATCCACTTTACCGCTCAAGGTCGCCTTGCCATTATCAACGTCTACTGTAATTTCATGGGCACGCAAATAAGGGCTGAGTGCGTAGGTTGTCCAGATTTGGGTTTCTTGGCGAGCTTCAACGAGATCTTGTTTGGCATCTGCATAGCTAAAGCTGCTTAGCGAAAGTAGCGCAAAAGCCACTGCTAGGGTGATAAGTATTTTTTTTGATAGATTAAACATAATAATAATCTCAATAATGAAAAATTGCCGAATGACAATTTATGAAAATAAAAAATCCGTCCATGGAAGAAAGCGTTAAAAAAAATCGTGCAACAAAACCTAGCAACTCGTTTTTGCCGCTAGGTTTTGTTGTAGTGCGAGCGCCCAAAGTCATGAATGCTAGTGAGCGGCGCAGCCAAGGGTTTGGTAATTTTTTTCACAAATATTCTTTTCTTGGTGATATTCGTTTTTGACGTTGGCTCTGGCCTTGTTACGCTTACCGGCGCACTCATATCTTCACCCCATGCACGCGGCTTATAGGCGGAGAGTGGATTTCTAAAACGGTCGTCGTAATCATCATCGTAAATATTCATAGCAATATCCTTTAAGTAATCCCTCGTCCTGCGAGAGTGCAAAACGCTTGGATCGATTTAACAAGTGCGACACTACTCAGTTAATACACTCAAATCGGTGCGATGACACACATAGAAATGTAACTTTTTTAAAAATCCATCTTTAGTTGGATAGCCGCTAGCACTATTAAAAAATTAGGTTTATGGTAAAAACAGTTTCACGATTTGTTGTACTTCATCAACCGTTGCACTTGACGCATATCAAACCCTGGCATTTCAAACGATTTAATATTCTTATTCAAACTAATGTTCAATGAGGTTTTTATGGAAGATTCTATGCAACCTTCTACTCAGGTTACTCAAGATCAAACAGCCGAAAAACCTTTGCAAGGACTCAGTCTCGATGAAGCTGCACAGCGTTTAAAACGCGATGGCCCAAACCAATTACCCAAACCTCACCAGCGTAATTTTTTACGTATCCTCGCCGATATTTTAAAAGAACCCATGTTTGCTTTATTAATGGCAGGCGGCGCTATTTATTGGTTACTGGGCGATCACACCGAGGCATTCTTACTGTTATTGTTCGCCACTTTTTCAATTTCAATCACACTGGTACAAGAGTCGCGCAGCGAACGTGTGTTAGACGCCCTGCGCGATCTCGCCAGCCCACGCGCGCTGGTAATTCGCAGCGGCGAACGCATACATATTGCAGGCAAAGATGTTGTGCGCGGCGATGTGTTAGTGGTTAACGAAGGCGACCGCATTGCGGCCGATGCATATGTCGTTAACGGCCATGATTTATTGCTGGATGAATCTTTATTAACGGGCGAATCAGTTCCGGTAAATAAACTCCCGCAAGCAGAGCCCGACAGCAGCAAACCCGCTATACCCGGCGGCGAAAATTCGCCCGCGATTTTTGCAGGAACTTTAGTGGTACGCGGCACCGGGCACGCATTGGTAACGGGAACCGGCCTAAACACGGAGATGGGAAAAATTGGCCATGCACTGGGCAGCATTAATACCGAGCAGGCACATCTGCAAAAACAACTGCGCTGGTTTGTGCGTGACTTTGCGATTATTGGTTTTGTGGCCGCGGTACTCGCGGTTTTATTATTTGGATTTTTGCGCGGCTCTTGGTTGCAAGCACTCTTAGGCGGTATTGCACTCGGCATGTCGCTGCTGCCAGAAGAATTCCCACTGGTGATGGCAGTATTTATGGCCATGGGTGCGTGGCGAATTTCACAAGCGCGCGTGCTTACTCGTCGCGCATCGGCGATTGAAACGCTGGGTGCGACCACGGTGTTGTGTACCGACAAAACCGGCACACTCACCGAGAACCGCATGACTTTAGTGGCAATTGAAAATGCAAATACTCAATGGCATCAAGATAAAAATATTCCTTTCGCAGACGACACCAAACATATTTTAAATTCTGCCCTACTCGCCTGCCCTCACGAACCCACTGACCCAATGGATGTTGCGGTATATCGCTTGGCCGAAGCCCAAAACCCGCAGAGCATTGCCGAGTTTAAAGCACATAAGTTATTGCGCGCTTATGGTTTGCGACCAGATTTATTTGCAGTAACCAACATTGTAGAAAAAGAAAAAAATGTAACCGCCTACGCTAAAGGCGCACTTGAAGCCATCGCTCAACTTTGCAAATTGCCCGCCGAAGAAATTGCACGCTTGAGCGAACAAGCCAATCAACTCGCCAGCCAAGGCATTCGAGTTTTAGCGGTGGCCACTGCAAAAATTGAAAATCAACATTTACCTGAATCACCGCGCGACATCGCCTTTGGCTATCTCGGCCTTTTAGGTTTTGCCGACCCTCTGCGCGGCAATGTTCCCGCCGCCGTTGCTGAATGTCGTAGCGCAGGCGTGCGCGTGATTATGATTACCGGCGATTACCCACTCACGGCCAGCGCAATCGCAACGGAAGCAGGCATTTGCTCTCAAGATATTTTGGGGGGTGATGTATTGGTGGGTGACGATTTAGAAAAACTAAACGATGAAGAACTTTCGCAGCGCGTAAAAACCACCTCGATTTTTGCACGCATTCGCCTCAACCAAAAACTCCGCATAGTGCAAAGCTTAAAAGCCAGCGGTGAAATCGTGGCCATGACCGGCGATGGCGTTAACGATGCCCCCGCGATAAAAGCTGCGCACATCGGCATCGCCATGGGAGGAAGAGGCACAGACGTAGCACGCGAAGCGTCCGCGATTGTTTTACTCGACGATGACTTCGGCTCCATCGTAAAAACGATTCGCCTTGGTCGCCGCATTTACGACAACTTACGCAAAGCTATTGAATACATTATTGCCGTGCATATTCCCATCGCAGGCCTCGCCATTTTGCCGCTGCTCATGGGCTTGCCCATCATGCTCTCGCCCGTCCACATCGCTTTTTTAGAAATGGTTATTGACCCAGCCTGCTCTGTCGTTTTTGAAGCAGAAAAAGAAGAAGGCGATGTAATGAAACGCCCACCGCGCAATTCAAAAAGCCCATTACTTACGCCGCAACGAATTTGGTGGGGCGCAATCCAAGGCCTAGTCGCCTTGTCTATTTTGGCGAGCTTATTAATCTATGGTGCCTACCAAAAAATGCCAGAAGCCGATTTGCGCGCATTTGTATTTACTGCATTAGTCTTAGTGAATATGGGTTTAATTTTAGTAAACCGCTCCTTCAAAGCTTCACTCGCCCGAGCCTTCTTACGCCCCAACCGCTCGCTTTATATTTTGCTCAGCATAGTCACCGCCGTATTAGCCATAACCATTTACTGGCCACCGGCGCAGCGCCTGTTTCACTTTGGGCAATTGCAGTGGAATGATCTTGCAATTTGTTTAGTGGCGAGTGTGGTGAGCTTGTTAATACTCGAAGGAATTAAAGCGAAGTGGTTTCGGGTAGTGTGAATATCTATCGTCATGCAACTCGTTCCCAATCTCCAGCTTGGGAATGCATATTTACGCTACCAAGCTGGAGCTTGGGAGCGAGAAATGGAGCAATTAAGCATGACGCAATTATCAGAATGGATTTCACCGGATTATCACTTCGGCTTTGAGGAACTTTGTCTATCAGCCAACATCAGCTCCGACAACATTATTGAATTGATTGATTACAACATCATCACGCCCATTAGCGGTAAACAACCGCAAGAATGGCAATTTAATATTACCGCCATGCGAATTGTAAACAAGGCAGCTCGCTTACATCGCGATCTTGAAATCGATTGGGCAGATATTGGCTTAATACTCAATTTACTCGACGATATTGAATATTTGAGAAGTGAAAATGCACAGTTAAAGCTTCAGTTGAAGCGATTTTTATTTTAGTTGGCACCGAGAGAAAATCTATGCCATGAATTAAAAACTTGGGAGCCAGCAATTATTGCAATTCATCGCTAATGAATGCATCCAAAATATCAATGAGTTGTTCTTGCTCTGGCGTTGGCGACAAGAGTTTTAGCAAAGACTCCAGCTTTATTTTTGCAGCCGATTTTATAATGTCTTTTTCAGAATCACTTAGGTCATGAATTAATGTTTGCCATGTGTCGATTTGTAAGTCGGCAGTAACATCGGGGTCATGCCCACCATCTGGCTCGGCGGTGATATGGCAAAGTAATTCGATGAGGATAGTTGCGATTTTATTCATGTTGATTCTCTGATGGCTGTTAAATATAAAGGCACCCCCTCCTAACCTCCCCCTTCACAAAGGGGAGGGACTTTACTCCCTGCTTACAATTGTAATGCAGTTTGCGACAAAGCCTGTGCGAAGTACGATCAGCCCCTCCCCCTTTTCACAAATTGTAGGAACAATTTGCACAGCGAAGCTGCCCGAAGGGTAAAGCACATGGATGTGATTTATGAACAGGGAGGCTGGGAGGGGGTGCATTTTAGCTCTTGTTTGTAGATTGTTAACTGCTGGATCTCCGCTGCGCGAAGATGACGATTCCCCATATAGCCATATTGGGAACGATAAAACTTTAGCGCTCTAGTAATTCTCGAAAAGACTTACACTCACAATAATAGTACTTAGTTTTTGACTGCACATGCCGTAAAACCGACACAACAATTTTCTTTTGATCATCATTTAATAAAACGAGTCGAGGCAGTATATACTTCTTAGAAAATGCCCAAAAAACACAGTCAGTAATATCAGTGTTTGGATGCAAATCCTCAATAATTTTAATTAGATATACCGGCAAATAATAAACGAAAGCTTCACTTGAAAAATATGTTAGCGCATAACCAAATGGTTCGACCATATTCCATGGTTTATCTTTAAAATGGTCAGTTACATCTTGCCCTTCCCCATCGTAATCTTCAGGATCGTTATCTTTGTAATTCGTAATACGCCTCGGTAAAGGCTGAGTAGGAAAAATTTCTTTGATACGGTTTATTAAGAATTCTTCAGAGGCTTCAATAGCTGCAAGCAACTCATATTTTTTGAGAACACTTCGCGTCAGTTGAAGTATTTCATCATTATCGTTAGAGCTGCTCAATAGAACAACATCTTCGATTTGGTCATATCTTTCACTCAAGAGACATTCATATGCCCAATCTTTCATTAATTGATGGTTTTGATCACCAAATAAATAGTCTGAATATAATTTTTCTAGTTTGGTTAACTCATTCATATGATGCGATACCACCTGTTATTTAATCCCCCAACTATATAACCCCTCACCCTTAATTCCCACCCCCTAAGCTAGCCACCGCACAGACCCGCACCCCCACGACGCCCTACCCTGAAAAGTCTTATCGCTTGCGAAAAACTCTTTAGCTAAGGCTGACATTATGACTATAACAAGCTGGGGTAAAACCTTAGTAGATGCCCTTGGGCGCTCACTTAACCCAATGATTAACCCCTTGCGCCCACTGCAGCCAGATGGATTAGTGCAAAGTAACCAACCGCCCCTGCGCGCGGAGCTGTTCAGTGCAGACCAAATGGAGCAGCACGGTAAAGCCTTGGCGAGCAGCCATTGTTTGGGAGTATTGAGCAAAAGCACGCGTTTATTGGAGCGATTGGATGATAACGAACAAGTGTTATTGGTGTGCCGCGCCTTGCTTACCGAAACCGTAAAAGCCAAAGCGCGTATTGCGCCAGCGGGCGAATGGTTGCTGGATAATTTTTATTTGATGGAAGAACAAATTCGCACGGCGCGCCAGCATTTACCCAAAGGTTATAGCCGCGAATTACCGCGTTTGGCAGAGGGGCCATCGGCCGGTTTACCGCGTGTGTATGACCTTGCGCTGGAAGTGATTTCCCACGGCGATGGCCGTGTGGATGCCGAAACCTTTAGCCGTTTTGTGGCCGCCTACCAAACCGTTACGCCACTCACGCTGGGTGAGCTCTGGGCGATTCCGATTATGTTGCGCCTTGCGCTCATTGAGAATTTGCGTCGTGTTGCCGCGCGTATTACCACCGCCCGCCGTCACCTTAACCAAGCGCAAGATTGGGCGACGCAAATGATTGAGGTGGCTGAGCGCGACCCCAAAAGCTTGATTTTAATTATTGCGGATATGGCGCGCTCCAACCCGCCCATGGTTAGCCCCTTTGTGGCGGAACTCACCCGCCGCTTGCAAGGCCACGGCCATGCGCTGGCGTTGCCGCTCACGTGGATTGAGCAGCGCTTGGCTGAATCTAGCTTGACCATTGAGCAGATGGTGTTAACCGAAAACCAGCAACAAGCGGCCGACCAATTATCCATTAGCAACAGCATTGGCAGCCTGCGCTTTTTAGGCGCGACTGATTGGCGTGTGTTTGTGGAAACCATGAGCGTGGTGGAGCAAACCCTGTTAAAGGATTTAGGCGGCGTTTATCGCTCTATGGATTTTGCCACCCGCGATAGCTATCGCCATGTGATTGATCGCTTGGCCAAACACAGTGACATGTCGGAAGTAGAGGTGGCGCGCTCGGCCATATTGCTGGCCGGTATGGATGCCGCGAGCCATGGCGATAAAATTCAATCGCACACCGAGCACGTGGGCTTTTATTTGGTGGATAAAGGCTTGCCGCGTTTGGAGCAGGCGGTGCAGGTACGTTTGCCGTTGATGATGACATTGCGCCGCTGGGCGGGGCGATTTCCGCTTATGTTGCATGTGGGCGCGATTATTTTGCTCACCGGTTTATTTTCTACGGGTTTGGTTTGGCAGGCTCATAGCACGGGTGCAGATGACTTTGCGTTGTGGGTGATTGGGTTTATGTCCCTCATCGCCGCCAGCCAGTTAGCCTCTGCACTCACCAATTGGTTAGCGATTCTGCTGGTGCGCCCCAACCTCTTGCCGCGCATGGATTATCAAAACGGCTTGCCGCGCGAAATGCGCACGCTGGTGGTGATCCCCAGTTTACTGTGCTCGCCCAAGGGTATTGATGAATTACTGGAAGCCTTAGAAGTGCGCTTTTTAGGCAACCGCGATATCCACCTGCATTTTGGCCTGCTTACCGATTTTACCGATGCCCCCACCGAACACATGCCCACGGATGCCGCACTGTTAGAGCAAGTGCGCAAAGGCATTGAACGGTTAAACGAGAAGTACCCGGCGAACCCCGTTAACAGCAATTTCTTTCTGTTCCATCGCCCACGCCTGTGGAATGCCACCGATAAACTGTGGATGGGTTACGAGCGCAAGCGCGGCAAGCTGGCCGATTTAAATGCGCTGCTGCGGCCAAGCCCAGCTATTCGCAACGATGAAGATCAAGCAGCTCGTTACAAATTTTCAGTGATTGAAGGCAACCTTGATAGCCTAACACCGATTAAATACATCATTACTTTGGATGCCGACACCCAATTGCCGCGCGAATCTGCACGGGAATTTGTGGGTGCTATGGCACACCCGCTTAACCACCCGCGCTATAACGAGAGCGGTCTTATGACCGGAGGCTACGGCATTTTGCAACCGCGCATGGCGGCCAGTTTGGCGGGGGCGAATCGCTCCAGCTATGCGCAGTTGTTTGGTAGCGAACCGGGCATAGACCCTTACACCCGCTCGGTGTCCGATGTGTACCAAGACCTGTTCGGCGAAGGCTCCTTTATCGGCAAAGGCATTTACGATATAGACGCCTTTGAGCACAACCTCAATGGCCGCCTGCCAGAAAACCGCATTCTCAGCCACGATTTATTGGAAGGCTGCTACGCCCGCTCTGGCCTGATCAGCGATGTACATTTGTACGAGGAATACCCCAGCCAATACACCGCCGATGTGAGCAGGCGCAAACGCTGGATTCGCGGCGATTGGCAAATTGCCAGCTGGATGTTGCCGCGCGTGCCCACTCCCGATGGCAAGCACACCCCCAACCCGCTCTCGGCCTTATCGCGCTGGAAAATTCTGGATAACTTGGTGCGCAGCGTCGCGCCCGTAGCGCTCTTACTGCTCTTACTTTTAGGCTGGTGGATTGCAGGGCAAGTCTGGTTTTGGACGCTCACGGTGATCGGCATAGTACTTATTCCCTCGCTCTTGTTTGCACTGGTGGACGCCTTCCGCAAACCCGAAGAAGTGAGTTATCGCCAACATTTAACGGCCGTATTGCAATCCGCAGGGCGCAACCTTGCGCAGGCGAGCTTTCGTATTTCCTGCCTACCGCACGAAGCCGTTTACAGCCTAGAAGCTGTGTTACTCAGCACTGGGCGCGTGCTCTTTAGCCATAGCAAACTCTTGGAGTGGAACGCTTACAGCCACCAATGCACATCCACCTCGTGGCGCGCTATTTATCGCAGCATGTGGCCAGCCCCGCTCATCGCCTGCATCGCCATTATTGGCCTTATGCTCATCAACCCAACGGGATTGCTCGCCGCAACGCCGGTGTTATTACTCTGGTGTTGCGCGCCCTATTTTGCATGGAAATTAAGCCAGCCTATAGTGCGCCAATCGGTCAGTTTGAATAATGAAGAGTTGATGTTTTTGGGCAAAATTGCGCGCAAGACTTGGGCCTTCTTCGATCAGTTTGTCACCGCCGAGGATAACTGGCTGCCGCCAGACAACATGCAAGAAGACCCGGGGCCAATTGTGGCGCACCGCACATCGCCCACCAATATGGGCATGGCGCTGCTCTCTAACTTATCGGCCTATGACTTTGGTTACAGCACCCAAGGCGAGCTGCTGGTACGCACCGCCAATACCCTCGCCAGCATGGAAAAATTGGAGCGCCACCTTGGCCACTTTTACAACTGGTACGATACCCGCACCTTAGAACCACTGAATCCACGCTATGTATCTACGGTAGATAGCGGCAATCTCGCTGGCCACTTACTGACTCTGCGTGCTGGTTTAGTCGCCCTGCCAGAATTACCGCTCGTGGCAGAGCGATTGTTTGAAGGCTTGCTGGATACCTTTTTAATTTTTGCCGCCTGCGCACCCGCCAAATTGCACACCCCCATTCAACAATTAATGGGCGCACTCAAGGCAGCCTGTAAGGCCAAGCCTGCCGCACTTGCCACCACTTACGATGTGCTTGCCCCCATAGCCCTGAGCACCGCCACTATGAGCGGGCAATTTGATGCCCTGCTAGATACCGAAGCCGGGTTCTGGGCGCAAACCCTGAACCGCCAAGCACAGGCTGCGCTCACTGAATTGCTGTTTCTGGCACCTTGGTTAGAGCAGGCCAGCGCACCCGCTAACCTTGGCCTGCTGGCAGATTTCCCACACACGCCAAGCCTGCGCCGCTTGGCCGAAAGCGAGAGTTTATTTGCCACTATTGATGCTCAGCTTGCCTCTTTTACAGAGGGAATCGAGATCGAAAATGTTTCACTATCCATCAGCGATCAAGAATGGATTAAGGAAAAACGCCAACTCTTTAATCTTGGCCGCGAGCGCGCCCGAGTACGCATGGTGAAGATCCAGCGATTGATCGCGCAGATCTCTGACATGGTGATCATGGATTACGAATTTCTGTACGACCAAAACCGGCATTTACTGGCGATTGGCTACAACGTGGATGATTTTAGGCGCGATGCCAGCTTCTACGATTTACTCGCGTCTGAGGCGCGGCTGTGCAGTTTTATCGCCATCGCCCAAGGCCAATTGCCGCAAGAAAGCTGGTTTGCACTGGGGCGTTTGCGCACCACCGCGGGCGGCGAGCCGATTTTGGTGTCGTGGAGCGGCTCCATGTTCGAATACCTTATGCCCATGCTGGTGATGCCCAGCTACGAAGGCACCTTGCTCGACCAAACCTGCCGCGCCGCCGTTGCGCGCCAAATCGCCTACGGCAACCAGCGCGGTTTGCCGTGGGGCGTTTCCGAATCGGGCTATAACACGGTAGATGCCGCCCTCAACTACCAATACCACGCCTTTGGCGTACCGGGCTTGGGCTTAAAACGCGGCTTGGCAGAAGACACGGTGATTGCGCCCTACGCCTCAGTCATGGCGCTGATGGTTGCACCCGAAGCCGCTTGCGACAACCTGCGCCGCATGGCCGCCAGTGGTTTTGAAGGCCGCTATGGTTTTTACGAAGCTATGGATTACACCCCAGCGCGCTTGGCGCGCGGCCAAACCCATGCGCTGGTGCGCTCGTTTATGGTTCATCACCAAGGCATGAGTTTATTGTCGCTCGCCTATTTGCTGCTTAATCGCCCTATGCAAGCGCGCTTTGAAGCTGACCCTGCACTGCAAGCAACATTGTTGCTACTGCAAGAACGCATTCCTAAACGCTCGGTGATTCACAACCGCGCCGCCGAAGACAACGAAGGCGGTGCCTTCTTTGATTCTCTCGCTACGAGCGAAGCCAACTTACATACCCCGCTCGGCGCTAATACATCGGTGCCCGAGGTGCAATTGCTCTCCAACGGCCGCTACCAAGTTATGCTCACCAATGCCGGTGGCGGTTACAGCCGCTGGAAGGAATTTGCCGTGACCCGCTGGCGCGAAGATACCACCTGCGATAACTGGGGCAGTTTTATTTACCTGCGCGATACCACCGATAAGGGCGACCAGAAGCATGAAAGTAATGGCGATTATTGGTCAGCCACGCACCAGCCCACCCTAAAACGCGCCGACAACTACGCCGCCATGTTTAGCGAAGGCCGTGCGGAATACCGCCGCCGCGATAGGGATATAGAAACCTATTCTGAAATTGTGGTCTCGCCCGAGGACGATATTGAACTGCGCCGCCTGAAAATCACCAATCGCTCCAAGCGCAGCCGCACCATCGAAATCACCAGCTATGCCGAAGTGGTGTTAGCCACCCAAGCCGCCGATGCAGGCCAAACTGCCTTTGGCAAACTCTTTGTGCAAACCGAGATTCTGCCCGAACACCGCGCCTTACTCTGTACCAAGCGGCCACGCTCGGCAGAAGAACAAGCGCCCTGGAGTTTCCACCTGCTCGCTATCAATGGCACGCAGATTTCGCAGGTGTCCTACGAGACAGATCGGGTGAAATTTATTGGCCGTGGCCGCACCTTGGTCGCACCCCAAGCACTGATTAGCGGTGGCGATTTATCGGGCAGCCAAGGTTCTGTGCTTGACCCCATAGTCGCCATTCGCTGCTTTATTACCCTTGAGGCGGAGCAATCGGCAACGTTGATGTTTGTCTCAGGCGCAGCCGCTAGCCGCCACGCCAGTATGCAGTTGATTGAAAAGTATCAGGATCATCACTTCTCTGACCGCGCCTTTGAATTGGCGGGCACCCACAGCGGCGTTACCCTGCGCCAAATCAACGCCAGCGAGGCCGATGCTCTGCTCTATCGCCGCCTTGCCAACCATGTCATTTATGGCAACTCCACGCTCAGAGCCGAAACGAATGTGCTGAATCAAAACCGCCGTGGGCAATCGGGTTTATGGGGCTATGCCATCTCTGGCGACCTACCGATTGTGTTGCTCAAAATTGCCAACAGCGAGCAAATTGAACTCGCGCGCCAGCTGATTCAGTGCCACGCCTACTGGCGTTTAAAAGGCTTGGCGGTGGATTTGGTGATTTGGAACGAAGACCACGCCGGCTATCGCCAACGCTTGCAAGACCAAATTTTAGGGCTTATTGCCACCGGTACCGAAGCCAATACCATTGACCGGCCGGGTGGCATTTTTGTGCGCTCGGCAGAACAAATCTCCAATGAAGACCGCATTTTATTTCAATCGGTAGCCCGCGCGGTGATTGCGGATACGCGCGGCAGTTTGCTGGAACAGCTCACTCACCGCCCATTTATCGACAAGCGGATTGCGCGCTTAAACCCCAGCCGCCGCTATAAACCCGTGCTGCCTAAAAACAGCCCCGTTAAACCAGCACCACCATTGTTACTTCCTGCACCGGCATTACGTTTGAGCAACCCCTTGGGTGGCTTTAGTGATGATGGCCGCGAATATGTGATCACCACGAACACATCGCACATCACGCCCGCCCCTTGGGTAAACGTGCTCGCCAACCCCCACTTTGGCAGCGTCATTAGCGAGAGCGGCTTGGCTTATACCTGGAGCGAAAACGCCCATGAATATCGCCTAACACCTTGGAGTGATGACGCCATAGGTGCCAGCGGCGGCGAAGCTATTTATCTACGCGACGAAGAAACCGGCCATTTCTGGTCGCCCACACCCTTACCCTGCCCCAGTGACGCACCCTTCACCACCCGCCACGGGTTTGGCTATAGCGTGTTTGAACACACCGAAGACGGCATAACCTCAGAACTCTGGGTCTATGTGGATTTAGAGGAGGCGGTGAAGTATTCAGTGCTGAAAATTCACAACCAATCCAGTCGCCGCCGGCGCCTAAGTGCCACCGGTTATGTGGAATGGGTGCTGGGCGATTTACGCGCAAAATCGGCGATGCACATAGTCACCGAGATCGACCCCAGCAGCGGCGCACTCTTTGCCCGCAACGCCTACAACACCGAGTTTACTGGTCGCGTGGCGTTTTTAGATGTGGACGATATCTCTCGCACCCTAAGCGGCGACCGCAGTGAATTCCTTGGCCGCAATGGCTCGCTTGCCAGCCCCAATGCGATGAGCAATATCCAGCTCTCCGGCAAATTAGGTGCCGCGCTCGACCCCTGCGGCGCTATTCAAGTGCCCTTTGATTTAGGTGTTGGCGAAAGCCGCGAGCTGATCTTCCGCCTCGGCGCAGGCCAAGACCTTGAGCAAACCCGCGCACTGGCGCAGCGTTTGCGCATAACCGGTTCCGCCCGCGCCGCGCTGCAAAAAGTGCGCAGTTACTGGCAACAAACCTTGGGTGCCGTACACATCGAAACGCCCGACGAATCCATCAACTTGCTCGCCAACGGCTGGCTTATATATCAAACCCTCGCCTGCCGTATGTGGGCGCGCAGCGGTTATTACCAATCGGGCGGGGCCTTTGGTTTTAGGGATCAACTGCAAGATGCCATGGCCTTGGTGCATACCCGCCCCGAGCTATTGCGCGAGCATTTGCTGCGCTGCGCCCAACGCCAATACCCAGGTGGCGATGTACAACATTGGTGGCACCCGCCCGCAGGCCGTGGCGTGCGCACTCGCTGTTCAGACGATTACCTGTGGCTGCCACTGGCCGCCTGCCGCTATGTGCAGAGCACTGGCGACACGGGCGTGCTGGACGAACGCTTACACTTTTTGGAAGGCCGCGAACTCAATGCGGATGAGGAATCCTATTACGACCTACCCGGCAACAGCGCGGAAGCCGCAAGCCTCTACCAACATTGCCAACGCGCCTTGCTGCACGGCTTACGCTTTGGCGAACA
>SYDJ01000071.1 GCA_005801205.1 Gammaproteobacteria bacterium
AAGCGCTCTAAGTTTGTTCACTACAATGCACGCACGGTTATTTTAAATAATTTGGAATTTGATCACGCCGATATTTTCCCCGACCTCGCCGCAATTCAAAAACAATTCCATCATTTAGTGCGCACAGTGCCCAACAACGGCTTACTGATTTCGCCTAGCAATGACAAAGCACTTGCAGAAGTGATCGCACAAGGTTGCTGGACACCACAACAACAATTTGGATTTGTTACGGATGAAAACACAAGCGAATGGCAAGCCCAACTGATCGCTGCCGATGGCAGTGAGTTTTCTGTGCTACACAACGGCGAAACAATCGCAAAAATCGCGTGGGAACAAACCGGTATTCATAACGTGAACAATGCGTTAGCAGCAATCATCGCTGCACGTCATGTCGGTGTAACACCTGAGCATTCTGCAAAAGCCTTGGAACAATTTGCGGGCGTAAAACGCCGCATGGAATGCCTAGCAGATGTGCATAGCGTAAAAGTCTACGATGACTTTGCGCACCACCCCACTGCAATTAAAACCACCCTCGCCGGTTTACGCGCAAAAGTGGGTAGCGAAAAAATTATCGCCATCATAGAACCTCGCTCAAACACCATGCGAATGGGCGTACACAAAAACGCACTCAACAAAAGCGTTACCGATGCCGACGATGTACTCTGGTATCAACCCGCCAATGTCGATTGGGCGATGGATGAAGTCGTCAATAAAAGCCCCGTGCCCGCAAAACTTTTGCGCGACCTGGATGAATTAATTCACTGTGCCCTTACGCTATGCGAATATAAAAAGCATCTCAGTGAAGCCAATACGCACATAGTGATTATGAGCAACGGCGGGTTTGGTGGTGTGCATCAGAAGTTGATTGAGCAATTAAAAAAGCACGCGCTCTAGGAGAAGAACAATGAAACAACGCAGCATTACTCTCGCCATTACCGGCGCATCGGGCGCGCAATATGGGTTGCGGTTATTACAATGTTTGTTGGCCGCTGACTGCAAAGTCTATTTATTGCTTTCCAGCGCTGCAGAAGTGGTTATTCGTACGGAAACAGATTTAGATTTACCTCAAACTTTAGAGTATCAACAAATTTTCCTAAGCGAAATGTTTGAGGCCGATGAAGACCAGTTGCAAGTACTCGCTAAAGACGATTGGTTTTCGCCAGTCGCATCTGGCTCAAGCTCACCCAGTTCTATGGTGATATGCCCCGCCAGCGGCGGTACGCTTTCCGCCATCGCCCACGGTGCCAGCAATAATTTAATTGAGCGCGCTGCGGATGTTGCACTGAAAGAACGCCGTCAACTTATTTGTGTTCCGCGCGAAGCGCCCTACTCGGCAATTCATTTAGAGAACATGCTCAAGCTTACACAATTAGGCGCAATGATTATTCCCGCCAGCCCCGGCTTCTATATGCAACCGCAAACCATTAATGAATTAATTGATTTTATTGTGGCACGTATTCTAGATCAGTTAGGCATTGAGCAAGATTTAATGCCGCGCTGGGGTGAAGATTAATTGAAGCAAAGACCAATGTAGGTTGGTGGTGAGCTTGCGAACCCCAACACGTCTAAATCGCACCATAAATCACAAGCCTGATTGGACATGAAATTGGCTTTTGGTTGGCACGGCAAGATGGACGTGTTGGGGTTCGTTCCTCACCGCCAACCTACGGACAATCAAACGAACATAAAATTATCGATATGAATTTACCAAAAAAAGTTCGCATTGTAGAAGTGGGCCCACGCGATGGTTTGCAAAATGAAAAGCAAGCCATTCCCACTGCGGCAAAAATCCAACTGATAGAAATGCTGGTGGATGCAGGTTTAACTTATATTGAAGCCGGTAGTTTTGTGAACCCAAAATGGGTGCCGCAAATGGCGGATAGCGCAGAAGTATTTGCCGGCATAAATCGCAAACCCAATATCATCTATGCGGCACTCGTGCCTAATTTACAAGGCTATGAACGCGCCATTGGCGTTAATGCTAATGAAGTTGCTATTTTTGCAGCGGCCTCTGAAGCCTTCAGCCAAAAAAATATTAATTGTTCCATCAGTGAAAGCATTAAACGCTTTGAAGCC
Organism: Gammaproteobacteria bacterium; assembly: GCA_005801205.1. Lineage (GTDB taxonomy): Bacteria > Pseudomonadota > Gammaproteobacteria > Pseudomonadales > Cellvibrionaceae > Cellvibrio. Next base: position 2,077 of record SYDJ01000071.1, read on the forward strand.
TTAATCAGCGCTGCGCAAGTACAAAGAATTCCGGTGCGCGGGTATATTTCTTGTGTAGCAGGCTGCCCTTATTCTGGCGACGTTGAGCCGGCGACAGTTACTAGCATCGCCAAAGAATTGTTGGCGATGGGCTGTTATGAGATTTCATTAGGCGACACTATTGGCGTAGGCACAGCAGGGCAGATCAAAAAATTAATAGAAGTAGTCGCGCAAGAAACCCCGATTGAAAAGCTTGCTGTGCATATGCACGATACCTATGGCCAAGCGCTTACCAATATTTACGCATCGCTAGAAATGGGCGTGAATGTTATAGATAGTTCAGTTGCAGGTTTGGGAGGTTGCCCTTACGCGGTGGGGGCGTCTGGTAATGTTGCTACTGAAGATTTAGTTTATTTACTCAATGGCTTGAATATTGAGCACGGCGTTGATTTACAAAAACTTATTCACGCTGGGAATTTTATTAGTAATATTCTTAACAAGCCCAATCAATCCAAAGTGGCTAAAGCCATGCGTTAAATCCCCTAGCCCCGAATGGTGCTTACTTAAGCCCCTTTTTCAAAGGGAGAACTTTTACTCCTTCCCTTTGAAAAAGGGAGGATTGGGGAGGGATTTGAAAAAGAGAATTAACATATGAACGAAAAAGATTTAGCATCAGAACTAGTTTTAGAAACAGCACAAATCCGCTGGCATGAACTACAGCGTTTTTTCGCTAGCGGTAACGCGATTGCAGTTGATGAATCGCTCGACTTAATTCAAGTCGCCGCCGAAATCACCAAAGACAATGCCACTCAAGTAAAAACGTGGATGGATGCTGGTTTGGTAGATACGGTAAAAGATACGCAAGCAGCAGAATGGTATGAACAAGATGCCTTAGTCTGGGCGCTAGTGATTAAACCTTGGGTTTTAATTCAACCTATAAAAGCACAACCGATGAACGTGAGCCAATAATTTATGAGCAAGAAACGTGTACTGGTTATTGATGACGAACCCGATATTCGTGAGCTGGTAGAAATTACACTGGGGCGCATGCAATTAGATACCGACTGCGCAGAAAATATCACGCGCGCCAAACAATTCTTAATGCAGCAAACCTACGATTTATGTTTGACTGATATGCATTTGCCCGACGGCAAAGGGTTGGATCTAGTCGAATTTATTCAACAAAATTTCCCTCGTCTTCCAGTAGCTGTCATTACTGCGCATGGCAGCATAGATACCGCGATTGAATCTATGAAAGCAGGTGCATTTGATTTCATTTCAAAACCGGTTGATTTAAATGTATTGCGCAAGCTGGTGAATACAGCAATTCAATCCAGCCAATTACCGACAAGCGTAAAATTACCTACTGAAAGTTTTATTATCGGCCAATCAAAAGCCATTCAAGATTTAACCCGCAGCATTCAAAAACTCGCTCGCTCGCAAGCGCCCATTTATATCAGCGGTGAATCTGGTTCCGGTAAAGAATTAGTTGCACGCTCAATTCACGAATTAGGCCCGCGCGCAGAAAAACCTTTTATAGCGGTTAACTGCGGAGCGATTCCACGTGAATTAATGGAAAGTGAATTTTTCGGCCACAAGAAAGGCAGCTTTACCGGAGCACATCAAGATAAATTGGGTTTATTTCAAGCTGCAGAAGGCGGAACATTATTTTTTGATGAAGTGGCTGATTTACCTTTAGATATGCAAGTTAAACTCTTACGTGCCATTCAAGAAAAATCGATTCGCCCCGTGGGCTCTGCCGAAGAATTAGTTACCGATGTTCGCATCCTTTGCGCAACCCACAAAGCTTTAGACAACGAAGTTAAAGAGGGTCGCTTCCGCCAGGATTTATTTTATCGCTTAAACGTAATTCAACTCAGTGTTGCGCCCTTGCGCCAACGCCGCGAAGATATCCCTTTGCTCACCCATTATTTATTGGAAAAAATTGCACGCGAAATGCAGCTCCCCGCGCCAAAGCTTTCCGTTGCAGCACTACAAACACTTCACGACTATCAGTTCCCCGGCAATGTGCGCGAATTGGAAAATATTTTAGAGCGTGCGTTTACACTCTGTGAAAACGATGTGATTGATGCCGGTGACCTACAATTACAATCCGATCCCAATGCATTACCTATATTCGCCAAGCCCGAACTCGACAGCAGTAGAAACACAGCACAGACTAATAATGACAATAAAACTAACCGCATAGACTACCCCGCACGCTGTGCAGAATACCCATCGCTCGATGATTATTTATTAGACGTAGAAAAAGAAATCTTGTGCGACGCACTAGAAAAAGTTCGCTGGAATAAAACACTTGCAGCTAAACGATTAGGAATCACATTCCGTTCATTGCGTTATAGATTGCAGAAGCTTGGGTTAGATGATGAGTAAAAAAATCCCGCCGAAGCGGGTTTTTTTACCAGCATTTATCGGTTGAATCTGCTAACAACTTATTTTGGGCCGATTTATTACCTCTATGATTCAGCACAAATCTCACACAGTCAGTATCCTTAGCCTGTACTGAATCTGGAGCAGGTGTTGCCGTTAAGGTATAAGTTGTTGGCGTAAGATTAGAAGCGCTCACAACATAAAAGTTACCACGTGTAGCCACTCCGTTTGCAGAATTGAGTTCATCAATAATAGTGCAGACTCCAGCAGCCGTTGCATAGGTACCGTTAGCGGTATAGCAACGCTGCATTCGCTGAGCCAAATCTGCCAGCTCGGTCTTCGCATCCGTGCGATTTGATTTCATAACCGACTTCATATAATTATAGTAAGCAATGCTCGTTAATATTCCTAAAATAGCAACTACAATAATCATCTCAATTAATGTAAAACCGTTTTGCTTAGACTGCAAATTCATTTAACTACTCCTATCGCACTTGGCGCCATGATTGACGAGCATAATCACCTGGGTTCAAACACGCACTTGCATTCAGCAATTCCGCTTTACTGGTACTGGCCAAAACAGCGCCTTGAGCTGATCCACTGCATTTAACGGCGTTTGAACTTGAATTTGAACTTGAATTTGAACTTGAATTTGAACTTGAATTTGAACTTGAATTTGAACTTGAATTTGAACTTGAATTTGAACTTTTAGCGGGAGGAATTCCGCCATGCACCATACCAAAACCAAGATCACCCAGAATCAGATGATTGCTCCTATCGATTTTATCCAAAAGGTGTAAGCCCTTAAACTTATCGCCTACGGCGGGCACTTCCATTAGCCAGCTTTTGCCACCATATTCACAGGAAACGGAAGAGGGAATGAGCGTCGGGAATATTAGTTTATCCTGAATCAGTAACGCTTTTGTGGTAACTCTTTCACCATCAGTATCTGTAAAGTCAAGGTACCAACCATACTCAGAACTCCAGTTAGGGTTGGTCGAGCTAACAACTCTATAACCATTCGCATCATTGGATATTGTTTTGCTGAGCAAATTGGTTCTAGAAATAAGGGTTCCCATATCTGCAATGGCGTAGAAGCTATACTCAGGTGAAGCTGGAGTAGTGTTATCACCATCTTCAAAATACTTTCCTGTACCAAAGTACACCATGTATTTACCACCTAGCTGATTATTAATACCAATGGTAGGAGCAGCTGTTATAGGCTGTAATTTATCACCACTATCTTTAGCAACAAATAGAAGACTATAAGTCCAGTTGATTGGGTCTGCATCTTTTATATCAAATTTAAATAAATTGCCTTTGAGATCGCCAGCGTAAACCGTGGTCGCCTCACCTATTGCATTCACTAATACAGCAGGAGCCGATAAACCCGTACCCGTAGTAGTATTGATAGTGGTTGTTTTATTTAATGGATCAACCAAATCAATCACAATTAATTTTGAAAGCGGTGAAGTACTGCTATCACCATTGCCTAAAATTACACCCCAACGGCCATTAGTCAGCGGCAAAATAAAAGGCTTACCCATCACATAACCAAGGCCTGGGATATCTGTATCGGTTAGCTCCCACAACAGTTTTGGGTCATCGGCATCAGTAACATCTAAGGCATAAATTCCTTTTCCACCGGCGCCTAAAGTGCCTACTACAATTGTATGCCAACTTTTTTCCGACTCATCCGCCCCCTGGAAATAGGCATCTCCGGTTACTACAGGGCCATCCACCAAATACTGGTGCTTATTCAAATTCTTTCCGTAATCTAACTCCGCTAGCTTAGTCATTTTAGGAAGCGTTGCTGTAACCACATAAGCAAATTTTTCAGTGAGAGTTGCTGCATCAAACGCATGCATCATGCCATCGTTAGCACCAATATAAATCATTGGATCTTTGCCTTTCTTTACCTTCACATATTCTAGGTATTTATCACCACCATCAGAAAGACTCTTATAGCCATAGTTAAATCCGCCAACATAGGCAGGGCTTGAGTTAACAATATCACCAAACACGTTTCTAACCTGTTTGGTGCCGCTGGCATCTGTTACTGTAAATGTACGGCTGCGGAAAACACCCGCACTATTGTTTATACTGAATTCATCCGTATCGCTACCTGTAAGCCAGTCAATCCTTTTTTTAGCGTTCACGTCGGTTGCTTCAGGCGAAAGAATAAACTGCGATGACAAGGATAAATCCACTAAATTAGACCAGTTAAAAGCAGCTAAAGCAGTGCCTTTCTTAATGTAGATATTTCTAGTTGCTGGCACATTTGAAACCAATGGGTTAGTCAACTTAATATCGCCATTTGAATCAAACTCATAGCCTTTGATAGAGCCATCCCAGGTTCCACTTCTAAACTGTGCTTGAAATATATAATTGTCTTCCGCTAAACGCGCGGAGTTAGTGGCTACAGAGGCGGCAGAGCCAGTATCGTTTGCAACATTACTAAATGCTTTATCCAAGGAATCTTCTAACTTTAGCGGATCAGTCGCAAAGAAATAGCTATCTGATGTATTACGGGTTTTAACAAGGCTATGTAAATAAGGAACATCATAGGTTTCCCCTTTTTTAGCTGCGTCATCTTGAGCCGCACTCTCAAAGTCTGAAGAGTAACCACCCCATTTTGCGGCATAGTACAGCGGGCTACCCAAAAAGTTGTCAGCTGATGCATTACCAACAGGATAATCTTTACTCACGGCAGCATCACTAACTTGGCAGTTGTTACACTCAGAAACAGCTATGCCAGCCTCTTCTGGAATCATATAGTCTGGTGCCTTATAGTCTGGGTATGTGAAACCATTGGCGCCAGACCACACATGAAAGCCATCCCCTGAGGTGGTACCACTCAAAATGTAACCAAAGCCAACTTTACTACTGGTGGACTTAGCCAAAACTTTAGTGGTGATATTCAAATTGCTTGAAGTTAGCGTGTATTTAATTACGCCCCACATATCTTGGTCGAAGTCACCGCCCTGCTCAGACTCCTCCCAGTTCACATAAAGCGTGCCGGTTTTTTCCGTGCTGGTTGAGGTTTGTGAAACAACCCTAAATGCAACCAAACCACAATTTCCTGTTGCGCCAGAGCCAGTACCATGGTTAGCACAGGCAGGCAAAATCTTAACCGTTTTAGTGGTGCTGCCAGGTATTTGCAATGTCACAGATGGGGTTGCAGGCGCCAACTCAACGCCATAAGTACGCACTACTTGCTTGTCTTGTAGATCTGACCGCAAGTCATTCTCTCGGGCATAACTGGCCAAGCCCGCAATATTGTAGGAGCCTCTTAAATGGGGTGCATCTGGGCAAGTTCCTGTCACCAAGGATAACCCTGTTAATGCCTTAGCTGTACAGAGGTCTATTTTTGTTGTAGGAGTTGCTGTTATTGCATTCCCTACGAAAAATTTGCCGGTATATAGATTTTCGTGAGTACTATTACCGATCATATCAACATAGGTTGAAAGCTCAGTGCCACCACTAATCTGATCTTTGAATGCCGATATATCATCGTTATCGTAGGAGCTCACGGTAGCGTTAAATTGAATAACATTGAGCGGCGAACAATAATTGGATGAGGTAAGTGGATCCATCCATATAGTCTTATCACTAATATTAGCGCTACTGCCTTTATTAGGTTCAATCTTAGGTAGCTTATCAATGCCAGTATTGGTTGTGTTATCTGTGGTGTCAAATGGGTCAGAAGTTGCGCCAAACTTACCTGTAAAATAGCGTAGCGCCTGCAAATATAATTCAGACTGAGGATTACCCCAGTTAGTACATTTGCCGTCTGCAAAACCATTTTTTTGCCAAGGGCAATCATCCCCACCGGAACTTGGGCCACCCAAATAGGTACCGTCCGAATAGCTATAGCCCCTAATACGCATCATACTTAAGGTGGCAATAATACCTGACGGCACTGCAGGGCTTGCAGGTGAAATGGCTGAAAATATGCCGGAATTACTGTCAACTTCATCTGACAAATTACTAATATTTTTTCTTAAAACACCACCTTGTTTATTTTTGCTGTAACTACCTGTCATAAGACCAAACAAAATTTTTGCTTTTTTATCTTCAAAGTTTTCGCCATATTTATGCAATAAACCACGAGGCTTCAAGTTACCATTTGGATAGGCATAGCAGTTGGACTCTTTTAAAGTGCTATTTTTACACACTTGCACACGCACAATATAATCACCATCAACAGTACCATTGCCATCACCATCACCACGCGCGTCAACACCACCAGCGCTATTGCCAGAGGTTAAACCGGTTCTTTGAGGGCTAGTGTTGAATGCATAAATACCCGATTTGCTAGGATCATTTGAATTGCTAGCAGAATGTTCTTCATTCCAAGTACATTGCCAACGCTCATTACTTGCCCATAATGAAAAATTTCCTTTAGCAATTCTGAGCAAGGGAGGATTCGTTGCAGAAGATATAGTTTGAGACATTCCACCTGATGCCGCAGTGGTATTACAAAACGTTATGCCCGTCTGTCTGAATGTATCTGCCAAACCTAAATCAGCGCCATCTATAACCGTTGTTGGCATTAATTGACTTAAATCTGAGTTGTTGTAGTGCTTGGCGAAAGCATGGGCGTCATGTGGTAAAAGCACACGCTCAAGTACGGTTTCGGTATCGTCTTTAGAACGGTAGCCACCAAAAAGTATTTTTCTAACAGCATCCATTCGGGTCATAGTTGCCCAATTTAAAAAATTGCCGCTCCATGTGGTTCCATCGCAATACTTTGAAGCGTTTACCAAGGCTGCTGGTTCAAATCGTTTATTACTGCTGCTATAGCTATAACACTTACCAGAATCAAAGTAGCCATAATAATCGTAAATATTTACATAGGTTAAATCCAAGTCGCCATCTTGGGCAAACTTGCCATAGTTGGGGTTAGGATTCCCATTAACTGTTGCGCGAGTATCGGTTATATCTGAATAATCATCATAGAGTTTCACATAGAGCTGATGATCTTTTGACATGTTCAACATCGCCAAAGGAACAACAGGGTTCGATAAAAATAATGGATCTTGTGTGGGCACTGCATATGCCGAATGAATAACACACAGCGTTAATAGCCCGCTGTATAAGCCCGTTGCCAGAGACTTCATCATAGGTTTCCGCATAAATTGCAACTTCGCTAAAAAGAAATTTGAAATAAACATTGCCTGCACTCCTATTGGTACCGACGTTTATAAGTACTTTGCAAAACTACACGCGTGTCTTCTGTGTAGCCCCAAGCTAATGCCGTAACACGAAATAATTGCGGCTCGCCCATTGACATAGAGCCTTTATCTACACCATCCCCCGAATCAGAAAAAGCACCCACGGGATACTCCAATTGTTCTACAACACACCGTGGTTGGGCGGAAACAAACGCAAGCCCCATGTTGGTTGATCTACCGTTCGCAAGCCAATCATCGTTATTCCAGCTCGCAACAGGCTCTGGTGGGGTTAAGGCTTGCCTATCTGTAAATAAACCATCTGCGTTGTTAAATTCAGGCACTGTCGCTACTGTAAAAAAATCCACAAGACCTTCGCAATCCCTCAAAGCAGACTCCGCTGACTGAAAAGTAATGTTCACATCGCGCATATTGGTGGCCATATTTTCTTGCAAACCACTCCCCTTAATTGCGGCTAAACCAACAATAGTCATTAACAGAACCATGATCAGCCCAACAATTAACACTACGCCTTTCTGCTTATTAGCAGGCGCGCCATAAGCGCTTGATACCATTTTTTTTCTTCTCATCACACTTGTGAAATTTTTGCTCATACCCTACACCTCATTAACGGCTACGTACGCCTACGGTAGCCATAAAGACTTTTCTAATACGTTTATCTGCAACATCTGCCTGCACAACATTATTGCCTGCAAAGGTATATGGCTGATTATCTTCAACCACATTATCCTTATCGCTTCTTACAAGTAACTCTATTCTTACGGCAGTGACTTGTGCCCAATCGGGAGCAAGCATATTCACAGCATTTCTATAGTCAGTGCCATTTATACCGTAGGTGAAGCGCACATTTTCAACATCCTCAACCAACTCAACAGGAGGTTCATTGTTTACTCTTTGATATAAACTAGGCCCCTTATCTGCGCCATTACCCTCAGCCACGAAATACACCACCGTTTTCATAAGAGCAATTTCAGATAATTTATCAAAATATGTTTCAAAATTAAGACTATTCCCGCCCCAAGCATCCGTATGTTGTAATGTCAGCGTATCAACAACTACTGTGGGTTCAGCAGAGACCTGAAAAATTCTCGCTTTGGCACAATCAGATACCACCACCACACTGTTTTCACAAATTCCTTGAACACAACCGTCTACTAATGGAGCTGTAGTTCTAGCAAAAACTGCTGTTGCAGCATTGGCAGCTGAACCCACCAGAACTTGCGAGTCAGCACCGCGCAGCACGAGAATATTGGTATTGGCAATCGGCTTAATGGTCGCCCCCAAGTCAGGAGCAACTCCATCACCATCAACTCCATTTGGCAATGCTGCTGCATTTTCATACCCCATAACCCCCTCATCAAATCTACCGTGCAAACCACCGATGCTTAAATTATTAGGGACAACATCAACTTGTTTGCTTACGCCATTTTTGGGAGAAAAGCAGCCGTAATAGGCCGCCATACGAATATCACGCGAGATGAATTCAATGGCTAAGCGCCCTGTTTCTTGCACGCGAGAAACAGCCTGTTGTGAGCTAAAGGTTTGCTTGCTCCCAAGAAACATTTGTACAACGCCCGTCATTAGAAACAAGCCTAGCGTAATTGAAATCATCAGTTCGACTAATGAAAAACCTAATTGATTACGTTGCATCAAATAATCCTTACAGCTGTACTGTATAGCTAAAAGTTGATTCATCTTCTTGCACGTTGCCAGAACTATTTTGCTCCGCCCACCGAATTTCTATGGTACAAAAGCCTGCAGCATTACAATCTACTCTGCCTCTAGCACCAGCGATGGAATTGGCTAAATTTGTTCGCCATTGATTTACTGCGACCTGTTGTGGAGCAGCGCCTGCAGGCAAAGCATCATTAAAACCAATGTTGAATTGGTCTGGCGCTATAGTGGTGCCTGTAATTCGAATTCTATCAATAATATCGTAAGCAAAAATATTGGCTTGCGAACGCACATAAGCGCTATTGTTGAATTGCAGCGAACGCGCCTGAAGACTTGATAATGCCAAGAGCGCCGTTGATATCAGCAAAACGGTTATCAACACCTCAATTAACCCGACGCCGCGTTGAGCACTGATTATTTTCATCATTAATTCCTATATATAATCCGAGCTATAGTGCAGAGCAGGCAGTTGCCTCAACTCGAATCATGCCCGACAAGCCAACAGTAATGGTTCTAGCCGCATTTCCTTTGCATTTTTCAAAATGCGCTCTGATCACTGCATTACTAGTTCCTTTGTCTCGCGATAAAACACCAAGAGCAGCAAAACGCACAAAGGTTCGGGCTGGGGTAAAGTTGTATTGCATTTTTGTACCCGTTGTGGCCCATCTGCGCAAAATTGCATCACCATTGGCAACCACTGGTGCGTCAGCCACAGCGGCGGCTGTATCTCTTACGACAAGCCACCCCTTACTCCAATCACTCCCACAAACATCATCTGCTTCAGTTGCTGAATCTTTATTGTCCAATGGGCACAAGGTGATGGTGTTACTGGTTTTCATTGCCTCCGCACGAGCATATTTGAGTGCATCTGCAAGCTCTTCTGCATTGGAAACAGAGCGATTATTAACAATTTGACTTCGAAAACTGGGGACAGCTAGTGACAACAAAACCCCCAGCACACAGACAGTCACTAGCAACTCAATCAAGGTAAATGCTTTTTGATTCTTGAACATGAATCCGCTCACTCATTAAAAATCGTTCACTATCTAGACGAAACCCAATCTAGCGATTATATTGACCAAACCTTAACACAGGTAACTTTCGGCTGCGCCTATCGCCTGATACGCGGTCATCAAGGATGAATGAGCGGCCATAGCTGGCACCTAGCTCAACATACACACCTATTCCATGGAGGGAATACTATGAAACGCAATGGCTTTACTCTTATCGATTTATTAATCACCCTTTCTGTTATTTCAATCTTGCTGACGATAGGCTTACCTAGCGTATCTACTCAAGTTCAACATACTCGAGTCAAAACAGCCACCAATAGCCTGCTTGAGGCAATAAATCTAACCAGAACACAGGCAGTTTTTGCTAACAAGCGCGCCACCATCAGAAAGCAAAACGAATGGAGCGATGGATGGGAAATATTTATTGACGCAGACAATGACGGAATACGTGATGCAAATGAAAAGCTGATACAAACACAAGCAAAACTAAACAGCATAAAAATTATTGCAAACAGGCCTATTTCAAACAATGTTTCATACATAGGAACCGGCGAAAGCAGACATGCCAGTGGCACTAATAGAGGCGGGTTTCAAGCAGGCACTTTTACCGTGTGCTCAACAACCAAAGGCAAAGGATTTGAATTAATTTTAGCGCGAGGCGGGCGAGTGCGAGTTGCAGAGATTGAAGAAGAAAAATGCAATTCAGTTTAATCGGACGATTTAAAAAATCGGCTGTATTTATGATTTTATACAGCCGACTTTTTGCATTATTGGCGCAACGCTTTAGGCAACGAAAAACTTATCGTTTCTGGTGTGCCATCCATTTCTTGCGGCATGGTAGCGCCGCAAGCTTGCAGCTTTTCGATAACTTGCTTAACCAGCACTTCAGGTGCAGATGCACCTGCGGTAATACCGATTGAGGCTTTTGATTTTATCCAATCAGGATTAATGTCGTCTGGCCCATCAATAAGATAAGACTCCGTACCACAGCGCTCTGCCAATTCACGCAAGCGATTTGAGTTGGAGGAATTAGGCGAACCCACCACTAAAACCAAATCACATTCAAGCGCGAGTTGGCGCACCGCATCTTGGCGATTGGTGGTTGCGTAGC
>SYDJ01000072.1 GCA_005801205.1 Gammaproteobacteria bacterium
CACAAACAGACGCAGTCAAAGCTGATTATAAAGCCGGTATTCGATGCAATATTTGCGGCGGGTGGCATCACAAAGACGTAGTACATCTTGACTACGTTGGGCATGCTGCAATAACTGACAGGCTATTAGAGGTTGACCCATGCTGGTCATGGGAGCCAATGGCATTGAATGAATTTGGTCTACCGGCACAGGACAAGCTTGGAGGGCTTTGGATAAAGCTTACGATTCTTGGCGTCACTCGTATTGGCTACGGTGACGCGACCGGTAAAACTGGCGGCGATGCAATCAAAGAGCTTATTGGTGATGCACTGAGAAACGCGGCCATGAGGTTTGGTTGTGCGCTTGAATTGTGGCACAAGGGAGAGCTTCACGCACCAGAGCCGCAGGAAGAAGTGGCGCCACATGAAGCACCAAAAAGCGAGCCGCAAACCATAAGTGATGAGCGCCTTTCATCCGCAATAACAAAGATAAAAAACGGCGAATACTCACTCGCAAAGCTCAATGAAAAATTCATCCTTAATGAGCGCCAAAAAGATCTTTTACATATTCATTTTTCAGATGAGGCACCGAAATGATCCGCTGCAGCTCGATTGACAAGATAATGACCGAGGCGCGCAGCAAAAGCGATCCGTGGTCTGAAACCGCAAAAAGCGCCATGCTTGAAATGACACGAGAAGAACTTTTTGGGGTTCGCAAAAGCTTGGATGATGTGAAGGCAATCCAAAAAGGCCGCATGTGTGAGGATGCTGGGATAGACCTATACAACAGCGTCTTTATGTACGATCTAAAAAAGATGCCAAGTGAGGGGCGCCGCAACAATGGCATCATCACTGGCGAGCCTGATTTGGTCGCTGCAAGCTCGCGCAAGGGTGTTGACATTAAGATCGCATGGTCATTGCTAACATTTCCTCTGAATGAAGCTATGGCGGAAGGCAAGGGTTACGAATGGCAGGCACGCGGGTACATGTGCCTGTTTGACCTGCCAGAGTGGGAGATTGCCTATTGTGCAATCGATACACCAGACGAATTGCTGCGCGAATGGGACGATCCAAAAATCCACTTGATTGACCCTTCCATACCAATGCATCACCGGATAACCGTAGCGCGCTACACACGCGACATGGAAATCGAAAAGAAGATGCTAGAAAAGTGCGCAGCTGCAAACGATTGGATACAAAATGCAATCAAAACGTTTGCAATTGAACATGATAAATACATCGAGTAAAGCTATGGGCGAAAAATATCCAGATGAAAAATACATAATGGCAAAAGCTAGGCTTCAAGAACGTGACAGGCTTAATTCTGAAGTGTCAAAAATAAGTTTTCAGATAGCCGAGCTTACCCGCTTGCGAGACGCGACAAGGACAGAAGCAAGGCGATTAAAAAGTGCAGCAATAGCTTACGAAATTGGCGTCTCTAAGAGTTGGGTTGAAAAAGTTTCAGATGGCAGAGTAGTGAGGTAAACATGCACCAATACAGAGTAGAGCTACGCAACCACAACGGCCTGTCTTGGCGCCATGCGTATTGATAACGGCGATGCGGACGATGCTGATACTTTAAAGTTTACATACAGCGACCAGATATCACCTATTGCCGTTTACGTTAAACGGCTTACAACTCCCGATTAATTGATCATACCTATGAGGTGGAATATGATTTTAGCTACAAAGAGCGGCTGGTTAATTAGCTGCGAATTAGTCAGAGAAACACCAAAAGCAGCATATGTAAAAGCAAGAGATGAAAATAAGGAGCGCAGAATCCCTAAAAACTCAGAAACTAGCAAGCTTTTTGATTGCGTTAAAAAAGCTGAAAAATGGATTAAGGCCAAGTAGAAAATTCTGATTTTATCAGATTGGTTTATTGCTTAATTAGGATAGGATTATTTTTATGTCACCTTACGAGATTAAATTATTACTAGATATTTTCTGCATTGCAGATTGGTACGAAAGCCGAAGTGAGCCAATCTTTGTTGGAACCTTAAGTAATTTTGAGACTAATGGACTTATTGAGCTAGGCGGAAGCATATCCACGGCAAAATTGACCATCAAAGGACGCGCCCATGTTAGCCAGCTGTGCAATTTACCTTTCCCGCAAGAGATTAAGCAGTGGGTAGATCACACAGGCAATCCAATACCTAATATTTAACACGCAATGATCATACCTATGGGGTTGAATATGTTTAATTTAGAGGTTCAGAAAAGCGGAAAACAAAAGTTGCTGGAGCAGCAAGGGCATATTTTTCGCGGTCAAGAGAAGCTAGATAATCACGAGAAAGATCCAGCTAAGCCTTGCTACTGCGGGCGACAAGTAAAAACCCAGCGTAGTTTATTGCTTAATCCGCAATATTGATTATACAAAATAATAGGCAAGCGCACCTTTGACGCGCAGAGGATTTTAAAATGCAAGAAGAACGCAAGTATTGTGCCCCATACTCTACCCATTGCTATCATGGTGATAATGGTGACGAATCAATAACAACCAACAGCGGATCAATGTTTATTTTTGATCGACCGCTTTTCAAAAAAGAAAATACATTTTTGGAGTTTGTTGTTTTTACTGACACAGGAAATGGCTATTCAGTTTATCAGCGAGGTGACACCGAAGAAACAAAACAAACCTTGTTTTTTGAAGCTGGCGGATATTCTCGCGGGGAGCTGTCTGATTATATGCAGTCGTTATTTTCAACTTTAGCAGATAAAGGGTTTATTGCTGTTTCTGACTACGATGGGAAACAAGCTTATTAGCCTTGCAACCGGCTAAATATTGATTATACTAACACTGTGCCCCGCTGCTATTATTCGCCCGAGTAACGCAAGCGGCGGTAAGCACAAACTAGACCGAAAGGTCGCCCCTGTGGTAGGGGGTTTAACAGCAATTGGTGGTACAGAGCCTTTTAGTAAGTCGCGTGACCTGTGGGTTGTTTATTCAAAATCCACCAGTTGCCGACCGCAGGTCTTACCACCGCGACTTACTAAAGGGCTTTTTTATGCTTCCAATTCTGCAAAACAAAACCGTTTTAACCATGTCATCTCGTGAGATTGCCGAACTTTGCGGCAAACGTCACGACAACACAACGCAAGTAATAAAATCCCTTCTTGATGTGGGTGTCCTAAAATCTACGACACCCTCCCAGTATCAGAATCAGCAAAACAAACAGTATTACATGGAGTGGCTTAGCGATAAGCGCGATAGCCTAATTATCGTTGCCCGGCTATCTCCAGAGTTTACCGCAGCTATTGTTGACCGCTGGCAAGAGCTTGAAGCAAAACAGCAAGCGCCGCAAATAAAATTACCCCAAACCATAACAGAAACCCAGCGGTTTGCGGCAGACCATTCCGACCAGTTAGCCATAGCA
>SYDJ01000073.1 GCA_005801205.1 Gammaproteobacteria bacterium
GCAAAATACAGCTTGGGTATTTCCAAGTAACTGCGGAACCTGTTTCAACTTGCGTCCATGAAATTTTAGCGTTGGTATGACAAACGCCGCGTTTGGTTACAAAGTTGTAAATTCCGCCCTTGCCTTCAGCATTGCCGGGGTACCAGTTTTGAACGGTGGAATATTTGATTTCAGCGTTGTCGCACGCGACCAATTCCACTACCGCAGCGTGTAATTGATTTTCATCGCGCATGGGCGCGGTACAACCTTCAAGATAACTAACATGCGAGCCTTCATCGGCAATAATTAAGGTGCGTTCGAATTGGCCCGTGTTTTGTTCGTTAATGCGGAAATAAGTAGACAGCTCCATTGGGCAACGCACACCTTTAGGGATGTACACAAAGGAACCATCAGAAAATACCGCGCAATTGAGCGCCGCGTAATAGTTATCTTTTGGTGGCACAACTGAACCGAGATACTTTTTTACCAATTCAGGATACTTATGTACCGCTTCGCTGATAGCGCAAAAAATCACGCCCACTTCCAATAGTTTTTCGCGAAAAGTAGTTACCACTGAAACCGAATCAAATACTACGTCCATTGCAACGCCAGCGAGCGCGGCTTGTTCGTGCAAAGGAATGCCAAGTTTTTCGTAGGTACGCAAAAGCTCTGGATCAACCTCATCCAAACTTTTGGGTTTGTCGTCCATAGATTTGGGGGCGGAGTAAAACGAAACCTTCTGAAAATCTATGTCATCATATTTTACATGCGCCCACTCTGGCTCAGTCATTTCTAACCAAGCGTGATAGGCTTTTAGTCGCCACTCCAGCAGCCAATCCGGCTCATTTTTTTTAGCCGAAATAAAACGAATAACATCCTCGTTTAAACCGGGCGGCAAGGTTTCAGAAAGAATGTCAGTGGTAAAACCAGCGGCATATTCTTTCTTAATGAGGTGTTCGACTTGTTCAGACATGTTTTGCCTATATGTTCATTTCTTGCAAAAAAAATACCGGCGCATGGGGATTGTTTAATTCAAAACTCGCTGCAAGTACATCCCTGTAAGCTCATCGTCGGCGTCCTGCCTCCGGTGGTTTTGAATCAAACAATCCCCATGCTACTCACTAACTTTTCATTAATTTCATAACAACACTGCGAATATGTTCAATCGCAAATTCAATTTCTTCGCGTGTGGTGTAGCGCCCCACACTAAACCGAAGCGATGCTTGTGCTTGAGTATCATTTAATCCAATTGCTTTTAATACGTAACTGGGCGACATACTTGCCGAGTTGCATGCTGACCCACTCGACACCGCTAAATCACGCAATGACAGCAATAACATTTCGCCATCGCAACCATGGCTTTCATCTTGCACGAAAGCCACATTTAAAATTCCACTCACACACTGCGAGCTTGTACTGTTGCGTTTCAGATTGGGCAGATCGGCAATACCGTGCCATAACAAGTCACGCAATTCAGTTATACGTTGGGCATCACCAACAAGATTGTTCTGCGCCAATTCAGCCGATTCACCCATGCCAACACATTGATGCGTAGCAAGAGTTCCTGAACGCATATTGCGTTCGTGACCACCGCCGTGAATTTGCGCAGCGATTTTCACATCGGCAGCACGGCGCACATAGAGCGCACCTATACCTTTAGGGCCGTAAAATTTGTGTGCCGAGAGCGATAACAAATCCACGCCCAAATCTTTTACATCTATAGCAATTTTGCCTGCGCTTTGCGCGGCATCGCAGTGAAACAAAATGCCACGACTTTTGCAGATTGCAGCGAGCGATTTAATATCATTAATGCAACCTAGCTCGTTGTTAACTTGCATGATGCTCACTAAAAAAGTGTCATCGCGCAGCGCAGCTTGCAAATTTTCGGCAGTAATAATGCCTTCATGATTCGGCTGCACTCGCGTAACCGCAAAGCCCTGCGCCTCTAACCATGAAGCTGGATCAAGCACAGCTTTGTGCTCAATCGCCGATACAACAATGTGACCGCCGGCCTTGTGCAATATGCGGTAATTTTCGGCCGCGCCTTTTAACGCAAGGTTATTGGCTTCAGTTGCACCACTTGTCCAAACAATCTCGCGAGTATCCGCACCTATTAATACAGCAACTTGTTCGCGAGCATGCTCTACTGCTTCTTCTGCCTGCCAGCCCAACATATGTGAACGCGATGCAGGATTTGCAAAATTACCTTCCAGCGTTAAACATTCCGCCATCTTAGCGGCCACTTGCGGCGCTACCGGCGTGGTGGCGGCATAATCTAAGTAAACGGGTTTACGGATGTTTGCTGGTGGAGGAGTCAGAGTCACGCCATGGTCTCGGGATTTAAATCATCTAATCTAAAAAACTTACAAAATTTCGCTTAACGCAATATGGTTTTCTGGCTTAATGCCTTGTTGCAATCGACTGTCTTGGCGCTCTTTAACCGCCTGAATTTCACCGCGCGCTACTAAATCGGCCAAGCTAATGCCACTTAAAAATTGGTGGATTTGCGCGCTTAAGTTTTCCCACAAATGATGGGTTAAACAAACTTCACCTTCATGGCAGTTACCCTTGCCTTCACAGCGGGTTGCATCCAAAGATTCGCTCACAGCATCAACGACCTGTGCAACCGAAATATCTGCCGTACTCCCCAACAGACGATAACCGCCACCTGGGCCGCGTACACTCTGAACCAGATTACATTGACGTAACCGCGCAAACAGCTGCTCAAGATATGACAAGGAAATACCTTGTCGCGCCGAAATATCCGCCAAACTAACCGGCCCATGGTCGGTATGGAGCGCTAAATCCAGCATGGCGGTAACCGCATAACGTCCTTTGGTGGTGAGTCGCATAGGAGAACCTGATTAATTGAGCCAGAGGATAAGCCTAAAAGCTATATCCTACCATTTTACTCAACTATTAGCTGTTTTCCAACGCTTAAAAACACTATTGCTCATTTTTCGAGCACTTAGATTTACTCAGATTTTGAATCTACGCCCTTGGCAGCTTCACGCAAAGCGTCAATTCCAGGCTCAACACCTATGCTTCCTACCACCTTATTGGTGTAGTAAACGTAGTTTTGCATGGCCGTTAATACACCCCGCAAGATGTTCAGCTCCATTTGATCCATGCGCACGCGATTGTACATACGGCGCAAGCGCGTCATGGTTTGCTTGGGGTTTTGCGGATCGAGAAAACCAAGTCCAGCAAGGGTTTGCTCAAGATGTTCGTAGTAATTTTCCAACGCACCTGAGTCAGCAGGCGGCATATCCCACGTGTGATTTGGCAGAGTTTTACCTTCGGTTTCCTTAAGAAATGCCATGCGGACTTCGTAGCAAATAACCTGCACAGCCGTCGCAAGGTTTAAGGATGAGTACTCCTCGTTCGCCGGAATATGAACGTGGTAATTACACTTATGCAATTCTTCATTGGTTAGACCGCGATCCTCACGACCAAACACAATCGCCACGTCATGCTGCCCTGCTTCTACCCAAACATTCTCTCCACATTCGCGTGGATCAAGGAGTGGCCAAGGTATACGGCGCTCGCGGGCGCTGGTACCTACTACCAAAGAGCAGCCGCCAATGGCTTCGTCCAAAGTCTCTACTACAACCGCATTATCCAAAACGTCAGTAGCGCCTGCAGAGCGCCAAACAGCTTTATCGGAGGGATACTCCTTAGGAGCCACCAAATACAAGCGCGATAACCCCATGTTTTTCATGGCTCGCGCCGCGCCGCCAATATTGCCGGGATGAGTGGTATTCACCAAAACGATTCGGATATTGGCAAAATTAGGGCTAGACATATTGGGATCTCACTGACTCGAATTCAGGCGAAACGGCACAGCCATTAAGCTCAGGCGACTAAAAAAGGCGCGCAGTGTAACAAATTGCCGTCGGAAGATGCAGACTCCGTTTTTGAATAAACTCAGGTTGACTGAAGCCAACTCATTAACCGCCTACGCTCTGTGGCTGCGTCTAAAATATGCATCTTGACCTCATCACTCGCAACACTCCAAGCAGTGATTTCACGAAGACTGCGACCACAACCCAGACAAATATCGTCGTCATTCAAACAACAATTGCGAATACATGGAGAATTAATTGAGCTAGAAGTAGTTAAATCCATGACTTAATTGCAACCCCTTATTGGGATGAATAGATAGATAAAATCAACAGTACTTAGCTTAGCGCCTTAATACTCAGCCAACTAATAAAGCGCCATAGTTTCACCCAATCCCCCGTATTAACACAGACAATTTTGCGCCAGCCTTGGGTTTCACCTATCATGCCCCCAGATTAGCAAAACCTATTTGACGACTAGCCTCTTTACGAACAGCCTAAGGAATCCCCATGAGCGACGTACAACATCACCGTTTAATCATTCTTGGCTCAGGCCCAGCGGGCTACACCGCTGCCATCTATGCCGCGCGCGCCAATCTTAAGCCGGTCATCATTACCGGTATGCAACAA
>SYDJ01000074.1 GCA_005801205.1 Gammaproteobacteria bacterium
ATATTGTTGTACTTAAACTCTTTTTCCGCATAGAGCGGGTAGTGTTGCGGGTGTTTGTAGATAACCGCACGCGCCAAGGTCGCCAAATCGCGCGCCGTGGTGTAATGGCCTTCAGCGGGTAGGCCTGCTGCATTTTGGTAATGGGTATTGGTCATACCCAGCTCTTTAGCTCTTTTGTTCATCATATCGACGAAGGCATCTTCAGTACCGCCCACGTATTCTGCCAAGGCAACAGTGGCATCGTTACCAGACTGGATAATCTCGCCGCGCAACAAATCGATAACCGGAACCTGGGTGCCTTCTTTAACATACATGCGCGAGCCTTCCATCTTCCAGGCTTTAACGCTGATATTCACCATATTGGTTTCGTTGATACGGCCATTAACCAATTCCTCAATCACGAGGTAGCTGGACATCATCTTGGTCAAGCTTGCGGGGGGCAAGCGTTGGTCGGCATTGTTTTGCGCGAGTACTTCACCGGTTTCGCCATCCACCAAAATAAAGCCGCTGGCATCCAACAAGGGAGCACCAGGAATTGGAGCAGGTACGGCTGCTTGAGTCGCAGATGCCTGGCCCAGAGTGGGTGTGGGCGCTGGCGTTTGCGCCACAGTATTCAGGCTCACAGCCATTAAGATAATGCTGAGCGGTTTACTAAAAGACACGAGAGATTTGAACATAAAAAATCACTTTAAATTAATCACAAAAATAGGCTGAGATATCAATTGGGCGAAATTGTAACACCGCTTGCTCTCTAAGTACTTACTGGTAAACGACATGAACCTCGGAAATATCGATTTTTTCCAGCTGTTCGCGTGCAACTTGAATGCTTTGTGCATCTTTAAAGGGCCCAACACGCACACGATAAAGCTTATTAGGTACCTTGGTTGCGCTGATAACTACCGGAAATTTCAATTTCGATTTCACGCTTGAAGCAAATTGTTTCGCTGACTTTTCTACCCCAAAGGCGGCGATTTGTAGGTAGGTGCCAGCGGGTAGCTTGCTATCGCCGCTCATGTCACCCGCCTCAGTTTGAGAAACCAAGCCGGAATCGCGTGCAACCTTATCCTGCTTACGCATACGTAAGGGAGGGCGCGGGTCGCCCTCTGGCACAACCACCTCAACTTCAACATTGCCAGTACCCACGCGGGTGATGCCTAAGCGCTGAGCAGCGGCATAACTTAAATCAATAATTCGGCCCTCATGAAACGGGCCGCGATCATTGATACGCACAACCACGCTGTTGCGGTTATCGAGATTGGTTACGCGCACATAGGATGGAATGGGCAGGGTTTTATGGGCACCGGTCATCGCAAACATATCGTAGAGCTCACCGTTGGAGGTGCGCTCACCATTGAATTTAAAACCGTACCAAGAGGCTTTGCCGCGTTCGATATAAGCGCGCTCATCCTCCATTAAAACGTAGGTTTTACCGAGCACGGTGTATGGGTTTTTATTGCCCGCGATGGTGCGGTTTTCATAGCGCGGCACAGCATCCGGCACATGGGACATATCGATTTCTTTATCGGGCCCCCAATCATTGGGTTTACCGTGATAGCGACCTGTAGGTGAAGCAGAACCGTTTGGAGATGGCGGTTTCGCCTCGCCTTGCGTTTGCTGCTTCGAGTTAGAACACCCTACTAACCCAATAAGCATCAGGAAAAAGACTAGACTTCGCCCACCGATCACCTGCTGCCGCACTAGATTTTCCCCATTTCAATCTTAATGTATTGGCTCAACTGATAGACTGCCATGGCGTACATGGGGCTGCGATTGTAGCGAGTGATAGTGTAAAAATTTTGTAACCCAAACCAATACTCTGCGCCATCAACACCCTCAAATTGAAACGCGATAGCGCGAGTGTTAGGAGGCAACCAGGATGTAGGATTAATGCCCTGCTTGCGCCACTCATCTACCGTGATCGCGGGCGGCACTATGCTATTCAGTTGTGCGGCATTCATATTGTCCGCCGCATGTGCGCCCACGGTGACCGGTTCGCCCGTTTTCCAACCGTGCTCTTTAAAATAGTTAGCGACGCTTCCGATAGCATCCGATTGATTTTTCCAAATATCGGTAAAGCCATCGCCACTAAAATCCACAGCCCATTTGCGATAGCTGGATGGCATAAACTGCCCAAAACCCATAGCACCCGCATAGGAACCTTTAAATTCCAGCGGGTCGTGTTTTTGCTCGCGCGTCAGCAATAAATAGTTTTCTAACTCAGAGAGAAAAAAGGGGGCGCGCGGCGGGTAATCAAACGCCAAGGTTGAAAGCGCATCTATAACTCGGTGGCCGCCCATATTGCGGCCGTAATTGGTTTCCACACCAATAATCGCCACAATCATTTCGGCGGGCACACCAAATTCTTTTTCAGCGCGATCTAACTCAGCTTTATTTTCCACCCAAAATTTCACACCGTTTTCAATGCGCAGCGGCACCATAAAAATGGGGCGATATTCTTTCCAAGTTTTGGATTTTTCGGCAGGGCGAGCCATAGCATCTAAGATCGACTGCTTTTTCTCTGCGCTCTCAAGCCACGTATTGAGTTCAGCTTTGCTAAAACTATTCTTACTCACCATATCAGCCACAAATTTTTTGGCTTCTGGGTGTTTGGAATAGTCAGCATAACTTGGCAGCGCTAGCGCGGCCAAAGCTGCCAATACAGAAACTTGCACCACACGCGTAACAATAGACTTCACAGGACTACTCTCAAGAATTCTCACCGAACTACTTAGTGACAAATACACCATCTTCATCTCAACTTTACGCAATCTGAATATCAACTCTGCACAATCTTAATATCAACTCTACACACTCTTAATATCAATTTTGCGGGGTCATAACCCGTTTTTGCTCGGTGGCTATCGCCATTAAAATACCAAAGCCCGACATGAGCGCGACTATCGCTGTTCCGCCTTGGCTGATAAAGGGCAGCGGCACCCCCACCACCGGCAGCATGCCTGCCACCATACCCATATTGACAAAGACATACACGAAAAAAGTCGTTGAGATACTCGCCGCCAAGAGGCGACCAAAGCTATCTTGCGCATTAATGGCAATGTACATACCGCGTGCAATCACCAATATATAAGCGATGATAAGCAGAATCACACCCAAGAGCCCAAACTCTTCTGACATAACGGCGATAATAAAATCCGTGTGACCTTCCGGTAAAAAGTCGAGCCGCGATTGAGTACCTTCCAACCAGCCTTTACCGTCCAACCCACCAGAGCCAATGGCGGTTTTCGATTGAATAATATTCCAGCCTGCCCCAAGCGGATCGCTTTCCGGATCTAACATCATAAGCACACGTTTTTGCTGATACTCGTGCATCATGTAGTGCCAGATAGGCCATAAACTCGCGCCAAAACCCGCAATCGCTAGGATGATATAACGCCACTGCAAGCCCGCGTAAAACAGCACCACCATGCCCGACACCATTACCAAAATCGAAGTTCCTAGATCGGGTTGCTCAATAATTAAGGCTGTAGGCACTGCTATTAATGCCAGCGTAATAATGATGTGAATAAAGCGCGGTGGTAAAAATTGGCGACTTAAAAATGCAGCTATTGTAATTGGCATAGCCAACTTCATAATTTCGGAAGGTTGGAAACGAATACTGCCAACACCCAACCAACGCTCAGCACCTTTGGCGCCTATGCCCACAAAAAACACCAAAACCAATAAGGCAACACCGCCAATATAGACCCAGGGCGCGGCGCGGCGCATAAGATCCACCGGTACTTGCGCAACAACAAACATTGATACAAAGGCAATTACAAAGAAAGTGCCCTGCTTTTGAATAGCCAAGAGACTACTGCTGCTAGCACTATAAAGCACCAGCATGCCAAAGCTTGCAATTCCCATGAGCAAAAACAGAAGTACAAAATCGATATGAAAACGCTGAGCAATGCGGTCGCGGCGGCGAAAACCTATACCCGTTTTAGGCATACGGCGCAGGAAATCCTGGCTACTCATAGGGCGAACACCTGGGTTGAATGAATTGTTAATGTCATGCTGATTGCTCCAAGACTACCACCTATTAATCCGAAAACACGGGCGCTTCGGGTAGATGATCGGGGCTTTCACTATGCTCAGGCTCAACTGGAGCCTCTGTGGTTACTGGCGCTGCAGTGGTTGGTTTAGGCGCTGGAAAGCCATGGATAGGCTCACCGGCAGGGCGATACAAGCCACGTAAATGCGCATCAAATAGCGTTCGCGCTAACAAGCTAGGGTTCTCCGACGTTTTAAGGTGATCGTCGTTTTCAAGGATAACAGCTATGGCAATCTGCGGGTCATCGACAGGTGCAAACCCCACAAACAATACATGATCGCGGTGCTCCACTTTGAGCGAGCCAATCACGTACTTGGCGCCTTGAGCAATATTAATTACCTGCGCCGTGCCCGATTTAGCGGCGATCTGGTAGTCCGCCCCCAAACCCAACTTATAACGCGTTAGAGTGCCGCCAGGATCGTAAACAGCAGACAACATGCCATCATAAACGGCATCCCAATGCTCTTTTTTAGCCTCAGTATGCTCTTCCAGAATGGGCGCCACCTCCACGCCATCAATGGCTTTCACTAGGCGTGGACGATAACGATCGCCCCGACTTGCAATAGTCGCCGTCATCACCGCAAGCTGTAAAGGCGTTACCGATACAAACCCCTGCCCAATCCCCATGTTCACATTGTCACCGGGATACCAAGCTTCTTTCTTCTTGGCGCGCTTCCACTCGCGCGATGGCCAGACACCGGGGCGCTCATTGGGAATGTCAATTCCGGTACGATTTCCCAAGCCAAACTTAACGCCAAATTCGTGCAACCTATCAACGCCCGTGCGCACCGCCAAATCATAAAAGTAGGTATCGCAAGACTCCGCAATCGCCTTTTTCAAATTCACACTGCCATGACCGCGCCCCAAGGCACGCAAGCTCCAATCGCCCCACTTGTGCGAGCTGCCAGGCAGCATAAAATAGCCAGGATCGCTAATGGTGCGCTCAGCATCGGTAGTGCCATAGTGCAAACCGGCCAAGCCCATCATGGGTTTAATCGTTGAACCCGACGGAAATTGCCCTTGAATAAACCGGTTAATCAGCGGGGTATCGGGCGATTCATTGAGGTTTTTATAATCGTTAAAGCCAATACCCGTTACAAATAGATTGGGGTCAAAACCGGGGTTGCTCACAGCGGTTAATATGCCGCCCGTTTTAACATCAATCGCCACCACTGAGCCGCGACGCCCTGCCAAAGTAATAGCCGCTTGCTGCTGCAATTTAAAATCTATATTGAGCGTGACGTTCTTACCTTGCTTTGGGTCGTTGCGATCCAACACCCGAATCTCGCGGCCACGGGCATTAGTCTCTACATTTTTACTGCCCACTTCACCCAAGAGCACATCTTCATAACTACTCTCAATACCCGTTTTACCGATAGAGTGAGTCCCACTGTAACGACGCAATTGCTCTTCGCTAAATTTTTGCTGCTCAGTTTCATTAATGCGGCTCACATAGCCAATGGTGTGCGCAAATAAATCGCCGTACGGGTAATAACGCACCAGTTCGGCATCCACCTGTACCCCCTCAAGACGAAATTCATTTACCGCCAAGCGCGCAATTTCTTCTTCGCTTAAGCGGTAGCGCAGAGGTATGGGGTCAAGCGGGTGGATTTGCTGTTTTTTAAGCTTGTAAAATTTTTCAAGATCAACGGGGCTAATATCAACCAGCGTACGCAACACACTCAAGGTCGCATCCAAATTCATAGTTTTATTGACCACCAGCGACAAGGTAAAACTCGCGCGGTTATCTGCTAAGACTTCGCCATTGCGGTCGTAAATAATGCCACGTGTAGGCGCAATCGGCTCAACATGTACTCGGTTGTGTTCTGACTGAGTGGCGTACTCAAGATGGTTCACAATTTGTAAATTGTAATAGCGATAAATTAAGACGCAAAACAACAGCGCCATAATTGCAACCATCATCCCCAAACGGATTTTAAACATCCGCGCTTCGCGCTGGTGATCTTTAAAGTGATGGTTTTCAAACATGCAAAAAATAACTCTAGAAAGGATGACTCAGAAAAGGATAACTCGATATTAAATGTGTTATGACTAACGCGGCTTTTGTTACTGCAGCGCGACTAGGGCAATGTAATTTTTTCGACACTAGCGCGCAACTAATGATTTAGAAAAATACGCTATTTGTGATAGGGATGATTTTGAAGAATGGTACACGCGCGATACAACTGTTCAATCACTAAAATTCGCACCAGCGGATGCGGCAAGGTCAGCGGCGAGAGCGACCACTTAATCGACGCCAAAGCCGATACTTCCGGCGCTAAACCATCGGGGCCACCAATCAATAAGCAATAATTAAAACCGCTCATTTTCCAGTTCGCCAAATTCTCTGCTAACTGTTCGGTTGTCCACGCCTTGCCTTTTACTTCGAGCGCAATAATCTGTTCACCCTTACCCACACTCGCCAAAATCGCCTCGCCCTCTTTCTCCATGGCTTTGGAGAGATCAGAACTTTTCGTGCGCTGCGCAAGCGGTAATTCCACCATCTCAACCACCACATCACGCGGCATACGCTTAGCATATTCGGCATAACCCGCCTCAACCCAATCGGGCATTTTTGTGCCTACTGCAATAATTCGGATTTTCACAAGTTCAAACCTAACCACGCACAAATAATCGTTACTGACGAAGACGAGACAAGGCAAAAATGACTGAAAAAGCGGAGTTTATAAATAATAAATGAGCATTTTGAAGTCATTTTTAACGCCGTATCGTCGAGTAAAGTAGATTATTATTCAACACGGCTCGCAGGCGTCATAGACCAGAGTTTTTCTAACTCATAGTAATCGCGCGTTTGCTCTTGCATGACATGCACCACGGTATCGATGTAATCCACCAGCACCCAATCGCCGCCTTCCAAACCTTCAACGCCGTTAGCGCGAAAGCCTTTCTTTTTGGTTTCATCCACCAAATTTTCAGCCAATGAGCGAGTGTGACGGTTCGATGTACCGCTCACAATAATCAGTGTATCCATTACGTCCGTCAGCGTGCGCACATCGAGCGTGACGATATTTTTGCCCTTGAGATTTTCCAGGGCTTCCATAATGGCGTTGTTTAAATCAGACATTCAATTACCTATAGGTTTTAAAAAAATAAATTTTATTTACCAAGAAATCGTCATCCTCACGAAGGTGAGGATCCAGCTCTTAAA
>SYDJ01000075.1 GCA_005801205.1 Gammaproteobacteria bacterium
AGAACTATTTAGAGGAATTTCGATAACAACGTAGAAGTCGTCTGGTAGGCTTTTGCCCGCAGGTACTTTTTCAAAGCTCATGTTGGGTTCCTAAATGGAGGTTGTCGTGTAAATGTTCAGTGAGGATTCTACCACAAGAATTTGCCGGCAATCACCGCTAATACAAGCAGGCCCACACCGAGTAGCATCCATTTCCAATGTCCGGTGGAAGATTCTTCATAGGTAGGTTCATCGCGGTTGCCGGGAGACGTAGGGCGGGTTTTCCAGCGTTTGGGTTCAGTGCTCGCTTGTTTGCGCTCAATGGGCTTGCTGATGGAATCTATAGAGGCGCGAATGCGGGTTTTGTGGATATCCATGTCAGGTGCGACCAAGCGAAAAGTGTACACATCAAGGCGCAAACGGTCGCCATTTTCAGCGGTGGCTTCGGTGATGCTTTTGTCGTTCAAGAAGGTACCGTTAGATGAGCCTAAATCCTTAACAAGCAATTTGGAGCCTTGAATGCGCAGTTCCGTATGACGGCGCGATAAATGGGTGCCAGGAATAGTAATATCGCACTGGTCGGTGCGGCCAATAATCACAGCGCGGTCAGGCATGATGATAAAGGTTTTACCGGGCAGCCAACTGCTATCCGAAACTAAGCGCCAAGGTGCGCTTTGATCTGCGTCGTCTTGTTCGTGGAGTTTGCGCGGGTCGAGCACGATCATTTCGATATTGCCAAAGCGCAAAATATCGCCAGGCAGAATTTCTTTTTGGGTGATGCGCTGGCCATTAATAAAGCAGCCGCTGGCGCTGTTGTTATCTTTGAGGACGTATTTTTCGTCTTCAGCAAAAATTTTGGCGTGCAGTGAGTCCACGCTGGGGTCATTAATAACGAGCTGGTTATCGCTGGCGGAGCCTATGCAATATAACTTCTCCGTGACCCAGCAAGCAGATTGGCGGTTGTCCTTGAAATGGAGTTTGAGCATTGATGATATCCGTTAATCAAATTTTAAAGGCGGCGTTCTATAATAGCGCGATTGTACCAACTCAGATTAGGTTTGTTTATGACCATTTCGAACGACGTGTCGTCTAATTCATCGGATTCAACGAATAAAGTAATTATCCACTACTGCAACCAGTGTCGCTGGATGCTGCGTTCCGCATGGCTCGCCCAAGAGCTCTTGTCTACCTTCGACGGAGATCTCCATGAAGTCACCTTAAAACCTGGTACCGGTGGTGTATTTGAGGTGTGGCTGAACAGTGAATTGATATGGGAGCGCAAGCGCGATAATGGTTTCCCAGAAGCCAAAGAGCTTAAAGTGCGCGTGCGCGATTTGCTTTGGCCCGATAAACCTTTGGGTCATATTGATGGTCACACCAAGGCAGATGACTCGAAAAAAACGGGTGGTTAATCCCCCGTTCAGGTCTTAGTCTGATAATTGTCACCCTTTGCACCCAATGTGGGAATAAAGATTTTCATCGGCTGCCTGCTATCGCATAATGGCGGCCGGTTTTTCCTGCTCCCCAGCCTGGCTGGTATCGTGTTTCTAAGCCTATTCGGCTTCTGATAAACATCTTCAAGACAATTGAAAAAGGTTTTTCCTCATGTTGCATAAAGTGCACAGTAAAATTGCGTCACTCTACCAAGCCACCATTATCAAACGTCCCTTTGCGGTCTTAACCACTATATTCGCGCTAACGACCTTGGCGGTTCTCGGGTTACCCAATTTTAAATTGGATGCCTCCGCCGATTCGCTCACGCTAGAGCACGACAATACCATCGACTACTTTCGTGAAATTAATCAGCGCTATCAGCGCGGTGATTTTTTGGTGGTGACGTATTCACCCAAAGCGGAGATGTTTTCGGATGAGGCCATCAAAACGCTGAAAAATTTGCGCGATGATCTTGCTAAAGTAGAAGGTGTACAAAGCGTAAATTCCATGATCGATGTGCCGCTGATTTACAGCCCCATGCGTTCACTGGCCGAGCAAAAAGAATCCACACGCACCTTGGCTACTCCCGGTGTAGATCGCGCGCAAGCCAAACAAGAATTTTTAACCAGCCCCATTTATCGCAATATGCTCTTAAGCCCCGATGGTAAAACCACGGCGCTCTTAATGAACTTGGATGTTAACAATCACGCGATTGAATTGGTGCGCAAACGTGATGCACTACGTGCAAAACGCGACTCAGAAGGTTTGAGTGCAGAAGAGAAAAAAGAATTAGATCGGGTTACCGATGAATATTTAAAGTACCGCACCGCAGCGGCGGCTACCGATAGCGCGCGCGTAGAAATTGTGCGCCACATTGCAGAGAAATATCGCGGCAATGCGGAAATATTTTTAGGCGGCGTGACAATGATCACCTCCGATATGCTCACTTACATTAAAAGTGATTTGGTGGTATTTGGTGCGGTGTTGGTTGGCTTTATTATTTTTGTGCTCGCCATTATTTTCCGCCAATGGCGCTTTATTATTTTACCTCTTGCGACTTGCCTAACTTCAGTAGCACTAATGCTCGGTTGGTTGAGTTGGATTGATTGGCGGTTAACGGTTATTTCATCCAACTTTGTCGCGCTCTTATTAATTATGGCGTTTGCCTTTACCATTTATGTGGTAGTGCGTTACCGCGAAATTCACGCGCAACATCCCGAATGGGCGCAATCGCATTTGGTGATGTCTACCGCCAAAGCCATGGTTGAACCCTGTTTGTATTCTGCGCTCACTACCATTGTTGCGTTTATGTCATTGGTGATGAGCGGCATTCGCCCAGTCATCGATTTCGGTTGGATGATGACCATAGGTCTAACCGTAGCCTTTATTTTATCTTTCGTGATCGTGCCTGCGGGTTTAATGTTGCTCCCTAAAGGCCAACCGAAAGATAAAGGCGATAGTTCTGCAAAGCTCACGCTACCTTTTTCACGTATCGCTGAATTTCACGGTGGTAAAGTTATCGCCATTACTGTGTTTCTCTCGCTTGTTTCTATCTGGGGTTTAAGCAAGCTGGAAGTAGAAAATCGCTTTATCGATTACTTCCATTCGCACAGTGAAATATATAAAGGTTTATCGGTTATTGATAAACAATTGGGCGGTACTGCGACTTTAGAAATTATTATTGATGCACCTAAAGTTGACGCTGCCACCCCCGTTGCTGCGGATGCAGGCGTGCCAGAAGAAGATCCCTTTGCTGAGCCTACAGCTAGCAGTTCACCTGCTGCACAAGATTCTGATGATCCATTCGCAGAAACCGCACCTTCTGGCGAAGCGCAACCTAAGGCTGCAAAAAGTTATTGGTTTACCACCAGTGGTATGGATCAAATCAAACAGCTGCACGATTATTTAGAAAGCTTGCCAGAAGTGGGTAAGGTGCAATCTTTAGCAACCACTTATCAAGTGGCGAAAGATATTAACGGCGGCAAGCTCAATGATTTTGAATTGGGTGTTATGCGCAGTGCGCTCTCAAAAGATATTCAAGAAATTTTAATTGCGCCTTATTTGTCCGATGAAAAACAACAAGCCCGTATTACCTTGCGAGTAAAAGAAACCACGCCTAATTTGCGTCGCGCCGAGTTGGTTGAACGTATCGGTCACTATGCAATCAATGACGTGAAACTGCAGCCCGATCAAGTTCACTTCACCGGTATGTTAACGCTCTATAACAATATGTTGGCGAGCTTGTTTGAATCACAAATCAAAACTATCTTTGTGGTGTTTATTTCTATTTTGCTGATGATGCTCGCGCTGTTTCGCTCATTCAGCATCGCTTTAATTGCGATCTTCCCGAATATTCTCGCCGCCGGTATTGTGTTGGGTGGCATGGGTATCGCAGGAATTCCAATGGATATGATGACCACAACCATTGCAGCGATTGTGGTTGGTGTGGGTGTTGATCAAGCGATTCAATATATCTACAGATTTAAAGAGGAGTTTGCTGCCTGCGGTAACTATATTGAATCCATGCATCGCTCACATGCATCCATTGGCCGTGCCATGTTCTATTCATCGGCAACCATTGTGATCGGCTTTTCTATTCTTGCCTTATCGCAATTTATTCCTTCGATTTATTTCGGTGTACTAACGTCGTTTGCGATGTTCACTGCAATTATAGGTACGCTGACATTACTACCGAAATTGTTGTTGATGTTTAAGCCATTGGGCGCTGAAAAAGTGTAAGGTACTTTTTACCAAAAGAGCGATAATTCACCCCCAACTTTAAATTAAAATCTTGTTTTCTCAAATTTATACAATATGAGATCTTTGCACGAATCCTTTTTTGTTTAATTTCACTTCGTCATCCCCGCCTTTGCGGGAATGGCGATGAGTTTTGTTTCGGGCAATGGTCTCAATCGGGCAATGGTCTCAATATGACATATAACAAATGTTGTATAACAACGGGTAGCGGGCTTTTCACCTTCTAATGGAATATGTCTTCAACGCTAAAGCCCTACAAAACGTGAATGTGAGGCTGAAGTCAGAAGCACTATCTTGGCCAAAAAACTTCAGAACAGTCGGCAGCTAATATCAAATCATTGACAGGTATGTCACAGCTATGAGTTATTGCTCTTATTATGTATAGGAGCGCGTTATGTATAGAAGCGCGTTATGTATAGAAGCGCGTTATGTATAGGAGTGCGCACTGTAACAAAAGGTGGCAACGTAAAGCCGAGCCGAGAGTGGCATTTTTAAACGCATGTAAATTTTTGATTCCCTCAGGCACAAAAAAAGCGAACCTCATGTGAGGTTCGCTTTTTTTTGTTTCGGTGTGCGGCGGCAGAGAGAAAATGCCGCCGCTCCTATTTATTGTTACTCAGTGACAACAGACATTACGCCAGTGCCACCATTATTGCCGAGAGACCAATCCTCAACAGTTTTTATTTCGCCATTTTTAAACTGCTCGGTAGTGCCATCGGTTAGTGAAAGATCATCAAACCAGATTTGATAAGTTCCATTTTTCCCAAGGTTAGCTTGGAATGCGATGGTCGTATCGTCAACTGTAGGAGCAATTATCAACAGCTTTTTTTGCCACTCTGTAGTTACTTCAATATCGGTTTTCCCTAAAGGTAGTGCTTCATAACCGCCATCATCAAGTCTGCTCACTTGAATAGAGACAGTTTTAGGAACACTGGCTTTAACTTTATAGCTAAAAATATAGGTTTTGGTTTTATCCAAACCAGTCAAGGCTTGTTGCAATTGCACATTCCAGTCGGCTGTACCTTCGCTAGTGACATCAATTTTTAATTTTTTGCTAGGAGCTGGAGGAGAAGCCGCTACTACGTTTTCAACTGACATTGTTCCTGTGCCACCATTGTTGCCTAATAACCAGTCATCTACACTTTTAATATCGCCGTTTTTAAATTGTTCGGTTGTGCCATCACTTAGAGAAAAGTCATCAAACCAGATTTGATAGGCACCGTTTTTCCCAAGATTAGCTTGGAATGCGATGGTTGCGTCATCAACTGTTGGTATAAATACGAACTCTTTTGATTGCCATTCTGTCGTTACATTGATATCTGTTTTCCCTAAAGGTAGTGCTTCATAACCGCCATCATCCAGTCTGCTGACCTGAATAGAAACTGTTTTTGCAGCGCTGGCTTTGACTTTATACTTGAAGGTATAAATCTTGGATTTATCTAAACCCGTTAAAGCTTGTTGCAATTGAACATTCCAGTCAGCGGTGCCTTCTGCAGTAACATCAATTTTTAATGCCTTAGTCATAGCCACAGAACTGCTTGAAGCGCTGTCTTGGTTTTCAATTGACAATACTCCGGTGCCACCACTGTTGTTACCGAGAATCCAGTCATCAACACTTTTTATATCGCCATTTTTAAATTGTTCGGTTGTGCCATCACTTAGAGAAAAGTCATCAAACCAGATTTGGTAGGCACCATTGTTTCCGAGGTTAGCCTGAAATGCGATAGTTGCGTCGTCAACAGTTGGAACTATAGTAAGTTCTTTTGCTTGCCATTCTGTTGTTACGTCAATATTGGTCATATCTGTTGGTAATGCTTCATAACCACCATCGTCAAGTCTGCTGACTTGAATAGAAACTTTTTTCACTGCACTGGCTTTAACTTTGTATTTAAAAGTATAGGTTTTGGTTTTGTCTAAACCTTTCAATGTTTGTTGTAACTGAACGTGCCAGTCTGCTGTTCCTGCTGCCGTAACGTCAACTTTGAGGACTTTGTTTGTTGATGCGACAACTGAAGATGCAGCACTTGATGCACTACTTGCAACGCTGCTGGACGATGAGGATGAACTACTAGATACCGGAATGATAGGAATGGTGATGCTTTTTCCATCCCCTCCACAAGCAGTAAGCACTAGCGTTGTTATAAATAAGAGTGAAAGTTGTTTTAGCATTTTATATTCTCCAGCAAATGACGCGATCACTTCTCATAGAGGTATGTGAAAGGTTCTTGCATTAATATTATTGTGGAATAGCCCGAAGTATTGGATTTTTATCTTACTGTAACAAAACAGTTAAGACGCTTTCAGCAAACATGCCGATTAAATTTTTAAATTGTAGTCAGTCTGCAATCAAAATTTATTTGTCAGTAAGAAAGCTAGCTAGAAATTACCATAAAACCACCGCGCTCGCGCGTAAAGATAGGTAAAAGCGATCAATTTCTTTTTATGTGTCTGGATACTTATTGTGATATTTATCATATATATTTGTGGGGTTGGTGTATAGATAATAAAGGAGCAATAGTTTTTAATGTTAACTGCCGCTGTAGGGCTGTTTGATTCTAAAAAGATCGTTGTTTACCACGTCATCACTTTCTTGATCTGCGGTATCAAATCTCTTGCCGTGGCGGCGTGTTGCTCTTTGGTGGGGTGAGCATCAGTTGTATCGCCGGGGTAGTTGGTTGATGTGGCGATATGAACGCGTTTGTCATCCACTCTTTTTACCGTTTCAGCAATGTAATCAATCAAAGCGGCTTTTTTCTCGCCGTTGAGAATAGCTCCTTCGGTTAAGATAATCTGTGCGTGTTTGTGATTGGCTAGAAGCGTTAAAACAAATTTCACATAGGTATTCACATAGGTTTCGCGATCGGGAATACTGGGACTGAAATCATTGGTGCCTATGGCGCTCACAATTACATCAGGATTGTATTGCGCGTGACTCCATGGCGCAGGATCTTTATTGTCAGGGACGCTGAATTGATAAAATTCAGGGAGGTTGTGTTCATCTGTTTTACCATCCCAACTGCGCACTAAACCGCGCCCACCCATGCACACTAAACTAACTTGCGCATTTACGGCTTGTGCGGTGAGCATGCCATAGGATTCGCGTGCATTATTCCAGCGTGGGTCAGGTTTTTCTCCTGCAACGCGGTCAATCATTTCAGCGCAGGTAACTGAATCGCCAAGCACTAAAATTTTTCGCTTCGGTAAACTTGGTGCTGCGAGAAGTTTTCCGTCTGTCAGCTCGAACTTACTAATAGTCGTAACCGCTTGCCAAGTTTCAGTGCGGTTTATAATGCGCACCTTATGCTTGCCCGCCTTCTCAAAGCGAAATAATTCATAGTGTTGGGGCTGTTGGTTTATTTGAATAACCTTAGGCTCGCCATCGTCAACAATAATATCCAGCCAAGCCTTGCCACTATTGCTGTTGGCAAGCATGTTAAGACTTGCTGTGTTAGTGCTCATGAAAAAACTCACGCCCGGGTAGGCAAAGCGCACGCTGCCGTCATCGCTTTGCTGAGTACGACCCATAACAGTAATTCGATTATCCGTTGCGCTAATCGATTCTGCGTAGGCACTGTTAATTGAGAGCGAGCTTAGAATGGCGATAAGGGAAACGTAAAATCTATACATGGTTTCGCTCCCTTATTGCATCAGCTTTTGAATATCGGGAAGCATAATGTCTACCCATGCTTGATAGCCGTTTGGTGACGGATGTAAAAAATCTCCCATCAACTCTTTTGAAATATTGCCATCTGCCTGTAAAAAGATTGCGCCGTAATTTTTCACGAACACGTGCTTGTTATCGTTTAATGCGGCGACCATAGCGTTCACTTCGTTCACCATTGCGCGCTTGGGGCTTTGCGCGCTTTCTTCAAATGGGAATAGGCTGTTTACCAAAATCTTGGCGTTGGGATACATTTTGCGCAGCAATTTTACGTTGGCTTTTATGCCGTCAAAAACTTGCTTGGGGGTTTCATTTAAATGGCCAAAATTATTGACACCAATTAATAGTACGACTGCTTTGGGCGTTAATTTTTCTGCATGGCCGTATTTCAAGCGCCATAGCAAATTGCCGGTGTGATCGCCACCTATCCCAAAGTTGGCAGGCTTGTATTGTGCAAAATTCTTTTGCCAAATTTCCCAGTTCCAGCCCGCCGTAATAGAGTCGCCCACAAAGAGTAAATCCACGCCGCCTTTCTCGGCTACGGCTATATCTTCCGCATACATGTTGTCCCACGTTGAAACGGGCATCCACGAATACTCAATGGTGCGCGGTGTTGGGTTGGTGCCGGATGCTGTTAAGCTTTCATCGGCAATACTGAAGTTGGCGGTTAAGGTTAGGCTTAGTCCACAGAACAGGTGAGCCAAATTTAAGGATGGTGGTAAGGAGGTTAGGTGCAACAGTTTCATCGTTATTCCTCGCAAATTTTTTGTAATAGAAAGCGGAATTTGTAGAGTGCAAATTCGGCAGAGGATGTTTTGGGGCTGTTGTTTTTGAGTGCTCGCCTTCCGTGACGATTTTTATAATCAGAAAATTATATGCGTAAGCTTAGTTTTTCATTAATGGGATGCAAGCTTTGTACGCCCGCTAAGTTTAAGACGAGATCTAGCAGCTCATCCCAAGGCTCTGCATCGCGCATACCTTTAACGGCTTTGTCGATACCATTGGCTTTGCGCAAAAGTTGTTGTAAGTGCGCAGGCTTCAAACGCTGCAAGGCGCTGCGAAAAAGCGGTTGTTTTTTATCCCACACACCAGCTTGTTTAGCGGCCCAATCAAAGTTTTTACCTTGACTGGTCATTTGCGAGACTTGCACAAGGCTGCGGATATCGCGCGTGAGCGCCCAGAGTATGGCGATAGCTTCGGTGCCTTCAGATTTTAAACCGTGTAAGGTTTTTACGGCGGCGCGGGCATCGCCATGTAAAGCTTTGTCGGAGAGGCCAAATACATCGTAGCGCGCAGAGTCCGCAACGACGGATGCCATTAACTCCATGCTGATGACATTGCTGGGGGCGAGTAGTTTTAATTTTTCAATTTCTTGTACGGCGGCGAGTAAGTTGCCTTCAATGCGCGAGGCGAGTAAATCAATCGCATTGCTATCTGCTTGCAAACCAACGTGTTTTAGGCGCGCACCAATCCAATGGGGTAAGTTTTCTGTGGTGACCGGCCAGTGTTGAATGTGCGTACCCTGTGCTTCGAGCGCGCTAAACCATTTGGATTTTTGTGTGGCGCTATCCACTTTTTCGGTAATGATGAGCAGCAAATTATCGGGTGAGGGCGATTGCGCATATTCTTGTAAAACCTTGCCGCCTTTATCGCCAGGTTTGCCGCTGGGGATGCGCACTTCAATAATTTTTTTGTCGGCAAAGAGCGACATGCTGTTAGCAGATGCGAGCACTTGGCTCCAATCAAAATGTGCGTCAGCGTGATATAAGTCGCGCTCCACAAAACCGGCTTTGCGCGCTGCGGCGCGAATCGCATCGCAGCTTTCTTGAATTAATAAAGGTTCTTCGCCAGTAACAATATAAATGGCCGCTAAACCTTTAGTGAGCGCTGCGCTCAGTTGTTCAGGGCGCAGTTTTGCCATGTTCGCCTGTTACTGTTTTTTTAGATTTTTTTTGGTCGTTAGGATTGGCAATTACTGCATTTAAGCGGCGCAACATTTGTTGTGCTAAATCGCGGCGCATTTCTTGATCTAGTAAAATTTCTTCTTGGGTCGCGCTGTTAATTGCGGCGGTATTGTAGTTAAAGCTGCGCACGCTAATAGCAGTGCCTTTGGTGGTGTGCTCGGAATTTTTCAAGCCGATTTCGTAGTCTACTTTGCGCGTAATTTCGTAAGAGCTGCTGAGTGCATCGCCGCCTACACCCGCAGTGCGGCGGTCTTTGGTTTCTTCCAAAATATAAAGCGAGTATTGCGCTTCAGTTGCGCTATTTACCAAGGTGACGCGATTGGTTTTTAACAACTGGCGCAGCTCAGTCATCAGTGCGCCCTTGCTATCTATGGCAGAAATATAAAGTTGCGATAAATTTTTAGGCAGCTCCATAGACCCGCGT
The DNA here is from genome assembly GCA_005801205.1 of Gammaproteobacteria bacterium. Classification (GTDB taxonomy): domain Bacteria; phylum Pseudomonadota; class Gammaproteobacteria; order Pseudomonadales; family Cellvibrionaceae; genus Cellvibrio. The sequence continues at coordinate 10,220 of SYDJ01000075.1, forward strand.
AATTGCCAGCCGCAAGCGGATAGGGTGAGTGCAATTAAACAGCTGGCAATTATTTTTTTCATATTAATTCGCAACAATACTCACAAGTTTATTGGGCACCACAATCACTTTACGCACAGTCACGCCTTCTAAAAACTTTTGCACATTTTCCAGCGCGAGTGCAGATTGCTCCAATGCTTCTTTTGGAGCATCAATAGGTGCATCCAACTTGCCACGTACTTTACCGTTTACTTGCACGACCACTTCAACGGTTGAGCGCACAAGTGCGCTCTCGTCGAGTGTTGGCCAAGCAGCGTTCAATGGAATATCGCTGTGACCTAAGGCTTTCCACAGGGTATGGGTAATGTGTGGAACGATGGGTGCGAGCAACAAAATCGCCGCCTCTAATGCTTCGCGTTCAACCGCTAAACCTTGTGGGTTGGCGCGGTCAGACAATTTGCTCACTTCGTTCAACAATTCCATAGTCGCGGCTATGGCGGTATTGAAGGTTTGGCGACGACCAAAATCATCGCTGACTTTTTGGATGGTCTCGTGAGTTTTACGGCGTAAATCTTTCTGTGCTTGCGGCAAATTCGCAACGTCGAGATTGCCCGGTGTGCCTGCATTGATATGACCTTCAACCGCGCGCCACAAACGATGCAAGAAACGATTGCCACCAGCAACGCCAGAATCGCTCCATTCCATGCTTTGCTCTGGTGGTGCGGCAAACATGGAGAACAAGCGAACGGTATCGGCACCGTATTGGTTGATCAGCTCTTCAGGGTCAACGGTGTTGCCTTTGGATTTGCTCATCTTGGTGCCGTCTTTCAGCACCATACCTTGGCAAAGCAAGCGCTCGAAAGGTTCATCACACGTGACCAAGCCT
>SYDJ01000076.1 GCA_005801205.1 Gammaproteobacteria bacterium
AAGACGTTATCGACCGATAGCGATTTCTCAATCAAATAACCGGTTAAAAACTCCAGCGCCTTACGGTCTGCTACCTCAGCATCGACCGTACCTTTCATGTACCACCATAAGCCAGCGTTAAAGGCTATCGCCAAGGCAAACCACACAAAAGACCAACTCGCCGCTTCTTTTATGCTGACTTTGTGCGCCTTGTTTGCACCAAACACAAACAAATCCAACGCCAGCATAACCAGCACAAAGGCGATAAAGCCGCCCCACAACATGGGGCTTCCTATGGTTATTTCATTCATAGACCAACTCCTTTATGAGTTTTGTATTATTTGTTTTCGCGTTAATTGTTTTCGCGCAAGGCTTGAATACGTTCACTTAAAGGGGGGTGCGTTAAGAACAAACGCTTCAACCCGCTGGCACCGCCACCCGAAATTCCAAACGCCGCCATGCGATCTGGCAAGGGCGCAGGGTGCAGCGAATTCAACCGCTCCAAGGCCGCAATCATATTCTGCCGCCCCGCCAAGCGAGCACCGCCGCTGTCGGCACGGAACTCGCGTTGACGCGAGAACCACATAACAATGATTGACGCGAGTACACCCAGCACCAATTCAGCAACAATCATCGAGATAAAAAAGGCAGGGCCAGTGCCGCTTTCCGTTTTAAAGATCACCTTATCGATGAAGTAGCCAATCACGCGCGACAAGAACATCACAAAGGTATTTACCACACCTTGAATTAAGGCCAGCGTCACCATATCGCCATTGGCAATGTGGGCAACCTCGTGGCCAATAACGGCTTCTGCTTCTTCGCGCGTCATTTGCTCAAGCAAACCCGATGAAACGGCCACCAAGGAGCTATTTTTACTCATACCCGTGGCGAAGGCGTTTACCTCTGGCGAATCAAAGATGCCCACCTCAGGCATGCCGATGCCGGCCTCTTTTGAGTAGCGGTGAACTGTGTCTAGCAGCCATCGCTCGGTGGCGTTATTGGGCGACTCGATAACCTGAACGCCCATGGTTTTTTTTGCCATCCACTTGGAAATAGCAAGGGATATGAAAGAACCACCAAACCCCATAACTGCCGCAAAAATCAGCAATGACGTTAAGTTAAGCCCGTTCGCATTCAGGTAGGGCTCAACCCCCAACAGCCGCATGGTGACTGAGAGCACCAATACAATGGCCACGTTGGTTGCCAAGAACAACAAAATACGCTTCATTTCATAACCCTCTTATTTACCTATTACATGTTCGCTACAGATATTCCGCAAGGCGCCTTATTGCGCCTCCGGCCAAGCCACCGCCTGATACTGCTCGCGGCGGTGCGTGCGGCTGCGCTGTATGCGCCGCGACATAGTGCGAGACGCACGCTCCACCGCGCGATCGATAGCCACGTACATATCGGCCTGAATTTCCTCAACCACTACGGGGTTTGCACCCGCCATGGGAATTTGAATTCGGCAAACTTTGTCTACGCCGCCTTTAGGCCCATTCACATCATTTAAGCGAAAATGCACCTGCGGTAACTTGTCATAAGCCCAGTTGAACGCAAATTGAACTCGGCGCTCAATGTAATCACGCAAACTTTCGGTTAGCTCAAACTTACTGGAATGAATATCAATACGCATTTGAAAATCCTCTGAGGCAAGGCCTCGTTAATTAATGGTGTCGATTCAAAACGCTCTTTACTTGGAACACTGTGGATACTAGCCATGAGGAATAAGTCCAACAAATCGAATATAATTTACCAACAGTTCGATTTTTTCGATTAATGGAGTTGCAATGAATAGGCTCAACTACAAGCACCTACGTTATTTTTGGATGGTTGCTAAAACCGGCAGTATCGCCAAAGCCGCCGAGCGGCTCTATTTGACGCCGCAATCCATCAGTGGTCAGCTCACCGAATTTGCCAATGTTCTGGGCGTTGAATTGTTTCGCCGTGCAGGTCGTAACCTAGAAATCACTGACGCCGGCCGCCAGGTATTGAGTTATGCGGACGAGATTTTTTCGATTGGCGATGAACTTTTAGACGCTATTCACGACCAGCGCACCAAAAAGTCGATTCCGCTCAAAGTGGGGATTGCAGATTCCGTGTCTAAATTTGTCGCCTATCGCCTGCTAGAGCCTGCATTGAAACTGGCAGAGCCTATACGCCTTATCTGCCGTGAAGGCCGGCTGGAATCTTTGTTGTCGGAGTTGTCGGTACATCGCTTAGATATGATTATTGCGGATCGCCCCATGCCCTCACATTTGAATGTGCGAGGCTTCAATCACTTATTGGGCGAAAGTGGTCTAACGGTATTTGGGGCAAGCACCTTGGTTGATAAGCTAATGGGTGAGTTTCCGGAATGCCTAAACCAAGCCCCATTTTTATTGCCCGGCGATGATGCCGCCATTCGCCCAAAACTTGAGCGTTGGCTAGACAACCACAATTTGCACCCCATGATTAACGGCGAGTTTGATGACAGCGCGCTCATGAAATCCTTTGGCCAAGCGGGTGCAGGCTTATTTGCCGCCCCCTCAACCAATGCCGCGCATATTTGTGAGCAGTACAAAGTTAAGGTGGTGGGGCATATTGACGCGGTGATGGAGCAACTTTACATGATAACTACCGAACGACAATTGACCCATCCAGCTATTGTTGCCATCAGTAAAAAGGGTAAAGAAGAGTTGTTTGGCCTCATCTAAATCGCTCGTAACACCGTAAAAGCCGACCTTAAGTCACTGGATTCAACGGTAAAAAGCCCTACTTTTTAAACGTTGTATTCGCTGAAGTGAGCCGATAAGATACCCCCGCATTCACCAGAACGTGCTCATAACGCACTCATAACAGGTACTTTTACCATGCGCGATTTTCGCTTTTCGTTTGTTTTTTCGTTTATCTGTATATGCCTTGCCGCTTATTGGGGTTATTCACACGGCGGTCTCAACGGCCTTGTGGTTGCGCTAACGATTACCGCCATTCTCGGTATTATGGAAATCAGTCTGTCATTTGATAATGCGGTGGTTAACGCCTCCGTACTCAAAGATATGGATGAATACTGGCGCAAGATGTTCTTAACCGTGGGTATTATCGTGGCCGTATTCGGTATGCGCTTGGTGTTCCCAATCCTGATTGTGGCCGTTGCCTCTGGCCAAGGTTTAATTGATGTTATGCACATGGCCCTTAAAGAGCCTGATCTTTACTCACAACACCTCATGTCTAGCCACACCTCCATTGCCGCATTCGGCGGTATTTTCTTATACATGGTGTTCTTAGGCTTCTTGCTGGACGATGGCAAAGAAATCCACTGGTTAGGCGTTATCGAAGAGAAATTAGGCCGCCTAGGTAAGATTGATTCTATTCAAATCGTTATAGGTATTGTCACTTTACTGTTACTGCAACATTACCTGCCCGTTTCAGCTGAGCAAAAAGCCACCCTGTTAATTTCTGGCGCATGGGGCTTAGTTCTTTATGTTGTCGTCAATAGCTTAGGCAGCCTGTTTGAGGATGAAGAAGCCGGTGAAGCCGCGGTCAACGTAGCCAAACGCAGTGGTGCTATGGCCTTCGTATACTTGGAAATTCTGGATGCATCCTTCTCATTCGACGGTGTAATCGCCGCGTTTGCCATCACCAAAGACGTAGTGATTATCATGCTTGGCTTGGCGATTGGTGCAATTTTTGTGCGCTCCATGACCATCTATTTGGTCAACAAAGGTACGCTGCAAGAGTATGTATACCTTGAACACGGTGCTCATTACGCCATCGGCATTTTAGCCATTATCATGTTTGTATCTATTCACCAACATGTACCTGAACTATTTACCGGACTCGTTGGCGTAGGTTTTATTGCGGCAGCGCTTATTTCATCGGTTATCTACAAGCGCAAACAGGCTAAAGAAATAGCGTAAATAGAAGCGCCATTAAAGTTTGTTAATGTTTAACCCTTGCAATTTGGTAACGCGACCCTACTCATATTGCTAGTTGAAAAAGCGAGGGTCGCAAACCAAGACTTACGCGTTACAGATATAAGTTTCAACGAGTTTCACCCTTTACATAACCAACACTTTTTTCAAACACAGTAAGGAGCATTAAAAATGGCTATTAGTTTACAGAAAGGCGGCAACGTAAATTTAAACAAAGAAGCACCCGGCTTGAAAAAGCTTTTGGTTGGCTTGGGCTGGGACCCACGTGCTACTGACGGTAAAGAATTCGACCTCGATGGCAGCGTATTTATGCTGAACGCATCAGGTAAAGCACGCTCAGACGCCGATTTCATTTTCTACAACAACTTGAAATCAGCCGATGGCTCAGTAGCGCACAGCGGCGACAACCGCTCAGGCCAAGGCGATGGCGATGACGAAACCGTAACCATCGATTTGGACAAAGTACCTGCAGACGTGGATAAAATTTCCGTGTGCGTAACCATTCACGATGCGGCTGCGCGCAACCAAAACTTCGGCATGGTTTCTAAAGCGTTTATTCGTTGCATTAACGGTGGCGACAACAAAGAAATCGCACGTTTTGACTTGTCTGAAGACAGTTCAGTAGAAACCGCCATGATCTTTGGTGAAATCTACCGCGCTGGCGCTGAGTGGAAGTTCAAAGCAATTGGTCAAGGTTTTGCTGGTGGTTTGGCACCTTTGGCTCGCTCTTTTGGTATTGACGCTTAATTGCTATTCGTTGGTATTTGCTTTTTGTAACTGCAGGTTCACAGGGTGCCACCTCTCATCGCAGAGGCCTTAATTTCGGCATTTTGTGAACCTGTTTTACGCTGGTGCTAGTCATATTAATTGCAAGGATTTTTAAATGCCTATATTTACGTCAACCGGTGAGATAGACCCCTTTCTGCATGTATCCATGACGAGAGGCGAGAAAATTTATTGTGAATCGGGCGCGATGGTGATGATGGATTCCACCCTCGAACTCAAAGGCAAAATGACCGGCGGTATTGGCAGTGCGATTATGCGCCGCTTTGCTAACGGTGAATCCTTATTTCAGCAACACATAGAAGCAACCGGTGGCGATGGCGATTGCCTGTTATCGCCCAATATGCCGGGTGCCATTCAAATTCTGGATATTGGCGAACGCCAGTACACCCTGAACGATGGCGCGTTTGTGGCGGCAACCGATAAAACTGAAATGAAAGTGCGCACCCAGAATATTGGCAACGCCTTGTTTGCCGGCTCTGGTGGCTTTTTCGTGACAGAAACATCGGGGTTTGGCCAAGTGGTTGTATCGGGCTTTGGCTCCATGTTTCAGCTAGACGTTGAACCCGGCAAAGATGTGATTATCGATAATACCCACGTTGTCTGTTGGGATAGCCGCTTGCGCTACGAAGTCTCAGTCACAACCGGCAATAACAGCGGTGGCGGCCTAGGCAGCATGCTAGGAAACATCGTCAACAGCGCTAAAAGCGGCGAAGGTATTGTTTTACGTTTTAGTGGTTCAGGCAAAATTTGTGTGTGCTCGCGCAACCGCGATTCATTCGCCAGTTGGGTTAGCAAAGCACTCGGCGGCAGCGCCTAAGTTTCACACCTAAACATCCCCTATTTCAAAGGAAAACATCATGGCTCTTAACCTCTCTAAAGGTCAAAAAATCTCTCTCGACAAAGAAGCTGGCACGCAGTTGACCCAAATTATCATGGGTCTCGGCTGGGACCCAGTGAAGAAAAAAGGTCTGTTTGGTTTTGGCGGCGGCTCTCAAGAAATCGATTTGGATGCGTCATGCGTTATGTTTGACGAACAAAACAACCAAACCGACGTAGTCTGGTTCAGACAGCTTAAGTCTAAAGACGGCTCCATCATTCACACTGGCGATAACCGCACTGGCGAAGGCGATGGCGACGATGAACAAATCATTGTTAATCTGACCACCGTACCGGCCAATGTAAAAAGCTTGGTGTTCACCGTAAATAGCTTCACTGGCCAGAATTTCTCACAAGTAGACAATGCGACTTGCCGCATTGTTAACGCCAGCAACAACCAAGAAGTGGCTCGTTTTAACTTGACCACTTTGGGCAACCACAACTCGCAAATCATGGCCAAACTCTACCGCCACAACGGCGAGTGGAAAATGCATGCAATTGGCGAGACTGGCAACGGCCGCACCTTTGGCGATTTGATTTCACAAATCACTCCGCATCTTTAATTCAGCTTTTCTGCATTAACTGATGGTCATGTATTTATTCGTCGTCATCCTCGCGTAGCGGGGATCCAGCTCTTGATTGTTGTCTGTTAACGGCTGGATCTCCGCTACGCGAAGATGACGATTCCCCGTTAAATACAGATTTACCCAAGCCTTGTCTTAGTGCCAATACTTAACACTCACAAAATTTTTAATTTCACGTTTATCCTTAAGGTACACCCATGCAGCGCGTTTGGTTTAATAAAATGTTTTCTTCTGTAGCCGCTGCCATTCGCCTCATTCGTGAAGCGGATACTGCGCGCGAATACCATATCCTCTGCACCCATACCAAAGCCTTCTCGCCGGTGTTTTTGGCTGCAGACGAATCTGCAATCGAGCCTAACAAACTCACGGGCAAAGCCTATCTGGAGTGGTGTTTAGAATTCTGCCGCGAACAGCAGATCGCTATTTTTGTACCCGGCAAAGAAGCCGGTTTAATCGATACTCACAAAGACCAATTTGCCGCGCAAGGCACTCGTATTCTCAGCGTTGCCGATCAGGCAACCCTTGAATTGCTGAACGATAAAGCCGCGTTTTATCACCATGTAAAACTGCCGTTAGCACCACCAGCCGAATTCACCCAGTTTGAAAATATGGAGCAATTTGAAACCGCCTACGCCGATTTGCGCGAGCGCCACGCGATTCTGTGCGTAAAACCCGCCATCTCGGTGTACGGTTTAGGCTTTAGCGTGCTCAACGAAGCGCGCTCCAGTGCGCAGTTGTTGATGGAAGGCGTGCAATACCAAATGGGCTTGGATGATTTTCGCCGTGGCATCGCCAACATGGGTAATTTCCGCAGCATGCTGCTCATGGAATACTTGGATGGCCACGAATACAGCGTGGATTGCCTTGCCGATAACGGCCGTTTGATTTGCGCCGTGCCGCGCAAGAAGTCGCTCCTGATTGGCCACGGCCAAACTATCGATATCCGCGACGACATCCAAACCTGCGCCGCCGAACTGGCTGCACAGTACAACTTAAACGGCATCTTCAACGCGCAATTCCGCGAAGGTCGCAATGGTTTGCGCCTGCTGGAAATCAATGCGCGCATGTCTGGCGGTATCGGCATGGCCTGCCTTGCGGGCGCTAACCTGCCCTACCTTATGCTGGTCGGTTTTGATCGCGGCTACGAAGGATTAGAACTCCCTGCGCTCAAAAATGGCATTCGCGTAACCGAAATGTCGCAACCCGTTGTTTTGCAATGAGAGACATTGCAATGAGCCCTGCAGCCCACGCATTGGATAAAGAGGCGAGTACTGTGGTGCCTCGAAAGGAGTCACGCTCCCTCGAACTGCCTACTGGCCAAATGCAGCTCAGCGCAGAGACTAGTACCTTCGCATTGGATGACTTAATAGGCTTTGCCGCGCGCGCTAATCCCAAGCGCGGCTTCCTATTTATGAGCAAGGTATTGGGCAAACACTGGCCAGTCACGCCCGCTACCATGCTGGCAATGCATGAAGATTTAGCCGCGCGCATTCCCGCTGACTTGCCAGAGCCGGTAGTGTTTATCGCCATGGCAGAAACCGCCATAGGTTTGGGGCAAGGCGTGTTTGAGGCCTACAAAACTGCCAAGCCAGATTCAGCCGCGCTGTTTTTACACAGCTCGCGCTATCACGTGGCCAATGCGCCGCTGATTGAGTTTGCCGAAGCCCACAGCCATGCGCCGCAACAGTTTTTACATATGCCGGCGGATGAAAGCTTCCGCGAGATTTTTACCAAGGCGCGCTCGCTGGTCTTGGTAGATGACGAAGCCAGCACCGGCAATACCTTTGTGAATTTGACGAATGTATGCCGCAATCTAAGCCCAGCGCTAGAACACCTGCACTTGGCGGTGATTACAAACTTTATGGGCAATAGTTCTGATACCGAGCTGTCTACCCGCTTTGGGATTAAAACGACCCTAGGCGCCAGCCTAAGTGGCAGCTATGAATTTACACCTAAGGATTACCAGCACCCGCCCGCCACCGCGCAGTTGTTTGCCGCCCACGCCGAGCGCGGTGCGAGCGATAAATTTGGGCGAATGGGTTTGAGTAACAAACTCCCCATTCCTACCGATTTAGCCAAGCGCTTGTCGGCCAACATCAAACCGGATGAATCGGTATTGGTACTCGGCACTGGCGAATTTATGCATATGGCATTTTTGCTGGGGCGTGGATTAGAAACATGTGGCCTAAAGGTAATGGTGCAATCAACCACTCGCTCGCCGATTCTGCCCTGGGGCGCGGTCGGCCACACCTTAAACTTTCCCGACAACTACGGCGAAGGCGTCGCCAACTTCCTCTATAACGTCACACCAGGCCAGTACGATCACGTATTTATTTGCCATGAAACGCCTGCTAACGAGGCCTTAAACCAAGTCGCTCGTTCGCTCAGCGGCGCACATTTACTCCATTTTTTAAGTGAGACCCGCATTGAAGACGTTTTTGTTCGTTGACCTTGATGACACGTTGTTTCAAACGCCCATCAAGGTGCCCAATGCCACAGATTTGGAGCCAGTTGCCTACTTAAGAAGTGGCGACCCAATTTCCTATACCACCGCGAAACAGCGCGCCTTATTTGCTATGTTCAGCCGCGATATGACGCTAATCCCCACCACCGCGCGCAATCACGATGCCATGAGCCGGGTAGACCTGCCGTTTAGCAGCTACACGATTATCGATTTCGGCGGCGTAGTCTTAAAGCCAGATGGCTCGGTGGATGAAGCTTGGGCAGAGATCATTCGCAGCGATATGGCACAAGCAGTGGATGGCCTTAACACCATCAAACTATTGATTGATGAATACGCCGTGGCACAAGGTTTAAAAGCCCGCGCCCGCGTCGTAGAAGATTGCGCCACACCGTTTTATACCTTGGTTAAAGACCCAGACAAGCAAGCGAGTCACCTTGAAAAAATCGAGCGCGAAGTAGTTTTACCTTGGCTTGCGACGCCTGATGAAGTCGGTGGCAAAGACTTCAACGTACATCGCAACGCCAACAACCTCGCCATACTGCCCAACACACTCAACAAAGCCCGCGCCGTTGCCTATGTGCGTCAAAAACTGGAAGCCGAGCACGGTGAAATTCTCACCTTCGGCATGGGCGATAGCACCTCAGATGCCCGCTTTATGGCGAGCTGCGACTACACGATTATCCCCAAAGGCACGCAACTCGCCGGGCATACGGTGGAGTCGCTATGAATGCACTTATAAACCAATCTATTAGCCAAACAGGTCATTTTCACGGTAGCCACTTTCATGGAAGCTATGGGCCCGAAGATGTCATCTTCCTGCTGAAAATTTTGCCCGAGCAACCGTTTGTATCAGTGGCCGATAAAGAGCAACTGATTCAATCCGGCCAGCGCCATTACAGCGAAATGCTCTCGCCCGAATCCCTGCCCTCGCCGCAGTATCTTCAGGTCTATGAACAGGCTTTCACTGCCAATCGCCAACGCATGGCGCGTGATTGTTTGACCCTCGCCAGCCTGATCAACCAACAGCAGAGCGGCGAGATTGTGCTTGCATCGCTCCTTCGCGCTGGTACGCCTGTAGGCGTCATTCTCAAGCATATTTTGGAGCAGGTATTTAAGCGTAAGGTCACGCATTACTCGCTCTCGATCATCCGCGACCGAGGCATTGACGAAAACGCGCTCGACCATATTTTGCAGCAAGATCACGCGCCAGAGTCCATCGTGTTTGTGGATGGTTGGACGGGCAAAGGCGTCATCTCAGGCGTGCTCGAAGAATCCATCGCCAACTATAACCAGCGCAGGCAGGTCAATATTAACGGCGGCTTATGGGTGCTGGCAGATTTGGCGGGCAGCGCAGCGGTGAGTGCCTCGGGTGAGGATTATTTGATTCCCTCCAGCATTCTCAACGCCACAGTGTCGGGTTTGGTGAGCCGTTCGGTGCTTAACGATCAAATCGGCGCAACCGATTTTCACGGCTGTATTTACTACCAAGAATTCGCGGAGCAAGATCAGTCGCAGGCCTTTGCCACTGCAATTATCGCAGATGCTATCGCACTCGCTTTCAGTACTATGGCAGAAGGTAAAATGCCCGATGCCAAACCGGCCGACAAGTTTCAACTCGCCGCCATCTCCAACGCATTTTTAGCGCAGGCCATGGCGGATTACGACATCGACGATGTTAATTTCATCAAGCCAGGCATAGGCGAAGCCACCCGCGTGCTACTCCGCCGCAAGGCACGCCTGCTGATTTTGCGCGATCCCGATGTAGTCGATGTCGCCCACTTGCGTGTGCTTGCCGAACAAAAATCTGTACCCATTATTATTCAACCCAACCTGCCTTATCAGGCTGTTTCACTTATAGGAAGTGCATTAGATGGCTAGAAACACTGTACTCGGGGCATCACTTTATGTCCCAGCCACCCATAAGGATTTGCAAGCAATTGCAAATGGAACAGTTCTGAGCCACCTGCGCTCGGTGATTTTTTGCACCGAAGATGCAGTCTCAGGACGGGATGTTGGCGCGGCGCTAAAGAATCTCGCCAATACGCTGTTGCACATGGTTGAGCGCACAGATACCGAACGCTTTGTGCGCGTGCGCAATCAGCAGGTGATGATGCAAATTTTGCAAATGCCCGGCGCCGAAAAGCTCACAGGCTTTGTGATCCCCAAGGCCACACGCCACAACTTTGAAAGCTATTTTTGCCAAGTGCAAAACACCAATCATCTGCTGATGCCCACTTTGGAAACCGCCGATGTGTTTGATGAAGCCGAAATGAAAATGTTTCGCCAAGCCTTAGACAAACCCAACGTGCGCGACCGCATTCTCGCATTGCGCATTGGCGGCAATGATTTGCTCGCGCTGCTCGGCATTCGCCGCCCAGACAATATGACCATCTACCGCACGCCGCTGGGTTTAGTGATTGCACGCTTGGTGACAATCTTCCGCCCCTACGGCTTCTCGCTCACCGCGCCGGTGTTTGAATATTTGGATAACCCCACGCTACTCGACCAAGAAGTCAGCGAAGATTTGGCGCACGGTTTAGTGGGCAAAACCGCGATTCACCCCACGCAAATCGAATCGATTGAAAAACATTACCGCGTGTGTGAAAAAGATATCGAAATGGCGCTGCGCATTATCGACAAAGACAGCCCCGCCGTGTTCAAAATGCACAACTCCATGTGCGAAGTCGCCACCCACCGCTCATGGGCGCTACACGTAGTCGCGCAAGCGCGTGTATTCGGCACTCGCAAAAAAACTGAGGCAAATGAATTGCATAATCACAACGGACTAAAGCAACCGACCTATTCTTAAATAAAAACCTTGCGTACACGATAATCTTCTTAAGCGAGTACCGATTTATGATCCGAAACCCTCAAGTCAGGGACGACTTGCGGGAGCTACAGGGATGTATTTATGCGTTTTCGGATCATAAAGTGGTGCTTGCGACGCGATAAATTACTCGCGCAAAACTCTCTAAATAATCACAAGGAATCTCACCATGACCATACTCGCGCGCGGACAAAAAACCAAACTGGCTGATATAGGTTGCTCTGGGCCATTCCCATTGGTGTTGCAAGTTGCCGCAGCGGGTATGGAAATCGATATCGCTTGCTTTGGCCTAGATGCTAACGACAAACTATCCGACGACCGCTACATGGTGTTCTTCAACCAAACCGCTTGCCCCGGCGATGCAGTCACGCTCTCCATCGCAGCAGATCAATCCACGTTTAATATTAATCTCGCAGGTTTACCGAGCAGTATTCAAAAACTCGTGTTCACCGCTTCCATCACTGGTGCGGGCAGCATGCGCTCTATAGGCGCAAGTAGTTTACGTTTGGGCGATGCAACATTTGCTTTCAGCGGCAGCGATTTCCAAGACGAAAAAGCCATCATCGTTGGCGAGATGTATCAGCGCGATAATCAATGGCGCTTCGGCGCAGTCGGCCAAGGTTTTAACGGCGGCCTATCGGCATTGCTGAAACATTTTGGCGGCACAGAAGCGGAAGCGGCTCCGACCAACACGCCCGCTCCCGCACCAGAACCTGCCGTACAAGAACCGAAAAAAGTATCTCTCTCTAAAGTCACCCTCGCCAAACGTGGCGATAAAGTGTCGCTAGAGAAAAAAGGCAATCAAGGTTTCGGGCGCATAATCGTTAACCTCAATTGGAACCAAGCAGCACTCCCCAATAGCCAACCCGCAGCGCCCAGTTTTTTAACCAAAATTATGGGCACAGGCGGTAAGCCGCGTTCAAATGGAATCGATTTGGATTTAGGCTGCATGTTTGAATTAGCCGATGGTCGCCGTGGCATTGTGCAAGCACTGGGCGATTGTTGGGGCAGTTTTAATCACCCACCCTTCGTGCATTTGGATAGCGATGATCGCTCCGGCAATAACGTGAACGGAGAAAATATTTTCATCAATGGCGATGAATTATCTCAAATCAAACGCCTACTGATTTTCACTTTCATTTACGAAGGCGTCGCCAACTGGACGCACACCAATGGCATAGTCACCATCACCACGCCAAATCAATCGCCTGTAGAGGTAAAGCTCGACAACGGCACCAACGCCTTGATGTGTGCCATCGCTATGATTGAAAACAATAGCGGCAATTTACAAATAACAAAAGTGGTTGAATATTTTGAAGGCAACCGCCAAAAAATGGCACACGAAATGATGAACGAACGCTTTGGTTTTGGGCTGAATTTTAAGCCAGGATCGAAGGGTTAATATTTCAAGCAGCAATTAAGCCAACGGCAATTTTTAAGTTAATGTGTTGTGGAATACTTTTGCGTAGCAAAACCACAAAAGCACGACTTAAAAAATGCCCAAGGAGCGAAGCGACTGATGCAGCAACGACTTGTTATAGAAATTAATACATCTTTTAATATTGTAATAGTCATTTATTTTTCCTTTGTTGATTTACGCCACTATAACGCCAAGCTAAGCGGCAATTTTTAAGTTGCTTTTTGCGCATTTGACCCACGACCTATATGCGCATATGATATACGCATACATTGAGCGGAGATAACCCATGCTTGCACTTTACGACCAAAGCGCGCCTAAAAAACCAACAAACCTTAGCATAAACAGTGACTTACTTAAAAAAGCTAGAGACTTAGAAATAAACCTCTCTGCTGCTTTAGAGCAAGCACTTACAAACCAACTAAAAACTAAACAAGCACAGCAATGGCTAGAGCAGAACAGAAACGCCATAACAGCTTACAATAAGTCAGTAGATGAAAACGGTGCTTTTAGCGATGGCCTTCGGAGCTTCTAAATGACACAGTTTACAATTTTCCAAAATAAAAACTCACAGAGTAAAAAAGAGTACCCTTTACTCTTGGACATTCAAGCTAACTTGCTCAACTCCTTACAGACCACGGTTGTAGTTCCACTCAAAAAACTCGAAGCAAATAAAGATAAGATTTTAACTCAGTTAACACCAACCTTTATAATTGAAGGGGTGGACTATCTAATGCTTACACCTCAATTGGCCGGTATTCAACGCAAAGAGTTAGGTAAAGCAATTACAGATATTGAATATGCAAGAACCGATATATTGAATGCTTTAGATTTTCTCCTTATCGGTATTTAACGCC
>SYDJ01000077.1 GCA_005801205.1 Gammaproteobacteria bacterium
ATATGGTTATCAAAATAGGGATTCTTTTGCGCGCCTATAATTGGCGTGTAGGCTCGTCCTGTTTGCGCATTAAAGCGTCCACCCATCGTCCACTTATCGTTCAGCTTATAATTCAAAACCAAGTTTAGCACTAGCGGAGTATCCAAATAATAATTTGTTTCTTGTTCAGTTAGCTTATTTGTTCGCTGGCTTTTAGATGCACTTAAGGCTAACCAACCGTACCAACGATCTGTTAACTCTTTATTGATAAAAACATCCAGACCGTAAGCATCCCCCTCTACGTTGTTCGTGTAGTTTGGTGTTTGGCCTTCCTTCATGGCCAAGGGGAGATCGTCCATGGTTTTATAATAGGCTGTCGTAGACCAACTCCACCCATCACTTAAAGTTTGTTTTAAGCCAAGGGTTAAATGATGTGAACTGGGCGATTTTAGTTTCGGATTCCCCACTTCCGGGAATAGTTTATCTATTTCAGGAAAGCGATTATAAGCGCCGAGCGATGATGTGAGCGTCCAACCCTCAGTAAAACTCCACGCACTTGCCACACGCGGATTTAAAAAGTTTTCGTCCGTAAAATTGTTGTAGTGAGATTGCGCACCTAAATCCAGCGAAAAAGAATCGGTTATCAGCCAATGATCATTAAGGTATGCCATAGCCTCATTGACTTTAATCGTATCTGAACTATCAATTAAATCGCCGCGCCTATAGACACAATCTGGGTCAGTCTCGGTGCAAACATAATTAATAAAACGTGCGATATATTCATATTCTGTACGATGCACTTCAGCGCCTACTGACATATTGTGTTGCGTACCAAGAAGAAAATCATAATTCCCCCTTAAGTAGCTATCGCGGGTTTCAATATTAAAGCGATATTTATGATCGCCCCAGAAGGTATTATTATTTTTAACAAAATGCCCGAATTGTAGATTTAATACAGAACCGCGATCTCCCTCAGAGCGCCAACTAATAGATACGTTTTGATACTTATTTTCTAATTTTGCATCGCCCGCCATATCAGGATCTTCCAAGACATCGTTAGAAAGATTGGTAAAGTCTGCCTCGGCAAGATCTGTAGCACCATTTGCACTCAAGGTAATTTTATTGTCGCTATTGATGTCGTAGACATATTTGAATTGAAAGTCAGAATCTTGAGGTGCAGTTTGCACTCGAATGCCATCTTCTTTTTCAATATCATCCTTAGATTTATCATCCAAAAAATATTGCAGCAAGCTACCACGTGCAGATAAATAGAAAGCAGAATTTTCGGTGACTTCACTTTCAAAAAAAACGCCCGCGCGCAAGGCTGTTAAGTCTAACTTTGTGGTGAAGGCTTGATGTTTCGGGTCGCGCAAAGTGATATCAAATACACCACCAATAGCATTGCTGTAATTAGGGCCAAAACCCGCTGAATAGAGTTGAAAATCCTGAATAATATTTTCGTTAAACACCGAAGTTGAAAACGAATGAAACACATAACCTGCAGGTGCGCCATCTACCATGTACAAATTATCGCTAGGGGATGAACCGCGCACGGCAGGCGCACCACCCTCTCCCTGCGCCAAGACCCCCGGCAAGCTAAATACCGCCATTAGTGGATCTCCCAAGGCACCTGGAACATCTAGAATTTTTTGCGCTTGCTCAGTAATGACCGAGTAGTCACTTTCACGACGCTTAAGAATAATAATTTCATCAATATCACTATCAGCCACGGGTTTATTGGGAGAATCCGCAAAACTCGCTTGGGACGCACAGATCAAGGCAATAGCGTTCAGTAGCGGTAGTTTTTTAAATGTCATGATGGTTTCCTTAAGGCTTATGCCAACTCAATTTCGATATCGGCATACTAGGGATTAAGTTCCCTTAAGGCTGTAACAGTCAGATTCGATTTGTATCAAGTTGTAACAGCTCACTCGTTTGATTGCAGCAGGGTTTCCCACTTTTACACTGGTATCGGCACCCCAATCCCCCTACAATTCCACCCCAGCTCCATATTTGGAATTTGATGCAAAATACGCCATGAGTTCATCCCTAATCCCTGAACGCCCCTTACTGGTTTCGCCTTCGTTGGCGGCGACTATTGGCCTTGAAGAAGCCTGTATGCTCTCGCTTTTGGGCGATATGGCGGCTTTTCGCCCACTGGTTGCGCGCGATGGCCAGGAATGGCTGGATGTGGATGAGACCTTGGTAATGCGTACTATGCCGTTTTGGTCGCCACAGGATATTCAGCGCATTAGCAAGAACCTGCGCGACCAAGGGATTATTTTGTTGGCATCGGCACCTTTTACCGAAAGCCGCAGACTAACAGTTGCGTTTAATGATGGGAAAGCGCAGGCCAAACCGGTTGAACAACATCGCCCGCTTCCAATCATTAATATGACTGCTGGTAGTAAAAATGGGGGCGCAAACTTGATTGCGCCCAACTGGCAGCCAGACCAAGAGTTGTTGCGCCAAGTAGCGCAGCACAATATTCCTGAAGATTTTATTCGTTTGCAGGTACCGGAATTTATTACTTACTGGCGCGAGCGCGGTGAGACAAGTCACTCTTGGGGCGCAAAATTTTTGAAAGATGTATTGCACAAATGGCGCAATCATCAAACGCAAATGGCGCGGCAGGCGCGTGAAAATAACGAAGAGTTTTTGAATCGCGATAAAGATATTGCCATGCATATGAGCTGGCGCCCGAGCAACGATGCGCTTGAAGTCTTGGTAAAGCACGCCAATATCAGTTATGCATTTGTGGAAGATGCCATTCCCGAATTTGTACTCTATTGGCAAGAGCGCGGCGAAGTGGGCCGCACCTGGAACAGTAAATTTATTCAGCACGTAAAACGCCAGTGGGTGCGGTATTCATCCGCACTTGAAAACGACACAGAGCCGAAGCGCATTCCTGAAAACTGGCAGCCGAGCACTGAAGTATTTGATGTGCTGCGCTTGGCAGAAATTAAAGCAGATTTTGCCAAAAGCCAAGTTGCCGAATTTGTATTATTTTGGCGCGAGAGCAATCAGCTTTACGCATCGTGGAATACCAAATTTTTGCAACACGTAAAATATCACTGGGCGAAGCAACATGCTTTGGCCCCATTAGCACAGCAGGGTAATCACCATGCAGGACAGCACGCCAATCATTCAGCAAGTAGCACAAGAGATCGAAGCCTTGTCCAAGACCTCACCGACCGCAGTTGGGCACAGTGATGGAACGGAACAACAATTTCGTCGTGAGCGCACGATTAGCGATGCACATATTGATGCCTTGAATGAAATTTTTGCGCTCTTCCGCATTAATTATCACAACCAATATTACAAAGCCTATAGCGATACCCAAGTGCTCAACCAAATTAAAAAATTGTGGTTAGAAAGCTTGAGTCAATTTGCACCCGAAACCATTTTGCGCGGCGCGCGCAAAGTGATTGAAGAATCGGAATATTTGCCCACACTCAATCGCATGATGCGCGCCTGCCAAGGCGACCCAGAAAAATTTGGTTTGATTGATGCGCACCGCGCCTACGTAGAAGCGTGCCGCGCACCTAGCCCAAAAGCGGCTTATGCTTGGAGCCACCCCGCGATTTACCACGCGGGCTGCGCGAGCGATTGGTTTTTTCTTTCTAGCAATGCTGAAAAAACAGCTTTCCCCATTTTTGAGCGTCACTATTTAAAATTGTGTGAGCGAGTGATGAATGGCGAAGAACTGCCTGCACCCCATGTGCTAGCACTTCCGCAAACTATTGAGACACCGCTGAGCAAAGAAGAAAACGTAAAGCGTATGGAA
>SYDJ01000078.1 GCA_005801205.1 Gammaproteobacteria bacterium
AGTTTTGCACTTGGGGCAGGTGCCTTTAATATAGCGGTCGGCCAAGAACAGATTTTTCTCGGGGTCGTAGGCTTGCGAAATCTTGCGGCTGGCGATATGGCCATTTTTACAGAGCCGCGCATAAATCATGTAAGACAGTTCGCGGTTTTCTTCAGTATGGGTGCTGTGGAAGTTGGCGAAGTTGATATTAAAGCCTGCCGATACTGATTCATGATCGCGCTTGATATTGGCGATATGCTCCTCAGCGGTAATACCCTTCTCTTCCGCTTTCAGCATGATGGCGGTGCCGTGAGCATCGTCGGCACAGAAATAGAGGCAATCGTTACCGCGCAGGTTTTGGAATCGCACCCAAATATCCGTTTGAATTTGTTCCAGCATATGGCCGAGATGCAAATCGCTGTTGGCATAGGGGAGGGCACTGGTAACCAATATCTTGCGAGCGGGAGTTTTAGAGAGTGATTGAGTCATAGGTCTGCTTAACTGGCTGAGTCGATGTCTAAGGCCGCTGCTATCTTATTGAGCAGCCTCATAAAAGGCGCGCACTATAGCATTTTTCATAGGCTGTTTCAGGCGAATATTGCATAGCGGCGTTGACTATGGCTATAGTGCTCGGGCTTTGACTAATTTTTCATAAAAACTCTATTCTCTTACATTACTCTATTAACTTCTCTTACATTGAAAGGTGGCTGTTATGACGGATCCGGTAGAAACAAAAGAAGTGTTCCAAGTCTCCCAAGACTCTAAAAACCTCGCCTTGTTACTGTGGATTGGTACTTTGTTTTTTGGCTTTATCCCCGGTTTGGTTTTGTATTTGGTTAAAAAAGATGATCCGTATATTGTCGATCAAAGTAAGGAAGCTCTTAACTGGTCCATTACCGCCATTATTGGCTATGTTGCAGGCACGGTTTTAGCGATTATTTTGATTGGTTTCTTGGTAATAGCTGCTGTGGGTATTTTGCACTTGGTGTTCTGCATTATGGGTATTATTGCTGCTTCTAGTGGCCAAACATACCGCGCACCTTTCGCAATTCGCTTGATTAAGTAATTCGTTTTGGGTTGCTGTTTAAAAAAAGAGCTCTTTAGGTGCTCTTTTTTTGTTTTAGGGCTACTTTTTTTGGGGCAGGGCTTGCACCATTCTTTTTCGTCAAGACTGCAAAAATGGGCTACTTTTTTAGCGTTGCTTCAAAAAGGCGCTGATTTGGCGCGCGTTTAAGCCATTGCTTTAATCTGGTGCGTTTGCTCCTCTGAACCCCCTTAAAAATCGCTGTTTTCTTGGCACGTATTTCGCTCCATTCACATTACCGATAATAAGTTTGTAGGTGTCCAATGGCTAAACCTGTTTTTTACGATGAAATGATGGCTGCCCCTGAGGTCTTGAGGCCTCACTACCAAGCCTACGGCCAATGGTTAGGTACTTTGCCCAAAGAGCGGTTGGCGCGTAAGAAGGCCGAAGCTGATTTAACGTTCCACCGTTTAGGTATTACCTTTGCGGTCTATGGTGAAGAAGAAGGTACTGAACGATTAATTCCCTTTGATTTACTCCCTCGCATCATTCCATCCGATGAATGGAAAATGTTGCAAAAAGGTTTAGAGCAACGCGTTAAAACGTTAAATTTATTTCTACACGATATCTATCACGGGCAAGAAATTTTAAAGGCTGGTTTAATTCCACCGGAGCAAATTCTGCGTAATGCGCAATATCGCCCAGAGATGCAGGGCGTCGATGTTCCCAATCAAATTTATGCACATATTGCTGGTGTTGATATGGTGCGCGCTGGTGCAGGTGAGTTTTACGTGTTGGAAGATAATTTGCGTGTGCCTTCTGGTGTGTCTTACATGCTGGAAAATCGCAAAATGATGATGCGTTTATTTCCAGAATTGTTTGCTAAACACGCTGTAGCCCCCGTGCAACACTACCCCGATATGTTGTTGGATAATTTACGTCAGTGTGCCCCCCAAGGTGTAGAAAACCCTAATGTAGTTGTATTAACTCCAGGTAGTTTTAACTCCGCTTATTTTGAACATGCGTTTTTGGCGCAACAAATGGGGGTGGAGTTAGTAGAGGGCCGTGATTTATTTGTGCGCGATGATTCCGTTTATATGCGCACGACGCAAGGGCCGAAGCGGGTTGATGTTATTTATCGCCGTTTGGACGATGATTTTTTGGATCCGCTCGCATTTCGTCAAGATTCTATGCTCGGTGTTGCTGGGTTGTTGTCGGTTTATCGTGCGGGCCGAGTGACCCTCGCTAATGCGATAGGCACGGGCGTCGCAGACGATAAGTCGATTTATCCGTACGTTCCAGAGATGATTAAATTCTATTTAGACGAAACACCCATTTTAAATAATGTGCCCACGCACATGTGCAGAAAGCCAGAAGAATTGGCCTATGTATTGGATAACCTTGCAGAATTAGTCGTGAAAGAAACGCACGGTGCAGGTGGTTACGGCATGTTGGTTGGGCCTGCGGCGACTAAAGCGGAAATTGCAGAATTCCGCAAACATTTAATTGCCAACCCCAACAAATATATCGCGCAGCCTACGCTGGCATTATCAACGTGCCCCATTTTTGTGGATGCTGGAATTGCACCACGCCACATAGATTTGCGCCCATTTGTGTTGTCCTCGGGTAAAGATATTCGCATGGTGCCCGGCGGTTTGACTCGAGTTGCCTTGCGTGAGGGCTCGCTAGTGGTGAATTCATCGCAAGGTGGCGGCACTAAAGATACGTGGGTCTTGGAAGATTAAGAATTAGAAAAGTAATTTTGCCGCACAGCAATCTGTGTTAGACGGAGAAGAAAATATGTTATCACGCACGGCAGATCATTTGTTTTGGTTGGCGCGCTACATTGAGCGCGCAGAAAATATTGCGCGTTTATTAGATATTACGTGGCAAACATCACTTGCGCCGCAATCTGCTGAGAGCGCGAGCCGTAATTGGCAAGCTGCACTTTTGTGTAATGATCAATTGCCCACCTATTTAAAAACCTATTCAGAAGTCACTGCAGAAAATGTGTTGGCCTTTATGGTGTTTGATGCGAGCAATCCTTCGTCCATTTATTCTTGTTTAAAAGCGGCGCGCGAAAATGCTCATACAGTGCGCGGCACTCTAACCTCTGAAATGTGGGAGACCATAAATTCAACCTGGTTGGAAATGTTAAACGTTAGCAAACGCAAATTGCAGGATGAAGAGTTCTCAGGTTTTTTTGAATGGGTAAAAACGCGTTCATCGCTCTCGCGTGGTGTAACTTTCGGCACCATGTTGCACGACGATGCGTTTTGTTTTATTCGCTTAGGTACCTACCTTGAGCGCGCCGACAATACTGCGCGCTTATTAGATGTTAAATATTATTTAATCGCAGAAGGCGAACCCATTGGTATAGCGGCTGATTATTATCAGTGGGGTGCTTTACTACGTTCAGTATCCGCGTTTGAAATTTATCGCCGTGTTTATCGCGATAGTGTATTGCCCAGCAAGGTGGCAGAGCTGTTAATTATTAATGCTGAGTTGCCGCGCTCACTAACAACGTGCATGACAGAAGTTGAGTCAATGCTGCAGAAGTTGGCGAATCAACACTCGCAAGAAACGCAGCGTTTGGCGGGGCAGTTAAGTGCGCAATTGCGCTACGTAAAAATTGATGAAATTTTAGAAGAAGGTTTACACCCCTATTTAGAAAAGTTCCAGAATCGAATTTATGATTTGGGTATGCGCATCAGTCACGACTTTTTAATGCCTATGCGCGCAGCCTAAGTTTTTGTGGCTTGCCTTGAGTGGCTTAAGTTTACGAGTACGGCTAATGCCAACAAGAGGGATATTTTATGTTGCTGAATATTCAACACGAAACTGTGTATCGTTATTCAACTCCGGTGGATTACACCATTCAACATTTGCGTTTAACGCCGCGCACTGAGGCTCACCAACAGGCGATTGATTGGAAAATTAATACGCCTGGAAAGTACCAGCGCCATACGGATGCTTATGGCAATGTTGGCCATATTTTAGTGTTAGATCGCCCCCACGAAGAAATTCGTATTACCGTTAGCGGCCAAGTTGAAATGTCCAAGGAAAATGCACACTTGCCTTCTGATGGAGGCGAAGTACCGCTCTTGGTGTATTTGCAACCCACGCACTTAACTACAGCAGATGAAGCGATATTGGATTTAGCGCAAGCGGCGCATCGCTCAAAGCGCGGTGCAATTGATTCCATGTTTAAGCTGATCGATGGTATTCAGCGCGCCGTGGCCTATGTACCAGGTGCCAGCCAAGTTACCAGTACAGCCGCTGAGGTTCTTGAGGTGGGTGCGGGTGTTTGTCAAGATCACGCCCATGTGTTTATCGCCTGCTGCCGTGCGCTCGATTTACCCGCGCGTTATGTGAGCGGTTATATTCACCCCGGCGATACCGACCATGCCGCCAGCCATGCGTGGGCGGATGTGTGGCTAGAGGGAATGGGTTGGGTGAGCTTTGATATCACTAACGCTAACTTTGCCGCTTCTGAGCACTGCCGTTTGGCCGTGGGGCGTGATTATTTAGATGCTTGCCCCGTTCGCGGTGTGCGTCATGGTGGCGGCGCAGAGGCGATGGAGGTGATGGTGCGAATTGCCCACCCAGATTCGGCCGGTGTACTGCTACAATCTATAGTGTCTTTCCCTCCAATAGGTAAAGACGTTAAACAAGCTTTACCACAACAGTAATAGTGTTCGCTCTGAGTTTTGCCTTGGAGCGCTCCTCCAAGGTTTGAGTTATGACGTATTGTATTGGGCTTCAAGTTGATTCAGGGTTAGTTTTTTTATCGGATTCACGCACTAATGCAGGTGTGGATCACATTAATACTTTTCGCAAAATGACGGTGTTAGAGCGCCCCGGCGACAGAGTTATGGTGCTGCTAACGTCTGGTAATTTGGCGATTAGCCAAGCGGTTATCAATGAGTTAAATTTTTCAGAAAACAGCCCCTTGGTTGACGCAAAAAATATGGTAGAGGCAACCCGCATAGTGGGCAGTGCACTTCGCGCAGTCTACAGCCGCGATGCCGAAGCGTTTAAAGAGTTTGGGTTAGATTTTGCGGCCAGTTTTATTTTTGGCGGCCAGATAGGCCATGAGTCACCGCGTCTATTTCAAATTTATGCTGCAGGAAATTTTATTGAAACCACCCGAGAAACGCCTTACTTTCAAGTGGGTGAATCCAAATACGGCAAGCCGATTATTGACCGCGTGGTTGAGCCGCACACTACCTTAAAAGATGCTGCTAAGTGCGCCTTGATTTCCATGGATTCAACCATTCGTTCAAATTTGAGCGTAGGAATGCCGCTGGATTTATTGGTATATGAAACCAATAGCTTGACGGTAAAAACCCATGTGAGCATTGGCTTGGATGACCCTTATTACAAGCAATTGCGATCAAGTTGGGGCGAGCGTTTGCGTCACGCCTTCCATGATATGCCTGAGCCTGATTATTGGTCTTAATGCTTTTTAGCTCTCGGCTTTTTTTTGTAGCAAGAGTGCGAGAAAATCGTCCCTAGACATGGGGCGATACATTAAATATCCTTGCGCCATGCCGCATTGATTCTGAATGATAAAGTCTAAGGTTTCTTGATCCTCTATACCTTCGGCAATCACTTGCAAATCCAAGTGGTTGCCGATATCGATAATACTGCGGGCAATGGCGTATTTCTTTTTGTTATGCGTAACGTCAATTAAAAATGAACGATCAATTTTTAAGTAATCAATGGGCAAGTCTTGTAAATAACTGAAAGATGAATAGCCAGTCCCAAAATCATCAATTGCAAAACGTATACCTATAGCGCGCAGTTGATTCATGGTGAGCAATACACTTTCTTTATCCTCCATAAAGAGTGACTCGGTAATTTCAAGCACAATATTGTCGCCGCGAACGTCATACTCTAATAATTTGTTTTGAATATTATCAGCTAGATCTGCGTCCTTAAATTCGTGAGCAGAAAGATTAATCGCTACAGTAATATTGTTGATGCCCTGTTGCTTCCAGCGAGTTATTTCAGCGCAAACCTTATCGAACACAATGCGCCCAATACCGCTGATGAGATTTGCCTGCTCGGCAACACCAATAAATTGTACCGGCGGAATCAAGGTGCCATCCGGCCTGATCCAACGCGCTAAGGCCTCTGCAGCGACTATTTTGCCGCTGCTGACTTGAATTTCTGGTTGTAAATAGATTTCGATTTGACCATTGCTAATGGCATAGCGAAGGTTGTGTTCAAATTCCAATTGATGCAGCGCCAAGCGTTCCAGTTCTTCACTGTAAAATTGAAAATTATTTTTGCCCATTTTTTTTGCGCGATACATGGCCATATCCGCTTTGCCTATCAATCCATCGGGAGCCGTGTCGTCGCGCGGGTAAATACTAATGCCCATACTGCAGCTAATAAAGTGGTTGTGATTGTTCAGCAAAAAAGGTTTAGCCAGCGATTCCAATATGTTGGCGCTCATACGCATTAAGCCGGATTGTGAAATATCGGACTCAATCAGTATGACAAATTCATCGCCACCTAAACGCGCTAAAACATCGGCTTCACGTACACAGTTGCGCATGCGCTTGGTGGCGGTGCGTAAAAGTTGATCGCCAGCCTCATGACCTTCGGTATCGTTTACCTTTTTAAAATTGTCTAAATCGAGAAAAATGATCGCAATTTTTTTATCGTCATGTGGGTGTTCTTTAATGATTGTTTCAATTTTTTCCAGCAGAAAGCTGCGATTAGGTAAGCCTGTGAGTGCATCGTGATAGGCTTGGTGATGAATAAATTCTTCAATTTTTTTCTCTTCAGTTGCATCCCGCAAGCACCACACGCGGCCAATCAGCGTGTCGTTTTGCAATTGTGGTAAAGAGTGATACTCAAAAATACGGCCGTTGGTGAAATGCAGTGTTCCCTTAATGTGGGCACTAGGCTGCTTTTGCAGGGCATCAGTCATTTCGCTGAGGTGCCACGGGTTTAACAGCATCTTGCGGACGTTTTGCCATGAGATAGCTTGGGGTTTACCTTCATATTTGGCGATATCGGGTAGGAGCTCTTTGCCCATTTTGTTGCTTTTGAGTAGTCGCCCGGTATTATCGAGGGCTAAAATAATTTCACCGGTCGTGTCAAAGGTGGCGTTTAGCGCGGTTAGGGATTTTTGCAACTGATCCTGAGTGTCGCTTAGCGTTCGAAGTTGGGTGCGCAACAACAGAGTGCGCTCATTTAACTCTTTTGAGGTTAAAACCAGCGCGTTATCGAGTACTTTGCGATCCAATTCATGCTGATCATAGCTGTCAGAAATCGCTTGTAGTAGGGCAGCTTGCTGGGTTTCTAGGCCTGCATCTTTACAATATTGCTGTAGTTGTTTCAATAACAATTTATGCATAAATAGTGTCTAGTTATTTTATGTAAGCCCTAGGCTATTGTCTCTACTATGAAAGAGTCTTGCTATTCCGCCATTCTGAGTGGCCTAGGCGCTGGAACGAAAATGTTTTGAGATATGCTTATCCAGCTCTGAGTTTAGTCTACAAATTGTGCGATATACCATCTTTAACCTTATATTCTTTAAGGAATTTTTGCTGACTGATGAACCCCTCGGCGGGACTCTGGTTACAATTAGTGACATTTGTGAATTTTGGATGCAGCGGTGCCTGTGCAACAATCGCGGCTGATAATTTTTTACCTTCAATTCCGTACTGGGTGGTCTTTTGTAATGCGTAAATCTAAATCGATAATCATTGCTGTTGCTGCTTTATTAGGGATATTTTTAATTTTATTCCTTGTGAAGTTTACTCAAATTTTTTCTATGATTGAGGCCGGCAAAAGTTTTGTACCACCGCCAGAAGCAGTAGGTGCTTTCACTGCTGAGTCGCAAGATTGGCCGAACACCTATACCGCTATGGGCACAGTAGAAGCGGATGAAGGTATTAATGTGTCAGCGGAAGTTGCTGGCAAGGTTCAAAAAATTCTATTTAAGTCTGGTGAGCGAGTTAAAGCGGGCACCGTGATTCTTATTCAAGAGTCGGGCAATGAAACCGCACAGCTCAGCGCTGCTAGCGCGCGTTTGCGTTTAGCGGAAGCCAACTATGAACGCATGGTGCAATTGCGTAAAAAAAATACCGTTTCACAAAATGAGTTAGATACAGCCTTGCAACAAAAAGAGTCGGCGCAAGGCGATGTTGATAATTTAAAAACCACACTGGATAAAAAAGTTGTTACCGCGCCGTTCGATGGTCGCTTAGGTATTCGTAAAGTTGACTTGGGTCAAGATTTAGCAGTAGGTACGCAAATCGTTTCTTTGCAAGCTACCAATCGCGTTCGTGTTAACTTCCCCGTTCCGCAATTCTGGTTAGTGAAAATGACCAAGGGTCTGCCTGTGACAGTGCAATTAGGCGATGGCTCCAATAATGTTGTGAAAGGTGAAGTAACGGCGGTTGGAGCCGATATTGATACAACTACTCGCAACGCAACCGTACAGTCTTCATTGGAAAATGCCAGCAACCAATTTATCCCCGGCATGGCGGTGCAAACACAAGTGACTTTATCGGACCCACAAAAAGTATTGGCTGTGCCAAGTACTGCGGTTATTTTCGCGCCCTTTGGCGATACCGTTTTTGTTATCGAAAAAGATAAAGAAAAAGGCACTTTAAAAGCGCGTCAACAATTTGTACGTTTGGGAAAATCGCGCGGCGACTTTATTGAAATTGCCGATGGTCTTAAAGCGGGTGAGCAAGTGGTAAGCGCGGGCGCATTTAAATTAACTAATGGCCAATCGGTAGTGATTAGCAAAACCCCGCAGCCAGTATTCAGTGGTACGCCAAAGCCAGCAGATAATTAATAGCCAGCCGATAATTAATAGGCCTGCTGATAATTGATTTGTTACTGAGCTGTGTTCAGTTTAATGCTGCACTGCTTACTTGACCGTAAATTATTTTCACTCAAACATGATTGAGTTATTTATATGAAATTTACTGATATTTTTATTAAACGACCTGTGCTTGCAATGGTCGTTAGCCTGCTGATCTTAATCGCAGGTATACAGGCGGCCAGCTCCCTCTCTGTGCGCCAATATCCACGCAGCGATATTGCTGTTATCACAATCAATACTGTTTATGTTGGTGCCAACGCTGAACTAATTCGCGGTTTTATTACTACACCTATTGAGCGCGCCATTGCCTCTGCGGATGGTATTGACTACATCGAATCTAGCAGTGCGATGAGTATGTCTACCGTTAACGTGCATTTGCGTTTGAACTATGACCCGCTCAAAGCAATGACCGAAATTAGCGCCAAAGTAAATCAGGTACGCGGTGATTTGCCACCAGAATCAGAAGTGCCTGCAATTACTGTTGCGTCGGCAGATAGCCAATTTGCTTCTGCTTATTTAACGTTCAATTCAAAAATTCTTGGGCAAAATCAAATTACTGACTTCTTAACACGCTCTGTACAACCGCGCTTAACTGCCATTGCGGGTGTGCAAAAAGCAGAGGTGTTGGGTGGCCGTACTTTTGCAATGCGTATTTGGTTAAAAACCGATAAATTAGCCGCGTTAAATATTTCCCCCACTGAGGTTCGCCAAGCCCTAGCATCGAATAATGTGCAGGCTGCAATTGGCCAAACACGCGGTAGTTATACTCAAGTAAATTTACGTGCAGATACTGATTTGAAATCGGTTGATGATTTTAAACGTTTGGTCGTTCGCCATAGCGCTGAAGGAACCATTCGTTTAGAAGATGTTGCCGATGTGGTTTTGGGCGCAGAAAACTATGATACCGAAGTAAACTATTCAGGCGATACCGCAGTATTTATGGGCGTGTGGGTTGCACCTAATGCCAACTCGCTAGAAGTTATTCGCAACGTCACCAAAGAGATGGAAAAAATTAAAGGTGATTTACCAACAGGTTTGAATGGTGGTGTAGCTTACGATGGCACTAAGTATATTGAGTCAGCGATTCATGAAGTTATTAAAACGCTGACTGAAACTTTGTTGATTATTGTTGTTGTTATTTTCTTATTCCTCGGCTTCAGCCGTTCAGTCATTATTCCTGTGTTGGCAATTCCACTCTCGCTTGTAGGTGCATTGTTCATCATGCAGCTTTGCGGATTCTCGCTGAACTTACTCACGCTTTTGTCCATTGTGCTCTGCGTGGGTTTGGTAGTGGACGATGCGATTGTGATGGTGGAAAACATCGAACGTCATATTCAAGAAGGCAAGACGCCATTCAATGCTTCTATAGTTGCAGCACGTGAATTGGCTGGGCCAATTTTAGCCATGACAGTGACGTTAATTTCAGTTTACGTGCCCATTGGTTTGCAAGGTGGTTTAACGGGCACTTTGTTCCGCGAGTTTGCAATTACCTTGGCGGGCGCTATTACAATTTCAGCCATAGTGGCGATTACCTTATCGCCAATGTTGGGCTCGCGTATGCTGAAACCTCATAGAGGCAACGGCGCACCACTTGAGAATATTTTCAACCGCTTTCAAGCGTGGTATAGCAATAAACTGGATTACACCTTAAATAATCGTAAAGGCGTTTATATTTTCTGGGTTGGGATTGCATTGTTGTGTTTCCCGCTTTACAGCATGTCGCCCAAAGAATTAGCACCCACAGAAGATCAGGGTGTTATTTTCGGTATTGTGGATGCGCAATCTAACTCCACGATGGATCAATCATCGCACTATGCAAAAATTGTCAATAAAGCCTTTTCGGATGTTCCCGAAACTGACTTTACCTTTCAGATTACGTTCCCAACCGGTGGTTTTTCGGGCATGGTGTTAAAACCTTGGGATGAACGCGATCGCACAGTATTTGAAATAAAACCTGAAATACAAAAAGCCTTGTCTGAGATTTCTGGCGTGCGCATTCTGCCGATTACTCCGCCAGCATTACCGGGTGGTGGTCAATTCCCAGTTGAGTTTGTGATTGCTTCTACGGAAGATTCCAAAGACATTTATAACTTTGCCGTTAAACTGCAAGAAAAAATGAACGCGAGTGGCAACTTCTATTTCAGTGTAATGGATATGAAAGTCGATCAGCCTGACTATCAATTGAGTATTGATCGTGAAAAAGTGGCTGACCTCGGTTTGAATATGCAGCAAGTGATTGCTGATCTGGGAACTTTACTTGGCGGCGGCTACGTCAATCGTTTCAATATGGCGGGTCAAAGTTATAAAGTGATTCCGCAAGTGAAGCGTGCTGAACGTTTAACGCCAGAAGATTTAACCAAGTTGTATATTACTGGCCCTGATAAAAAACTTATTCGTCTTGATCAAATTGCAACGCTTAATCACTCAACCGCACCGCGCAGTATTAGCCGAATGCAACAATTGAACTCGGTGAAAATTAGTGGTGTTAGCGGTTTGCCTTTGGCTGAGTCATTAGCATGGCTTGAGGCGGAAGCAGCAAAAATTCTGCCTAAAAATTACAGTATTGATTACACCGGTGAATCGCGTCAGCTCAAGCGTGAAGGCAATACTTTCTTGCCAGCATTCTTAATGGCTATCACCATGATCTTCTTGGTGCTGTCGGCGCAGTACAATAGCTTCCGTGACCCTATTGTGATCTTGGCTGGCTCAGTACCCCTGGCAATTTTCGGTGCCTTGGTTTTCACCTTTATTAAAATGCCAAACCCCGATATGCCATCGCTGACAGGGCCTATTTCAAGCACCCTGAATATTTACTCCCAAGTCGGTTTGGTAACTTTAATGGGTTTGATTGCGCGTAACGGTATTTTGGTTGTGGAATTTGCTAACCGTTTGCAGGAAGAGGGCGTCAGTAAAATGGATGCAATTCGTCAAGCGGCGGTTATTCGTTTGCGCCCCGTATTAATGACCAGTATTGCGACTGTGGCCGGTCACTTGCCGCTAATTTTTGCAGCGGGTGCCGGTGCAGAAGCGCGCAACTCTATTGGTGTGGTCTTGGTATTCGGTATCGCCATTGGTACTGTGTTTACCTTGTTTGTATTGCCATCGGTTTATATTCTCTTGGCAAAAGACCATCATTTAGACAGACAAGAGCTTGCTGAGCTAGAGCACGGCAAAGCTTAAGGCTGGTACAATAACGTCATCCTAAAAGGGCACCTCTAGGTGCCCTTTTTATTTAGATTGTTGTCCTTTTTCTTGGCCGCTTTTAATTTGTTTTTCCTTTTCTTAGTTTGCCCTCGAGGTTTCCATGTCTGTTATTACTCATTCTGCGGTTGAGCACGCCTTACAACAGGTATTTGACCCTACCACTGGCCGCGATTTAATCAGCCTTAATGCCGTTAGTAATATTGTAATTAGTGGTGGCAAGGTGGATGTCACTTTGCTGCTGGGCTACCCCGCTAATAGTGTTCACTCAGCCATTGCCGTTGCTATCAATGATGCGCTCAATAAGCTTGCGGGCATTGAACAAGTCGGTTTGGATATCGGCTGGACGGTATATGCCAATCCCACTGCAAACTCGCAGCAGTCTTTGCCAGAGGTGAAAAATATTATTGCCGTGGCATCCGGCAAAGGTGGTGTGGGTAAGTCCACGACCACAGCTAATTTGGCTTTGGCTCTAGCTGCTGAAGGTGCACGTGTCGCCATCTTGGACGCGGATATCTACGGCCCTAGCCAACCGCAAATGCTGGGAGCGCCTGAGCGTCCGCCGGTGGTAATAAAACACAATGAACAGCAATTTATGGTGCCGGTGGAGGCGCATGGTATTCAAGTGAACTCCATGGGTTTTATGGTGACCGAAAATACACCCATGATGTGGCGCGGCCCTATGGTGAGCGGCGCACTGCAACAGTTGCTGGCGCAAACCTATTGGCAGGATGTGGATTACCTTTTAATAGATATGCCACCGGGCACGGGAGATATTCAAATTACGCTTGCTCAAAAAGTACCGGTTACTGGCGCGGTGATTGTGACTACGCCGCAAGATATTGCCTTGCTCGATGCAAAAAAAGGCATTGAAATGTTCCGCAAAGTTAATGTGCCTGTACTTGGTGTCGTAGAGAACATGGCGATTCATATTTGTAGTAACTGCGGCCACGAAGAACATATTTTTGGTGCGGGCGGCGGCGAGCGTATTGCGCGCGATTACCAAACCGAGTTGCTCGGTTCACTGCCATTAGATTTATCGATTCGTGCCGATGCCGACGGCGGTAAGCCTTCGGTTGCGGCTGATCCAGAATCTGCGGTCAGTAAAATCTATCGCGACGTTGCGCGCAAGTTATCGGCCAAATTGTGGCTGCAGAATTTGGATGCGCAGGCGATGCCTGAGATTGAAGTGTCTAACGATTAAGCCGTGACCGCAGACGGGGCTCACAGAATGTTAACGAGCGGGCGGTTTTAACGACCAGACTGTTTTAATAGAGAAGGCGGTTTTTAACTGGCCCGAAAACCGCTATCATGCCGCCCCTACAGCAAACTCACCCAAGATTCCCCTCAAGAACACTTCAGGAGCACTAATGAGCATCAAATCCGATAAGTGGATGCGCCGTATGGCGGAGCAACACGGCATGATCGAACCCTTTGAGCCGGGGCAGGTGCGCTACGACGCGGCGGGTGCACGTATCGTGTCTTACGGCACGTCTAGTTATGGTTACGATGTGCGTTGTGCGGATGAGTTTAAGATTTTCACCAATGTGCACTCCACGGTGGTTGACCCTAAAAACTTTGATGAAAAAAGTTTTGTGGATATCAAAAGCGACGTTTGTATTATTCCACCTAACTCTTTTGCCTTGGCTAGAACCGTTGAATACTTTCGCATTCCCCGTTCAATTTTGACGGTGTGCTTGGGTAAATCCACCTACGCGCGTTGCGGTATTATCGTTAACGTAACGCCCCTAGAGCCAGAGTGGGAGGGGCATGTGACTTTGGAGTTTTCCAACACCACACCGCTACCTGCAAAAATTTACGCCAATGAAGGCGTTGCGCAAATGCTGTTTTTTGAAACCGACGAAGTTTGCGAAACCTCTTACAAAGATCGCGGTGGTAAATACCAAGGTCAACGCGGTGTAACGCTTCCTCGCACTTAAGTTTTTCTAAGTGCATACCACCCGATATTTAATGATCGGGTGGTGCTATTCCTAATGCACTCGCTTTATCTCATCCCTAGGCCCCTCATTTTTATGTCCTTACCGCAACACACAGATGTACTGATTATTGGCGCTGGCGCTGCAGGCTTAATGTGCGCCGCCAATGCTGCTGCGCGTGGGCGTAAGGTTGTGGTGGTGGATCACGCCAATAAAGTCGGCAAAAAAATTCTCATGTCGGGTGGCGGTCGTTGCAACTTCACCAATATGGAAGTGCTGCCCAAACATTATCTTTCAGCCAATGAACATTTTTGTAAGTCGGCATTAGCACGTTATACCCAATGGGATTTTATTGGTTTGGTGCTAAAGCACGGTGTGGCCTATCACGAGAAAAAGCTCGGGCAATTATTTTGCGATAATAAAGCGCAGGATATTTTAGATTTGCTGTTGGATGAATGCGCGCAAGCTGGTGCGTCTATTTATACGCATTGCGAGATTCAAACTATCACTGCTCTCAGTGCAGAAAAATTACCAGCGCGTTATCAGCTTGTGACAAGTTTGGGTGAGATTGTGTGTGAATCCTTGGTGATTGCAACCGGTGGTTTATCTATTCCCACCATGGGTGCTACAGGTTTTGGCTACCAAGTTGCTGAGCAATTTGGGTTGGGCCTAAAACCGCGTACTGCTGGTTTAGTACCTTTTACGTTATCGCCTACGCAACTTGAGCAATTTAAAGATTGTGTGGGTAATGCGGCGGAAGTTAGCGTGACTTGTGGCGAGCAACGTTTTGCGGAAAATATATTGTTTACCCATCGCGGTTTAAGCGGCCCTGCCATTTTACAAATTTCTTCTTATTGGCAACCTGGGCAAAGTTTGGTTATTAACCTTTTGCCTAATATCAATTTGGTGGAGTATTTAAGCGAGCAGCAGCACGCCCGCCCCAAGGTATTATTAACGACGCTGATGAGTGAGTTGCTAACGAAAAGTATTGCGCAATGTTTTTGTAATCATGTGAGTGAAATCAAACCGATTAACCAATACACGCCTAAAGAAATTCAAACCATTGCCGATGTTTTTCACACATGGGAAATTATGCCAGCAGGTACAGAAGGCTATCGCACGGCTGAGG
This sequence comes from Gammaproteobacteria bacterium, assembly GCA_005801205.1. Taxonomy (GTDB): domain Bacteria; phylum Pseudomonadota; class Gammaproteobacteria; order Pseudomonadales; family Cellvibrionaceae; genus Cellvibrio. The sequence goes on from SYDJ01000078.1 coordinate 15,126, forward strand.
TTACATTGGGCGGTGTGGACGTGGATTGTTTATCGTCTAAAACCATGGAGGCTAAAACGCAACCGGGTCTGTTTTTTATTGGCGAGGTGGTGGATGTTACGGGTCACCTCGGTGGGTTTAATTTTCAGTGGGCGTGGGCATCGGGTTTTGCGGCAGCCCAGTTTGTATAATCATCGTTTTGTAACTTTACGCCTTTAACCTCGAGCTATTCATTTTTAAATCCCCTTGCCTTGACATGAAATCCAACATTTTATTAAGCCTTAGTCTTGTCTGTTTGCTCCTTCTAAACGGCTGTGCAACCCGTTCGCAGAAAGTTGCCAGCTGGCCGGGCGATATGCCGAGCCGCGAATTTTTTGTCGCGCACTATGAGTCAGATCTTGAGAATAAAGAGGGGCAGGATGTGGATGAATACTTGCTCTGGGTGCTGCGTTTTTATAAAGGCTGGGAGCTGTACAGCAATGGCTGGTCTAAGGTGACGGAAGATTCGCTGTACGGCGTGAAAGACCCAGTGCTCGCTCAAGAAATCAGAGCCAAAATGAATTTAATTGGCGAAGGAATTGCTTGTGAGTGGGCAAAAAATAAAAAGGATCGCCGGATTCTCACTCGCCATGTAGTGGTGTGGGGTAATGCGTTGATTGAATCGATTAAACGTGACCAAGAGTTGGCGCTGATTAATCGCGTTCTGGCCGATGTAAATGGTTTGTTGGTGCATCAGCTGGAATTAGATGATGTGAAAGCTGAGCGCTATTTTCCGCGCGATGGTGATGATGTGTTTATGTGATCTTACATCTGCTTAATTATTTATTAAGTTCATCTAATAGGTTTTTACTCATAAGCTCCAAGCGTGAGCGCAATTCGTGTTCAATCTCTGGCATCATTTTTTCGATGATGCTTTCAATAATATTATCAATAACATCCTGCTGCGGATTTGATTTTACGTTGCTGGCAACCGTAAAGGTATTGCCAAGTTGTCTGCTGGGAATGCTGGACGTGGCAATTTTTTTTGCAGTCACAGTCGCGAACAGCGGTGGTGGATTATTGCCGTGTAAGCGCGCCCGAATATGTTCAGGCAAAAATGGATTTTCACCCGTTGCTTTAGCAAGGTTTGGGCGTTCAAAGCTGTGTTTGTGTGTATCTCTAATGGGTTTGCCTGCAGTCACCTCAGCGGTATGTTTTTCAAGTTCGCTGAGCGTATCTAATAATTCAGTTTCAACTAACTCCATGGCAGCGGCAGTTACTGCTTGATCGTCATGGTCAGTGTGAGTGCTGCGGCTGGGTGAATGGAAAAAATCTTGCTGTTCTTCAAAGATGGTTTTAGTTGGTGTTTTGGTTTGTACAGTTGCTTTGGTCTGTGCAGCCATTTTAGTGTCGGGTTCTTGCGGTCTTGCGGGGGCAGGTGTTGGTTTTGCGCGCTGCTCAATCACTTCTTCTTGCAGAATAGGGATGTCGTCTTCTTCTAATAAAAGGCCCTTTATGGATTCCAATTCATTCAGCATGGCCGCTTTTGTTTTGGTGGTGTTGCCCATAAATAACCTCAAATACCAGTCGGGATTTAACGACGCCAGAGCGAGTAAGCTCGTTTTTAACGCTTATGTTGGGTAATAGGATAACCCCGCTGCTTATAAAATTTATAGTGCTCGCGGGTGTTTTCTAAAATTTTTGGTTCTTGAATCACAATTTCAGCGGCGCGCGCAAAGCGGCTGAAGTACTCGGGAATCTGGCTGCTGAGATTAATCAGCACATCGTGGTGTTCGCCGGCATTCGCGGTGTAAGTAATCTCTACATTGGCCTCTTCATCGCCACCGATAATTTGGTGCGCAATAAAGCTTTCCGGTTTAAAACTCCACAGTAAATCATCCAGTTCCTGTGCTTCTTCCAGGGTATCGACTACCACCAAAATTCTGTGCCCAAGTCGCTCTACTTTTTCAATAAAGCGGCACACGTATAACCAGCGCGCTTCCACGCTGGCTTCTTGCAAAATATGAAAATCAATCTGAGTCATAGAAAGCTAATTGTTGGTTGCTTTATTGATTGTCGAGTAAATATTGAACCAGCAAGGGCACTGGGCGACCAGTTGCGCCTTTGGCTGCACCAGATAACCACGCCGTGCCAGCGATATCCAAATGCGCCCACGCAACGTTTTTGGTGAAGCGCGATAAGAAACAAGCTGCGGTAATACTGCCACCGGCTGGGCCGCCAATGTTGGCGATATCCGCAAAGTTGCTATCCAATTGTTTTTGATAGTCATCCCACAGCGGCATTTGCCACGCACGATCATTAGCGGTCTGACCGGCTTTTAAAATCGCCTGCGCCAAGTCTTCATTATTGCTGAACAAACCGCTGGCATGATTGCCAAGTGCGACTACACAAGCGCCGGTAAGGGTCGCTATATCAATCACGGCTTTGGGTTTAAAGCGCTCGGTGTAGGTGAGGGCATCGCATAGCACTAAGCGGCCTTCGGCATCGGTGTTGAGTACTTCAATGGTGAGGCCTGCCATAGACGTCACAATATCGCCAGGTTTAGTGGCGCTGCCGTTGGGCATATTCTCACTGGCTGCAATAATGCCCACTACGTTCATGGCCGGTTGCAGCTCAACTAAAGTTTTAAAGGTGCCAAGTACGCTCGCGGCACCGCACATGTCATATTTCATTTCGTCCATACCGGCGCCGGGTTTGAGGCTGATGCCACCGGTATCGAAGGTAATGCCTTTGCCGACTAGGGCGATAGGCGCATCTTTTTTGTTGCCGCCTTTGTATTCCATAACGATGAGTTTGGCAGGTTGATCGCTACCGGCAGATACCGAAAGTAATGAGCCCATACCCAACTCTTTCATCGCCTTTTCTTCCAGCACTTTCACGCTCAAGTGTGTTTGGCCGCGCGCGAGTCGTTTGGCTTCGCTGGCAAGATAAGTAGGTGTGCATATATTGCCGGGCAAGTTGCCCAGCTCGCGGGCTAAATCTACGCCCTTGGCAATGGCTTGGCCTATGGCGATACCTTTGGCAGCGCTGGCGGTGGATGCTTTAGTGAAACCGAGCGTCACTTTCTTGAGCACAAAGCTGGGTTCAGCGGGTTTGCTTTTGAGTGAATCGGCACGGTGTTGGCTGGCGATGAGGATTTCTACGGTTTGGCGCGCTTGCCATTCGGCATCTTTGCCGCTGACACTGATATCGCCAAGGATAATACTCAAGTCTGAGCAGTGGGTGGCTTTGAGTGCGTCAGGCACTTTTTGCAGCGCTTTGCGGAAGTTGTCGCTGCTGATGCTGCCTTCTTTGTCGTGACCACCAAAGCCAATAACCAATAAACGTTCAGCGGCTATGCCCTGTGGATTCAAGAGCAATAGTGATTGGCCGACCTTGCCATCGAACTTTTCACGTTTTAATAATGTCTCTAGTTGCTTCGCGTCTGCGGCGTTTATTGCACTGGCGGCAGCTGATAGTTTGCTACCTTCAAAACAGGCAACAACCAAGCATTGGGTAGATTGTTTAACGGCATCCAGAATTTTGGCGGTAATTTGCATGAGCAATCCTCAGAAGGGGTGCGTGATATTTGTTGGCGAGGCTTGGTTTTAAATGTAGATCTTACTTTAAACCTAAACTTGGCTTTAAACCTAAACTTGGCATTAAACCTAAACTTGGCTTTAAACCTAAAAGTCCCAAGACAAACCCGTGCAGGTACGTGATAATGCCACACTTTCAATAGCTGTGCAGTGCCCTGTTTAGTGGTTTCTGCGGCTTGTGGTTAATGATTCAATTGCGTATTCGGCAGCATCCTTTAAAGGCTAACGCTTAAGCATTTTAATTGTTTTCACACCAAAAAATTCTTGAGGAAGTTGAGTGATTATTTTTCGTTATCTCACCAGAGAGATTTTAGTAAGCACCTTTGCTGTGTGCATTGCGCTCTTGCTTATTGTGTTGAGTTACCGTTTTGTGAAGCTGTTAGATGGTGTCGCAATGGGTAAATATGCTGTAGATGTGCTCTTTGAAATGATTGCCTATCGCATGCCGGGTTTTGTGCAAATTATCCTGCCCCTGGGTTTTTATATGGCCGTACTCTTGGCGTATGGTCGCCTTTATATGGAAAGTGAAATGGTGGTGTTATTTGCGTGTGGCTTTAGTCAGCGCCAATTACTTGTCATCACATTGATACCCGCCTCGTTTATCGCCATTCTAGTAGCCCTATTTACGTTTTGGTTGGGGCCAATGGGTTCGGAGCGCTATGCAAAAATTCTGGATGAGCAGCGCAATCGCAGTGAGTTTGATGTATTGAATGCCGGCCGCTTTCAAACAATTGGGCAGAGGCAGGTGGTCACTTATGTGCAAGAAATTGTTGATAATCACAAGCGCCTTAACGATGTATTTATTGCGCGCGATGGCGGTGTTAAATTATCGCCAACAGTCTTGCTGGCGCGTCATGGTGACCAAGTTGAACATGAAGAATATGGTCAGCGTTATTTAGTGCTGCGCGATGGTTATCAATACGAAGGTCAACCGGGCACTGCAGATTTCCGCATTACCCATTTTGCAAGTTATGGGCAATATATGCCGCCGGTGGTTTTATCGGGCGATTATGCCAACGAGACTGATGCAAAGTCGACGCTGAGTTTATTGTCATCTAATGATCGCGAATTGCGCACAGCATTGCAGTGGCGCATTGCCTTGCCGGTCATGGTTTTTGTAATGACGTTTCTGGCCGTGCCTTTTAGTAAAACCAATCCACGCCAAGGGCGCTATTTAAAAATGTTACCTGCAATATTGGTGTTCGTCTTTTATTTTGTGTTCTTAAGTACGGTGCGCGGTTTAATGGAGCAGGGTAAATGGCCTGTGTTGCCCGGTTTCTGGGCGGTACATGGTGCGTTTTTAGTGTTAGGTTGGCTCCTATTTAATTGGGATCGCCTAATGCAACCCAAGCGTCGCTCTCGCGGGGAGAACATTGCTCATGCGTAAAATCACCCGCTATGTTTCCATAAGTGTTTTTAATGCTATTGCACTTACGCTTTTGGTATTTATATCGCTGTTTTTTATCCTTACGCTAATTGATCAGTTGGATTCACTGCGCGGCAATTACACAGCTTTTGAAGCACTCATTAATGTGGTGCTGAGAATACCCGGGGGCTTGAATACCTTTATTCCCTTTTCGTGCTTAATTGGTTGCCTTGCGGGCTTAGGTGCTTTGGCGACTTCTAGTGAGTTGGTGATTATTCGTGCCGCTGGTGTATCTACCAAACGTATTGTGTGGATGGCATTGCGCCCCGCATTGGTATTTATGTTGTTGCAGTTAATAGTGAGCGAATACGTTGCGCCCTATTCAGAGCAGATGGCGATTAACCGCAAAGCTATAGCCTTACAAACCAGTGTGAAACAGTCGCAACAGAAATTGTGGAATCACGAAACCAATGAGTTTATGCATTTTGATGCGGTTTTGCCGAGTGGAATAATTTACGGTTTGAGTCGCTATCTATTGAATGATGAGCATCAACTGGTTGCAGCAAGCTTTGCCAAGCAGGCGATTTATCAGGGTGATCACTGGCAGGAAGAAGATGTTGCGATTACCCATGTTGAGAAGGATTCAACGCGGGTGGAAAATATCCCTTCGCGCCGCTGGGATTCACGCATAACACCGGAGTTGCTTAATGTGTTGGTGCTTGATCCCGATAGTCTATCGCTGCGCAATTTGTTCTATTACAACAATTATTTAAGCCAACAAAAAATTGAAAATAGCGATTACAGTTTGGCCTTTTGGAAAAAAGCGCTTGATCCACTGGCAACAGCAAGCTTGGTGTTGATTGCCATTTCGTTTGTTTTTGGTCCGTTGCGTAGTGTGACCATGGGGCAGCGCGTATTTACCGGCGTGATGTTTGGCGTTGTATTTTTGCTTGCACAAAGATTATTTGGGCCTGCTAGCTTAGTGTTTGGTTTTTCACCCTTACTGGCAGTGCTTTTCCCGATTCTGATTTGTGTGGGGATAGGAATAGTTTTACTGCGCAAAGCGCATTAGGTTTTAATTAATTAAATACTGCACTTTTTGTAACAGTGCTTCTTTATCGATGGGCTTTTCAAGGCAGCCGCGAATACCAATGGTTGAATCAGAGATGGGGCGCAGACTGCAGCTGGACTCTGAAATTAATACGATAGGTATGGCGGTTGTTTTAGGGTTGCGCGCCAACTGGCGGCATAAGCGCTCTTCATTTTCATCTGCAATACTGGCATCCATAATGATGGCGTCGGGGTGAATATCTATGCAGATATCTAAAGCTTCTTCAGCTGTTTCGGTATACAAAACATTGTATTGTGGTGTGATCATGTGAATCAGTGTTTTAGTTTCTTTGGTGTCCTGATCAACCACTAAAATTGTTTTGTGAATAGCAATATCGTCAACCAATGAACGGTTGCGGCCGCTGTGTTTGGCTTTATAAAGCGCGCGGTCTGCGCGTTTCACCAAATCTTCTAATGAGTAGGTGGTGGCTTGCGCACAACTTGCACCGCCGATGCTGACAGTCACTTGGTGATGTGTGGGGGAAACCTCATGGCGCAGGCCTATTTTTTCTAATTCTGCATTAATGGCTTCAGAAACCTTCATTGCTCCCAAACTGTCTGTTTCCGGTAGCAGCACAATAAATTCTTCGCCGCCATAACGCCCCAGTAAATCAAACGGGCGATTTAGACAATCGCGAATGGCCTGGGTAATTTTCTTTAAACAGGTATCGCCAGCGGGGTGGCCATAGTGATCGTTGAAGAGTTTGAAGTGGTCTACATCAATCATTAATACACTAACGGGTTTTTGTTGGCGCGCGGCCAATAACCATTGTTGCTGCGCCATCTCATTGAAGGTGCGGCGGTTGTAGGTTTGCGTGAGGCTATCTAATTGGCTGAGCGCTTCTAATTCGGCATTCAGTTGATTGAGTTGGTCGCGCATTTCGGTAATGCGTTCCATGGCGCGAATTTTGGCTTTAATAATCATGGCGCTAACAGGCTTGATTAAATAGTCATCGCCACCGGCTTCAATGCCTTCGCGATAGCTTTCATCTTCATTACGGCCAGTGACAAAAATAATCGGAATCCAGTGGCCGCCAAGCCATTCGCGAATTAAGCGCGTCGTCTCAAAACCGTTTAAGCCGGGCATGTCAACATCCATGATGATCATGTCAACCGGTGTGGTTTCAAGCATTTGTAGAGCTTCTTCGCCGCTTTGAGCAATGAGCGGCGTATGCCCAGCCTCAATAATATAATTGCGCATGGCATAGCGGAGTGTGGCGCTGTCTTCTACAAGGAGGATCTTCATTTATAGGGCAAACTTATTGTGAATGTTGCTTTGCGTGAGTAGTGCTTTTGTGAATAGCGCTTATTGGATCGCTAGATCACACTCAAGTGAGTCTAGTCGAATTTTTACAGAGTGCAGTTACGAGTGTGCTTTTGTGTGATTTTAAGGCGCAAAAATCGATGAGTCGATTATAAACAGTGATAGATGGTATTTATTTGTTGGCTTCGCAGGTTGAGTCACATTTGACGTATTTTATTGCTGGTGGCCAACATATAGCCAAGCCTGTTGTACCTTTTCAAACAGAGATACCTCATGGTGTTGCGCTAGCTGGCCGTCTTGGCGAAAGAAGGCGATAAAGTCCACTAAGCCTTGAGTATCCTGTTCTTTGCCTGCTGTAGTCTCCAAAATTTGTAAGCCAAGCCACTCGCAGCTGCTCGCCCATGCCGCTATATCTTCTTTGCTGGAACGAATGCGCTCTTCTGGGCTCCAAGTATCCCACAGGTAATCAATCGCCATTAACACATGAGCACTGTAGCGCGAGCGCATCAAGGCTTCGGCAGTCGGCGCGAGTAATTTGCGTTCAATATAGGGTAAGCAGCAATTGCTCAACTGTTTTTGGCTTCCGCAAGGGCAAGTAGATTCTGGCTTAAACTGTTTTGCTGGTGGCATTTTTGACCTCTTTTCGGTATGTTGTGCGGCTATTTTCGCCAAGGCTAAGCCTTCAATTTATATGGCTTGGTGATGGCTTCATTCCTGTTTGCAAAGTGAACAACATGACTCAGTTTGACGATATTCGCCCCTACCACGACGCGGAAGTACGTCCCACTATCGACCGCATTCTTGCTGATCCAGAATTGGTTGATGCAGTCGCGCGTTTAAAATTTCCCAAGCTGACTCAATGGTTGGGTTGGTTGATTAAACCGCTGGTGAAGAAAAAGCTCTCTGATCAACTCGCGGGCGTAAATAACGTGCGCGGTTTTCAAGAAGTGGTAGAGCGCTACATGACCGGTATGATAGCGGAAGCGACCACTGCGGTAACTATTTCTGGATTGGATGCTTTTGAACATCACCAATCCTATTTGTTTATTAGCAACCACCGCGATATTGCGATGGATCCAGCATTTGTGAATTGGAGTTTATTTCACAACGACTGCAATACCTTGCGCATTGCGATTGGCGACAATTTACTGACCAAGCCTTATGTGTCCGATTTAATGCGCTTAAATAAATGTTTTATTGTAAACCGCTCGGCTAAAGCGCCGCGCGAAAAATTGAAAGCGGCTAAACATTTATCGGCTTATATTCATCACTCCATTACGAACGAGGCCTCCAGTATTTGGATTGCCCAGCGCGAAGGGCGTGCGAAAGATGGTTTTGATAAAACCAATTCTGCTGTTTTGGGAATGATCACGCTTAACAAACCAAAAGCTCAAGACTTTAGCGACTATGTAAAAGAATTACGGATTGTACCCGTGTCGATTTCGTACGAGCTAGACCCGTGCGATGTCGCTAAAGCGCGCGAGCTTTATCAGCAGCGTACTTTAGGTTCTTATCAAAAAGAAGAACACGAAGATGTAAAAAGTATCGCAATGGGTATCGCCGGTAAAAAAGGTCATGTGCATGTAGCCTTTGGCCCCATTTTGGATGGCCACTATGAGGGTACCGATCAACTGGTTGCTGAAATTGATCATCAAATTGTGATGAATTATGTGCTGCACGCCACCAATTGTTTTGCCTACGAAATTTTGCATGGCACTGTTCCGGCAATTAACTATACCGAAAAAAATATCCCCTATGACCCGCAACCCTTAGCCGCAGAAAAAGCTGAGTTTGTAGCGCGCATGAATGAAAGTCCCGCCGAGCAGCGCGATATTGCGCTAGCGATTTATGCCAACCCTGTGCTGAGTAAATTAGCTAAGCTCAATGCCGAGGCTGCATGCTAACCGATTTGGTTAAAAAGCAAATTCAAGGTGCTTACAGTAAATTTTTGGAAAACAAAAATTTAAAGCCGCGCTTCGGTCAAAAAATGATGATTGCCGAAATTGCTAAGACGTTTGGCAATATTGAGTTGGATGAAGAAAATGTTCGTGAGCCTTCTGATCGCTCTGGAAACAACAGCTACGGCAATCATATTTGCGTAGTGGAAGCGGGCACGGGCACAGGTAAAACTATCGCTTATTTGTTGCCCGCTTTAGCGATTGCTAAATCCATGGGAAAAAAGTTGGTGGTGTCTACTGCGACAGTTGCGCTGCAAGAACAAATCGTTAGCAAAGATTTACCTGAATTGCTGCGCCACAGCGATTTATCTTTTTCGTTTGCGCTCGCCAAAGGCCGTGGACGCTATTTGTGTTTGAGTAAATTAGATAATTTACTGGCGGAATACGAAAGCGGTTTGAACCCCACTCGCGCACTTTATGAAGATGAAATGCCAAGTGTAACCGCACAAGGCATTAAACTTTATCAATCCATGATGGAGGCTTTGGCCTCCAATAAATGGAGCGGTGAGCGCGATACGTGGCCGCAGGCGCTTGAACAAGATGAATGGCAAATTATTACTACCGATCACCGCCAATGCACGGGTCGCCGCTGTTCTAATGTGTCTTCCTGCAGTTTTTTTAAAGCGCGCGATTCACTGCACAGCGTGGATTGTATTGTTACCAATCACGATTTAGTGCTGGCAGATTTGGCGTTGGGTGGCGGAGCGATTTTGCCAGATCCGAAAGACACACTTTATATATTTGACGAAGGCCACCATTTACCGCAAAAAGCGCTCAGCCATTTTGCGCATCACAGCCGCATGCTCTCTAGCAGCAAATGGTTGGATCAGTGCAATAAAGGTTTGGGCGCAATTCTCGGCCAAATTAGCGGCGCCGGTAATGTGGATAGATATGCAGAGCAATTACCTGCGGCATTTATTGATTGTAAACAGCGCTTGGATCAAGTCTATCCATTGCTAGACGAGTTGGTGCAAACTATCGCGCTGGATGATCGCCAATCCAATTACCGTTTTAAAGAAGGTGTAATTCCGCAAAGTTTATTATTGCCCTCGGTTGAGTTGCAGCGCAGTTTTGATCGTCTAACCGATTTACTCAGCAAAATATGCGATGAGTTAACTGAGGCGATGGAAGACCCGCATTGCCCTGTTCCTAAAATTGATTTGGAAAATAATTATCCCGTACTCGGTACTTGGCAGTCGCGCGCTGAAGCCAATCGCGAATTGTGGGCAAGTTATGCCGTACCTGATGCGAATGCTGCTGTGCCTAAAGCGCGGTGGTTAACGCCGGTGGATAATGGGGGCAACATGGATATCGAAGTGTGCTCCAGCCCCATTCTCGCGTCTAAAACCTTGGAATACAGCTTGTGGGATAAATGTTGCGGTGCCGTTGTGACTTCCGCGACCTTAACGGCGCTCGGAAATTTTCAGCGCTTTCAAATGCGCGCAGGTACGCCGAATGGCGCTAATTACCAAGTGGTGCCCAGCCCGTTTAATTTTGCGCAAGCAACTTTGGAAATTCCTGCGTTTGCGGTGGATGCTAGCAATGCCGATGTACACACCATTTCGCTGATAGATCATTTGCCGAAATTGCTCGATAAAAAAGAGGGCAGTTTAGTGCTCTTCTCATCGCGCCGACAAATGCAAGAAGTCTATGACGAAATGCCAGACAGTGTGCGCGATTTAATTTTAATTCAAGGCGATAACTCAAAGCAGGAAATGCTGGCGCAACATAAACGCAAAATTGACGACGGCGAGGGCAGTATTTTATTTGGGCTCGCCAGTTTTGCCGAAGGTGTAGATTTACCCGGCGATTATTGTCGCCATGTGATTATTGCCAAACTGCCATTTGCAGTGCCGGATGACCCGATTGAATCGGCACTGTCAGAATGGGTGGAGTCGCGCGGTGGTAATCCGTTTATGGACATCACTGTGCCAGATGCTTCATTAAAATTAGTGCAAGCTTGCGGGCGTTTGTTGCGCACTGAAACCGACACCGGAAAAATCAGTTTGTTGGATCGCCGTATTTTGACCAAGCGCTATGGCAAATCGATTTTAAATTCGCTGCCGCCCTTTACGCAGGTGGTGCATAAATAACCCTTCCATTATTTTGGAGCAAAGGCACCCCCTCCCAACCTCCCCCTTGAAAAAGGGGAGGGGCTTGACTCCCTTTTTTTGGAGTAACGGCACCTGTTCTTCTCTTATCCTTTGTAAGAAGGAAGGGATAAAAGCTCGCTCAATTCCTGGGCGGAGTAAAGTTCAGCTCCTCCCCTTCGTGGAGGGGGAGGTTGGGACGACTGTATGGATACAGGAGGTAGAGTAACGCAGGAGCAGTTACCGAGGGGGTTAAAATTCATAGGTAATAAATTTATGTCGTTAAAACACATCGCCGTCGCAGAAATTTTAATGGATGTGGAAAAAGAGCTGCGGGATTTGCAGTTGTGGGAATTTGAATCGCCTTCAGAAGAGGCCTTGGCTAGTACACAACCCTTTGCAATCGATACGTTAAACTTCCCGCAGTGGTTACAATTTATGTTTATCCCACGTTTGTACATGATGGTTGAGCAGCGCATGCCGCTGCCGAGTGTGAGCGGTGTAAAGCCAATGGCAGAAGAATATTTTCAAGTGCTCAATTTAAACAGTGCCGCATTGATTTTGCATTTAGAACGAATGGATAATTTGCTCTCTACGCAGTGATATTGGAAAACTAAAATGACCAGCTACAAATACTCCACTGATGATCTTCTATATTTAATGGCACGCTTGCGCGACCCGCAAACCGGTTGTCCGTGGGATATTAAGCAGAATTACGCCAGCATAGCGCCATCTACATTGGAAGAAGCATACGAAGTGGTGGATGCCATTGAGAAACAGGATTTTGTGCATCTCAAAGAAGAGTTGGGTGATTTATTATTTCAGGTGATCTTCTACAGTCAACTAGGCAAAGAAGAAAACCGTTTTGATTTTGCGGGAGTGGTTTCTGATCTTGTCGAAAAGTTAGTGCGTCGTCACCCGCATGTATTTCCCGATGGAACCTTGGCGAGCAAAATCGATAATCGCCATACCTTGCCAACCGATGTAAAAGCGCGCTGGGAAGCCATTAAACAACAAGAGCGCGATGCAAAGGGTGTGCAAAGTTTATTGGCGGATGTTCCGCTTAATTTACCCGCGTTGAGTCGAGCTGCAAAATTGCAAAAACGTGCCGCCAGTGTGGGTTTTGATTGGGTAGATGTTCAAGGCCCTATCGCGAAGGTGCGCGAAGAATTAATCGAAGTGGAGGAGGCGTTAATTGCAGATGATAACGAAGCGCTTGAAGAAGAATTGGGCGATTTGTTTTTTGCCGTCGTGAATGTTAGCCGCTATTTAAAAATTGACCCAGAGCTTGCCTTGCGCAAAGCCAGCCAAAAATTTGAAAGCCGTTTCAACTATATTGAAACTCACCTCAATAAGCCCATGTCCGAAGCCAGTATCGACGAAATGACGGTTTTGTGGGATGAAGCTAAATCCCGTTAAGTATTTGATATAACTTTCCCTTTACTTAGACCTTTTTGTTTTCTTTGCCAGAGTTGAAAGCAGCTAAACTTAGCCTATCTAATTATGTATAGCCGCCTGACTCCCGTAGGTTAGGCAGATTGCGCTTTGCAGTGAGGTCAACTTGGATTTTAATGAAGTACGCCGTGGTTATGTAAAATCGTCTGAAAAGACGATTAAGATTCATATATCCGAGCTCAAAATAGGCATGTTTGTGTCTAAACTTGACCGTCCTTGGTTGGAAACTCCCTTTCTAATGCAGGGCTTTGTGATTGAAAGCTTGGATGATATAGATGCGATTGCTGAATATTCACAGCATGTTTGGATAGATGCTGTGCGTGAAGAATGGGTTCCTCCAGAGCAGCGTGCGGTTGCCAGAGGGCAATCTAAAAAAGTCAGCTATATCAATAAAGTCGATACTAAAGCAGAGCATTCTGCTGCGCTGCAAACGTATCGTGAAGCCCGCCGAATCACCCGCACGTTACTGGATGATTTGCGGTTGGGTGGAGTGATTAATTCTGAGCAAGCCAAAGAAACGGTGAAGGATTGTGTGCACAGTATTTTACGCAATTCAGATGCGCTCTTATGGATGTCAAAAATTCGCAGCCAAGATGAGTACACAGCAGAACATTGTTTGAATGTGTGTATTTTGGCGATTGCTTTTGGCCGTCACTTAGGCATGAGTGAAGCTGATTTAGAAAAGCTTGGCCTGTGCGGTTTATTGCACGATGTTGGAAAAATGAAGATTGATCCGGAGGTGTTAAATAAACCATCATCATTAACGGAAAAAGAATTTAGCATTATGAAAGCGCATTCCATTCATGGTCGCAATTTGCTCATGGCATCGCCTGGGATTCCCAATAGCACGATTGACGTTGCCTACAGTCATCACGAAAAAATGGACGGTACTGGTTACCCACGCGGTTTAAAGTCGTCTGGCATTTCTGAGTTGGCAAAAATGATTGCGATTGTGGATGCCTATGATGCCATGACGGCAGACCGCTGTTACTCGCCGAGTATTCCCTCCACTGAAGCGTTAAAAATTATTTTTAAAGATCGCGGTACACATTTTGATGATCGCTTAGCGTTGGAGTTTATTAAGAGCGTTGGCTTATATCCACCTGGAACGCTGGTAGAGTTGGTTAATGGGTTGGTAGCGATTGTATTTGAAACTAATAGCAAGTTTCGCCATTTGCCTAAAATTATTGTGGTTAAGAACCAAGATAAACCGCTCGCAAAAAATGTTTTAGTCGATTTGGCGGATGTAGAAAAGCAAACGCTAGAAAAAGCATTTTTAATTAAGCGCGCGCTTAAAGATGGTACTTTTGGTGTGTTTATCAAAGATTATCGTGAGCAAGGTTTGGCGCTGGGGTAACCTCGTTTTTTTCTTATTATGAGAGCTTTGCACTAAACAAAATTCATCGTCATCCCCGCCTTCCGGGGATGACGAAGTAAAATTAAACAAAAAAGGATTCGTGCAAAGGTCTCATTATGTTGATTGGCGTCAATTATATTTTTATTGATTTTATAGGGGAGTCGTCATCCCGTAGGGATCCCGCGTCTTTTACACGGCAAAGTCACTGGATCCCTACGGGATGATGACTCCCTTCTTTGAGCATTTTTTGAGGGTTATTAAGCAAATATTACTTTTCTGTTTCATCCGCTTCTTTCATCCTTTCTTTATTCGCTTTATCCAACAACTCTTCCGTATTTTTGGATTTATCAAGCGTTTGCTTCTGCGCTTCGCTCAATACTCCCTGCGGTTTGTCATCTGTGTTTTTAGGGGCGCAAGAAATGAGTGTTAGGCTTAACAGAGTTACTGCAAGGTGAAGGGATTTCATGATGTGCTAGTCTCTAAGGTAGGGATTTAATCGTCACCTCAGTGTAGACCAGTTGCTTAGGCTTAAACAACAAACGTCCTTGTTTGTGTTTCATGCAAACTCTACAGATTAACGGCAGAGTGGATTTTCATTTAACGCTTAATTACACCCCGGCAGGGTTGTAAATCCACAACATATTATTGATGTGGTTGCTGGTATCTTCACCAATCAACACGCGGCCATCATCCAAGACTTCAATATTGTCTGGCTGAGCAACACCATTTACGTCGCATTTATCGGTAGTGCTGGTGCCGTTATAAGCGCCGCCTACGATGACGGGTTGCATACGATCAACGTTATAGTTTGCATCTAAACCGAAGCGATAAACGGCACCGCAACGGTTTTCTTTTACTTGAATGTCGCCAGTGGTGTCAGCCATTGCACCGCGTACTTCAGCCATAGCCACATACATGAATGGCACGCTGCGATCTTTAACGCCGTCATAGTTAATATTGATACCTTCCATTTTATTAAACTCAACGGTTGCGCCTTTGGCTTTGGCTGCACGCAGTGTTTCCAAAAATGCTACACGGTTATCTGGTGCTGTACCGTTTGCCCATGCAGTCACTTGTGCATCGGTAATGTAGTTAGTTGCACCTGAAACATAATTGCTTTCGTTAATACCGTTGTAGCTATCAATCCACGTTTTAATCTGAGCGTTGCTTGCGTGCGCCAACATGATCCACTCAATATCAAAACCGGCTTTTGCGGTATCGTTAGTGGCATCTTGAGTGACTTTCGCGGCGTAAAGGGTGCCTGCACTCATATCGCCCGCAACATCGGCTACAAACTTGTAGAAGCCTTTATTAGAGCCGTCATCGGTCAGGTAAACCGTTTTCTTGTCGGGCATGATGACTGGGTTTTCATGGGCGGAACGACCCATAGTGAAGTGTTTAACTGCAACTGGTGCTGCTGCTTTTGGTTGGGTAATTTCAACGATGTAGCCGTAGTCGTATGGGTTGGGGAAGGTGCCGCCCAAATACTCTTTAATTTTTAAGACATCGGCATAGTTAGGGTAGCCGGTAGAGTAAGTTACGTCGTTCCAACGAATGGTGTTTTCAGCTTCGTAGTTTTCTTCTGAGGTTAGCGGTGTGCCCCAAGGAGAAACAGTACCGAAGCAGTTGATCATTGTGCCTTTCACGTTGCCAAAATTGACGTTCATGGCATCGTTTACGCGCCAGGTGCCATCACTTTGTTTGGCGATATTCAAACGGCTTACGCCACCTGGGCGATCTTCCCAAGCACTGAACAAATAGCCTTCACTCCCCGTTGCGTTGCTTGGAATAAACGCATTGAAGTCTGGATTGTTGGATTGTTTAACGCTGGCTGTGCCCGCTGGGTTAGTTATGTGGCCAAAACCAAATGGTAGTGCGCCAGCATAGGTGTCGCCTTCACGGCCAAGTGCTTGATAGCTACCTATGGCAACTTTGGTGGTTTGTGATTCTGCAGAGCCTTTTACCGGTACCGGTACTTGTGAAATTTTAGGATCGAGTTTGTCGAGATCCACACCATTCCATACACCCACTGCTGCTTTCTTTTCATCGCCGGGCAATGTGTCGGAAGGGTGTTGTATGTTGAAAAAGAATTCGCCGTTGTCAGTCTTGAACATACCGGTTAATTCAGAGCCCATGGGGGTGGTAGCAAGGCGGATCAATTTGGCGGGCGCCGTAGCGTCGGTTCCGTTAGATCCGGCCGAGCCTTGTGGGCCGGTTGCACCTGTATCGCCTTTAGGGCCTGTAGCACCTGTTGCTCCAGTCGCACCTGTATCGCCTTTTGGACCAGTTGCTCCTGCAGTACCTGTTGCTCCTGCCGGGCCAGTGGCACCGTCTTTACCGTCATCACCACCGCAGGCACTTAATAAAACTGCGGAGGTTAGTAGTGTTGCTAATATTTTTTTAGTGAATAGCGTTTTCATAATAGGTCTCACAATGTGAAATTTTGGAAACCTAAATCTAAACAACCACTATTTCTGTTTTGCTTGATTTTTGTTGCAGTTTACTGAAGCTTTTTTGACGGTAATGGGTCAGTTTTATTTCACGTCCCAGTTGAGGCGAATATCCCAATCATAAAAGCGAAACTCTGCTGCCAGCGGTGGCTCAGATTCATCAATCGTTTTAAATACATTTTCAGCGGGTACCCAAGTTGCATCGCGGCCATAGATATAGCTTTGGTGGCGCACTATATGGGTATAAGCTTTATTGAGTTTGATTGCGCGCTCTTTTGATGGCGTAATCAATTGGTAGACGTCAGCCGTTTTTACTTTTTCTTCATCGACTAAGCCATTTTGTTTAAACCAGCGCGTGAGCATTTCGGGGTTTTCTCTAAATTCGCTGCCACCGCCAGAGCGCTGTAAGTAGTGAAGAATTTCACCACCTGATTCGCTTACACTTGGCGCATCCTGCATGCCTTTTAAATTGATATAGCCCCAACCTTTTTCGCCGGTAACTTTGCGTGCAAGTGCAAAGGTTTGATCAATGGTTGCGCCAATCGCAGCGTGGCAGCCCATGCAGTTAAAACGTTCTTCATGGGTTTGTGGTCTAAGTTCGCCGTCGTAATCTTCAATATAGGCTTGCAGCATCCAGCCCATACCATTCTCCATTCCCAATTCGCCGTGGTCATTGTAATGGGGTAGTTCTTCCAAGGTTTTTTCTTTGCGTTCGCGGGCGTAACGGCTCTCTAAATCATAGGCTTCCAGCACGCGAATTTTTTTCATGTGGCGCAATTCTTTCATGCGTGCCGGTACAAAAATATTGCCTTTATCATCGCTGCCCACATAGCGTACGGAATGCATAAGCTCTGTTGCTTCTGGGTATTGTTGCGCCGCCATTTTTACGGTGCGGGCATCACCTACATAAAACTCTTGTTTTTTAAGTGAGGTTGCTTTGGTGAGCAATCCATCGCCATCTATATCAAAACCCAAGCTTGCTTCATTGCGCTCCGTAATGGCGATGGTGTTAAGATTTTTAATATTTAATTCCACTAAGGATAAATTGAGTAAATAAATATCGCGATTGTATTGGCCGTTTAATTCGCGGAAGGCTTTTGGTAAACGAATAACAACATCGTCGGTAGAGCCGTTGGTTGGCCAAAAGGTGCCGGGGAAGGGTTTGTAATTAAAAGCAACCCAATGAGTACCGTCTTTGGCAAAACCTTGCTCATCAAATGCCAGTGCGGCTTTATCGTAATCTTGTAAATCCGGGATAAAACCCTTCCAGTTGCGGGAGCTTAATTTTTTTGAAAGTTGGCTGTAGTTTTCGGTATTGACGTAGCTTTGAATGGCTTCATCACTCACTTTTTCTAGCCATTCGCTGCGGTCTACAAATAGATTTTTCCAGTGGTTGTTTAAGCCTTCTTCTGAAAATAAATAGCCACCTTGTAAGCCGCCATCATCCAGTTGATTCATGCGTACATCGCCCTTGCTGCGGTCATAAATTTGGTGGCAGGTATAGCACGGGTTGTGGCGATTTTCGGTTTTGGTGTAGCACTGGGTGGGAATAGGGGCTTCCAAATTGGTAATTAATTCATTTGAAACCACTGTGCGTTTTTCAGGGGCGACCTTCGGTAGGTGATTGCTATCGCAGCTACTTAAGACAGCTAAAAATAACAAAGTAGATATTAAGTAAGAGAGTTTCAATTTGTGGGAGTCTCGCAAGTGTATTGATTGCGGCCGAGACTAACAAAGACTTATGACACTTTTCTTGCAGCGAGAATGTAAAGATAAAAAGACAAAAAATGGTGATGTTAAAAATTATAGCCTATGAACAATATCACTAAGCTACGCTTTCTAGCCACGTGATACACGCACTAAATAAGCCTATCAGTTAAAACCACATTCGCACACCTGCCACCAGTGTGGTATCGCGAGTGGATTCTCCTTTTTTCTCAGCTATATTGGCAGTTGTACCAAACTGCCTACTCCAGTTCACCACTATATAGGGTGCAAACTCGCGTTTTATCTCATAACGTAAACGCAAGCCGGCGGTAATATCCGATAGCCCTGAACCTGTGCCAGTTTCCCAGTCATTTTGGCCGTAGAGATTCACGGCGAGCTCCGGCGATAAAATAAGTTTTTGTGTAAATAAAAATTCATATTCAGCTGACATACGCAGTGCGGTTTTGCCGGATTCGCCCACAAAAAAAGCCGCATCCACTTCAAAGAAATAGGGTGCAAGGCCTTGGACACCCAATACGCCCCAAGTTTGGGTTGGTGTCGGTTTTATATCATGGCGAATACCCAATTGCAGATCCCAATAAGGCGCAATAGCACGGCTATAAAGCGCTTGCACTTCAGCCTCTTCAATTTCTCCATCGCGCTTTTCAACATCTGTTTTCAGCCAAAATTTGTTTAGGTCGTTGCCAATCCATGCTTGCGCCTCAATAATCAATGGGTTTGCGCCATCAATATTGCGTAATTCAAGTCGATCAAACATAACTTTGGTGACGATGGGATTATCGCCATGATCGTGCACACTTTCCATTTCATGTGCACCACTATGTTCATCTGCGTATACGAGGGCCGAGGGTAAATAAAAACTGGCGGCGATGAGTGTGGCGATGAAATTTTTCGCATAATGTTTTTTCATCATAAATCTCCTATATCACCTTAACCATACGCATCATACCGAGCATGTGGTAGAGCAGATGACAGTGATACGCCCAGCGGCCTTTGGCGTCGGCAGTCAGTAAATAACTAATTTTTGAACCGGGTTGTACCAGTACGGTGTGTTTGCGCGGAATAAAATCCGGGTCGCCCGTTTCTATTTCACTCCACATGCCGTGCAAGTGAATGGGGTGGGTCATCATGGTGTCGTTGACGAGAATAATGCGCACGCGCTCGCCGAATTTAAATTCTAGCGGCGCGGCCTCCATAAAACGTTGGCCATTCATCGACCACATATAGCGATACATATTGCCGGTTAAATGTAATTCAATTTCGCGTGTAGGTTCGCGTTTGTCGCGTGTGGGTTCAAGGCCGCGTAAGTCAGCATAGGTAAGTACTTTTCGGCCATAGAGATGCTCGTTATGGCGCAGGCCAATCCCCGGGTCTGCAAGCCCACTCGCGGGTGATTCTGCATGCATATCTACTTGCGGGCCAAATTCAGTTTTGGGGTGAATAACTTTTCCGTTAGTGTCAAAGTTACTGCCGAATCCTGCTTTGGCGAGACTGCTCATCGCTTGTGGTTCGGGCTTCATAGCGTTCATAACATGGCCGCTGTGATCCATGCCTGCCATCGTGCCCATATCGTGACCGCTGTGATCTTCAACAGCACTGCTAAGAGTATGAGCGCTGTGATCAATCGCATTACTCTGCGCTGCAGTATGTTGACTATGATCCATTCCACTCATATCCATGCCCATGTCTTTATGACTTAAAACAGGAGCAGGATCCATTGCGGGAATTTCAGTTTTTAAATGTGGATTTGTTGTAAGTGTTCCGCGTGCAAAACCGGTGCGATCAATATTTTGCGCAAAAATGGTGTAAGCAGTTTCTGCTTCGGGTGTAACAATTACATCGTAGGTTTCAGCAGTTCCTATTCTGAATTCATCTACAGTGACTGGCTGAATATTTTGGCCATCGGCGGCGACCACTGTCATTTTTAATCCGGGAATGCGCACATCAAAAATCGTCATGGCGGCGCCGTTAATAAAACGCAAACGAATTTTTTCATTGGCTTTGAATAAACCCAGCCAGTTTTGTGCGGGTGTAATGCCGTTCATCAAATAGGTGTAGCCGGTGACATCGGCAATATCCGTATCACTCATGCGCATCTTGTTCCACATCGCACGCTCATTCCAGGTTTTTGCAAAACCTTTGGCTTTCACGTCGCTCCAAAAATCGCCTACTGTGCGTTCGCGATAGTTGTAGTAGTGACTCATTTTTTTGAGCGTTGCATAAATTTTATCGGGGGCTGTGTCTGTCCAATCGGAAAGTAATACGACCATATCGCGGTCATAAGCAACAGGGTCTGGTTCTTTGGGGTCGATAATAATGGCACCGAGCAAACCGGTTTGTTCTTGGAAGCCCGAATGACTGTGGTACCAATAGGTGCCGTTTTGTTTTACATCGAATTCATAGTCAAAGGTTTCACCGGGTTTTATGCCCGCAAAATCAAAACCGGGGGAGCCATCCATAGTGGAGGGCAGCACAATGCCATGCCAGTGAATGGAACTGTCTTCGTGCAAATTATTGGTAACACGCAGCTTAACGCGCTCACCTTCTTTCCAACGCAAAATCGGTGCAGGTAAGCTGCCATTTACGGTGGTTGCTACGCACGCTTTACCGGTGTAATTCACTTTTTGGTAACCAATTTGCAAATCAAATTGGTTACCGCTTAAAACCTTGGCGTTCGCCGTTGGTGCGAGTGAATTGGCAAACGTTATTTGTGAAAAAGGCAGGGATGTTAGTGCAAGTGCAGATGATGCACCCATTACAAAGTGTCGGCGTGATATAGTCGGTTGCAAATTTGCTTTCATAGTTCTCCTTACATCGATCTATGATGAATCAGCCTATGATACATCAAGCTATGCTGCCCCAGTCTATGATGGAGGGATTGAACTCGGTAAAAAGTGAGCGTAATTACCTATTTTTAAATGAATTGATTCTGGGTATTGATTAATAATTCTGGTTAGAATTATCAGTCATGATCGTTAGATGCGTCAAACGGCCATATCAACAATATTCTGTAATTTAAGTGAGCAATTTTAGGAGAAACAATATGCGAATTTCACAAGTATTCTTGGCGGGGCTTTTAATGCTGTGCCTATCGGGTTGTGGTTACAACAAGTTTCAATCATCTGACGAACAGGTTAAAGCCAGCTGGGCTGAAGTTGTAAATCAATATCAGCGCCGTGCAGATTTAATACCCAACTTGGTGAGCACCGTAAAAGGTTATGCCTCACACGAAGAATCCGTATTTTTGGGCGTAACCAATGCGCGCGCAAAAGTAGGTAGCACGCAAATTACCCCTGAACTGGTTAACAACCCAGAGGCCTTTGCCAAGTTTCAAGCCGCGCAGGGTGAGCTGACCAGTTCACTCTCGCGCTTATTGGTGGTTGCAGAAAATTATCCGCAATTAAAAGCCGATGCAAACTTCCGCGATTTGCAAGCACAGCTTGACGGTACAGAGAACCGCATTACAGTAGCGCGTAATCGTTACATTAAGGATGTTCAAGAATATAACGTTGCTGTGCGTTCGTTTCCCAGCAATATCACCGCAAAAATATTTGGTTACGATGTTAAACCTAACTTCACGGTAGAAAATGAAAAAGAAATTTCTACTGCGCCTAAAGTGAATTTTGATGCAGCACCTGCACAGCCGCAGAGCGATGCTAAATGAGTAAGATAAAAACGCAGCTGCTGGCGCTTTTACTTTTATGGCTAGCAATAGGCGCGTGCTTTAGCGCCCAAGCAGAAATTGCAGTGCCCAAACTGACAGGCCATGTTATCGACCAAACGGCAACGCTTAGTCCTGCTGAAATCTCACAGTTGGAACAAACACTGCGTGAGTTTGAAGCGAAAAAAGGTAGCCAAGTCGCCGTACTTATTGTGCCCACGACTGAACCAGAGGCGATTGAACAATACTCCATTCGTGTTGCAGACGCGTGGAAGTTGGGCCGTCAAAAAGTGGATGACGGTGTAATTCTGTTAATCGCAAAAAATGATCGTACGCTACGTATTGAAGTGGGTTATGGCTTAGAAGGCGCGCTTACGGATATCACTAGCAAACGTATCATTAGCGAAACCATTACACCTTATTTTAAACAGGGCGATTTTAACGGCGGCATAATGGCTGGCGTGCAACAAATGCTGCGCGTAATAGACGGCGAGCCTTTACCTCCACCTTCACATAAAAGTGGAAGTGGCAGTCAAAACGGCTCACAATTTTTCCCCATTATTATTTTAATCGCCTTTGCTGTGGGTGGAACGCTGCGCGCAATTCTGGGTAAGTTTTTAGGTGCTTTGGCAACCGGTGGAATTATTGGCATTATTGTTTGGATATTTATGAGTGCCTTTGGTATGGCTGTGTTAGCAGGTCTGGCTGCTTTTCTATTTACTCTTTTTAGCAATGGAGGCGGTGGTGGAGGCGGCAGAGGCTGGGGCGGTGGCGGTGGATTTGGTGGAGGCAGTTTCGGAGGAGGTGGCTTCAGTGGTGGAGGTGGCGGTTTTGGTGGCGGTGGCGCTTCGGGGAGATGGTAAGCATGAATATTAAACGTATCGCCAAGCATTTTCTTATGACTCGCTGGCAAGTGAATAAAAGTTTTCCTGCCGCAACGCTGGATGCCATTGAAAAAGAAATTAAAGCCAGCGAAACAATGCACGCAGGGGAAATCAGGTTTGTCGTTGAAGCTGCGCTTGATGGAGCACCGCTGTTTAAAGATCAATCTGCACAAGAACGTGCGCTAGATATTTTTTCGCAATTGCGTATTTGGGATACCGAACACAACAACGGCCTACTCATTTATTTATTGCTAGCCGATCATGCCGTGGAAATTGTGGCGGATCGTGGCATTCACGCCAAAGTTGGCACCGAGGAATGGCAAAAAATCTGCCGCAAAATGGAAAGTGATTTTGCAGCGGGGAATTTCAAACAGGGTGCGTGTATTGGCATCAATTCTATAACGGAGCACTTGGCTGCGCATTTCCCCAGAGCGGCAGATGATAAGGATGAGCTGGCTAATAAACCTGTGGTGATCTAAGAAGTGCTCATGTTATCCAAAAAAGGGATGCCCGCTAACGGGTATCCTTTTAATTAATAGTGTGACATTTAATTAAGAGTGATATCACTGCCAGTCACATCCGAGCTTTTGCGTACAGAGTGGCTGTGATTTTCACGTGGAAATAAGTGCTACAATCGCCCGCAATTATTTCTGGCAGAGGGATGGTGAGTACGAATAATCGCCAAGTTTCTTCTGTTTAATATTCATCAGTGCTCCTATAAAAAATATGAAAACTCCCCTCATTACCAAAGAAGGCTTAGAAAAACTCAAAGCCGAATTAGATCACCTCTGGCGTGTAGAACGGCCAGATACCACGCAAAAAGTATCCTGGGCGGCAAGCCTTGGTGATCGCTCAGAGAACGCAGACTACCAATACAACAAGAAAAGATTGCGTGAAATTGACCGCAGAGTGCGTTACCTACGCAAATGTATTGAAGATCTTAAAGTAGTTGAATATTCCCCCGTGCAAGAAGGCAAAGTATTTTTTGGCGCATGGGTAGAAATTGAAAATGATAACGGCGATCAAAAACGTTTTCGCATTGTCG